>DGWW01000248.1:23918-29902 GCA_002395385.1 Myxococcales bacterium UBA4248
GGCGGGTGCTGCTTCGGCCTGTGGCTTTGCCGCATCGGCAGATGGATTCTCGGTTTGCGGTTGAGCCGCATCTTGCGCAAAAGCATGAACGCCTGCGAGCGCAAATGAGCAAAAGACAAGTATTTTAGCGAATTTTAGCATGTTATCTCCACGACAGTCCTGCCCTCACAAAAACAGGGCATACATCTGATTAGTTTAACCTTTTCGCCCCCCACTTGCTATATGTCACAGCATGAAAAAGACACAATTTTTTACACTCGCTTTTGCCATACGGCAATACGCTCGTGTTCCGGGCGATTGCCTGAGCGGCAATTCGCCCTTCTTGCGCTGCTTTTCGCTTTGCTCAATACGCAGCGCTTTTTTTTAGGCTATGTTTAACCACCGCGGATACGACTTGTTCCGATAGCTAAATCATTTCATTGCTTTGAGCTTTGAGTGGTTAATCCATTCTCTCAGCTCCAAGCTCTAAGCCAGGACGGAAGTTATCTGTGAAAAAATATCCACACTCGTTAAACAGAGCCTTTTTTTATGACAGATTAAAATTAGGCATCAGATCAAAAAAAATGCAGGATGGGTGTTCGCTCCAAAAAAAAATGCGGAGGCGTATTGGCTCTGCCAATAGCCGACGCCAGTGCCGCGCATGCATCGCAAAGCGGCAATCCATAATCAAAAAACCTTACGAATTCTCGTTTTCATCCTTGGGTGTATTCTTTCTGACACATGTAAATGCATCGTGGCGCGTCATTTCGCTGCGTTTGTGATTTAAAATGGCTTGTTCGTTCAGGCAGTGACGGCACAGCAGTTCCTGATTGGGTTTGGGTTTAAAGGGCACAAAGTCCTGGGCGGCACACCGTGCACAGGTAAACGGATATTCCTGAGCATTGACGCGGTTGCGGCGTGCCCATTCGTCGCCGAAAGTATTCTCGGCGCATTGGCGGCACAAAATCGGGCCATCCGTTTTAGGTACAAAAGGCAGCGTGTCGATGTTGCCGCATTTTTCGCAGCGAATCTCAATACGAACGCGCGTATTGTGCGCCACCGAAGGATGATGCCGGGCAAAATACTCGCGGGAACGCTGCTTGGCTTCGCGCTCCTGGGCATGACATTCACGGCAAAGGACGCGGCTGCCGGGATCCGGCTTGAACGGAACCTTATTCTCTTTGCCGCATACAGAGCAGATAATCGTATGATAAATCTTGCCGCCAACGCGTTCGACGTTCGGATTGCTCATGCATTCGCGGCACAATACGACACTCCCTTCGTAAGGCCTGAAGGGCACCGTATCATGCTTGCCGCAATGGGTGCAGGTGATTTCATAAGATTCGGGTTCGCGGTGCTCCTCATGCACCTCACGCTCGGTTTCATGCTTCGACTCACGCGACGCACGCAGACAGGATTTGCAATAAATGGGGCGTTCCGGATCCGGCTCAAAAGGAACTTTAAATGCTTCGTGACAAAGGCTGCATTCAGCATCGTACCAAACTTCATTTTCCCTGCTGCGTGCAGGACGATACGATCGGCTGTGGTCATGAGATCGATTGCTCGTGCGCTGATCCCGGTTGCTGTTACGATGATTTTGACGGCTATCTTCTGCCATACATGCTCTCCTGCTCTGCTCTTATGAAATTGTCAAATACAGGGATATCCCCATACTATCTTTATTTTACAAGCATTTGACAAGAAAGACAATGATGAATGTGACAACTCAGCCCCTTTGATTTATGCAAAGACCTGAAGCTTGGTTGTCCAGGCATCAGGCAGTAGGCAGTAGGCAACAGCAAGTGCTCTATAGGGAAATTGTGTGATTTCTGAATAAAGATTGGACCATGTGTTTGGCAAACTCCTGCCTCATGCCTTGAAATGGTTCAACCTCTAAGCTTCAGAAAGAGCATGGGAGCTGAATGGTTACGAATAATGGTGAGCAATGCCTGTCCAGAGCCCATCATTACCGCAAAACGTAGCATTCCAAAGGCACAAAACACCATAAAATTCACTCTTAAAAATATAAACAAATGTTTATTTGCTTTCGAAAATTATTTTCTTTTTTCGCTTGAAATATCTACAAAAACAATTCAGAAATAATGGCGAATTGGCGTATATTAGTTCCCACATTCTTTTGCTCTCATGGGCAAGGAGGAAAACATGCCACGCTATACCTATCAATTATCTCATTCAGTAATCTACAGCATCGGGGATACGCACGCCCGAGGCCGCGAAGTGATTGAATTTATCAACAAATTGGAAATTCGCAGTTATTTACGAGGCGAGAAGTCGACTGCTTTTATTCAGGTGGGGGACTTATGTGATGGCTTTTCGATGCCGGATCCCTGCGATATTGAGAGTCTTCGCGCAGCCTGCCATGCCCGCATTGACGAGATACCGGAACTCAGGTCGGTCTTGTTTCATGAAGGCAATACTTTTGTCGATTGGGATCGCGACCTTGGCGTCCGCCAAATTTTGGATGCCAATGCCCTGCTTTCGAGCAATGATCTTGAAGTGATAACTTCAGTTTATCAGGCGTTTAAGTGTTTTGAAACACTGTTGCTCTATTCGCGCTGGCAAAAGACACACGAAGATAATTTTTATGTCATTTTCGGCAATCATGATGCAGATTTACTCAGAGGGCGCTGTGCGTATGGACGCAAGCAGAAATACATTTTGCTCGGCCTTTTGGGTTTGTCCCCAAGTGCCGTCATAGCGCACATGACCGAGGGCAAAACGAGACGTGTCCTGCGCAACAACTGGCTCAACTGGCTCTACAGGCGTCCGCATGTTTTGATGAGCGGTGATACCATATACATGCATGGCGGTCCGACAGCATCGCTGTCTGAACAGCTGGCTGGCGCAGGAAAAAGCGGATTTGATCAATGGATTCATGACATGGATATTGCCCGCGGACGCGGCATGGATCATCCTGCATTTGCCGAACATGAATCGTTTCTTTCGCCCGACGGAGAGTCCAATGACTGGGTCCGCCATCCTGAGCGTATCCTCGACTTTCTCAAAGCATCCGGAAAAAATTACCTGGCCGTGGGCCATTCGCCATTTCTCGATTTTGAAAAAGGGCTCAAGCTCGATCTCTCCGATGCGGGCAATCACAAGTATTTCAGTACACCGGCACAGCTTCCTCCCGAGGGGCGCCTCATCAAACATGACACGGACCTAAAACGTACCGGTGAACTCTGGGCCTGCAGACACGTCGTCGGATCTGACATCTGGACGGGAATTGATGCCAATTTGAATGAGCTTCCACTCCGCAAAGGTGAAGCGTAATGCATTGGAGCTTTCGTCTTCGGCATCTGTTTGTGGCATGCTTTTGGATGGGCATGCCCGTTCAAGTCTGTGCAGAACAGCCAAATGAGGCAGAGCTGTCTCAGGATGCATGGCATTTTGAGGTTTCAAAAGCCATAGCACTCGAATTGGCCGATACACCTTCGTGGAGCTTGTCTGCGCCTTATTTGCGTGAGATGAGCCCCAAAACCCAGGACTGGAACCTGCTTTTGCTTCTGGCAAAGGTTGAACTTCAGCATGGAGAAATCCAGAAAGCCGAAACGGTCATACAACGCGCACTTCGGGAAAATCCGGACAATCCCAGGATCTATGCAATGGCAGGCAACATTGCTGCGGATGCCGGCAAATACGATGAGGCCATTCAATACATGAAGCATGCACTCGACCTCCAGCCCAAAAGCGCGGCCTATATGCAGACTCTGGCCCGTATTTACTTTGCCTGCAAGGACTGGAATCAGGCTATCGCGCTCTACGAGCGAGCATTGTCGAAAGTTTCACCCACAAGTGAGATGTATGTTCGGTTGGCAACGGCATACGAAAATGTGAATGAACTGGCGAAAGCGGAATTCTATCTCAAGGCCAATCTGGACATCCATCCGACGCGCGCCCTTGCGCTCATGCCTTTGGAGCGCTTCTACCAGCGTCATGCCGATATCTATCCGGGGCGCGCTGCAGAAATCACAGCAGAACGCAATCAATTGCAAAAACGCGATGGCGACACGAGAGAACTGCGCGCCCTCCAGAAATCATCGAAATGATGATACCCGGCAAAGACGTGCAAACGGCACGTCTCTGTCAGAAAATTACTTATTCTCGGCAGGTTTCTTTTTAATTTGCTGCCATGGAGCACGCCCATACACTTCGGTCATGCCGCGCAGTCTGTCAGCCGTCCATCCGGGAAGGCGATCCGTCATGCGCCACATCCAGTTGCCCTTGGCAATGCCGGGAACATTCATACGAGCATCCGAACCGAGGCTCATGAGATCCTGAGCCGTCAGAATGCAGAGATCCGCGACAGAGGATTCTGCAGCCCGCATGAGCTGCCATGCGATTTCGTTGCCGTCGATCGAAAGATACGTGCGAACACGATCGCGCAATCCCTCATTGAGCGAGAGATACCAGCCGACGGTCGTGTCATTGTCGTGGGTGCCGCAATAGACGACGCTGTCCTGTGTATGCATGTGCAATGCATGGTGATCATTGGCTTCGTCGTAGGGAAAACCAAACTGCAAAACGCGCATGCCAGGGAAACCAGCAGTCTTGCGAAGGATCTCTACTTCGGGAGTGACGATACCGAGGTCTTCAGCGATGATCTCGAGATCGGGCAAGGCCTTGGCGACGGCATTGAAGAAATCCATGCCGGGCCCCTTGACCCAGTGTCCATTGATGGCGGTTTTCTCTGTAGCCAGAACACTCCAGAATGCTTCAAAACCACGGAAATGATCGAGTCGAACGATATCGACGAGGCGATTGAGCGCGGACAAACGCCCAAGCCACCAGGCATAGCCTGTTTCTGCAAGCTTTTTCCAATTATAGAGCGGATTTCCCCAAAGCTGACCTTCCTTGGCAAAGTAATCGGGGGGGACACCGGCTACCGATCCAGGCAAACCGTCTTCGTCCAATTCAAACAAATCGCGATGACACCATACATCCACCGAGTTATGAGACACAAAAATAGGCACATCACCCATGATTTTGATATTGCGATCGTGCGCAATTTTTTTCAATGCATCCCATTGTTTGATGAAAATAAACTGAGCAAATTTGCGCTGCTCAATTTCTGCAGCATATTGTTTTTTGGCTTTTCCAAGCGAAGTGGCAGCACGGTTTCTCAGCCCCTTGGGCCAGTTTTTCCATTCGGGGCCTTCGCTGAGCTCATGCTGAAGCGTGTCAAAAAGTGCAAAATCATCGAGCCACGAAGCTGCTTCTTTACAGAATGCATCCAATTCTGCACGCAGTTTTTCGTGAACCGGAGATGTGCCTTTTTTGAGATTTTCAAGCGCAATCGCAAGTTTTGCGTCTTTCCACTGGCGTGCCATCGCAAAATCAGCGCGATCCCAACGCTCGGGATTGGGAGCATCTGCCAAATCATTCTGGCTTAATAGCTCATAATCAGGACCACACAAATCTGGAATGTCGATCAGACGCGTATTGGATGCCATGGCACTCGTCGAATTGTAGGGACAGCCACCATCATCGGTCGGTACCAGAGGAAGCATCTGCCAGACGGTCTGACCGGCTCTGGCCAGAAAATCAATAAAATCGCGAGCAGGTGCACCGATAGAACCAATACCGGCCAACCCGGGAAGACTTGTTGGGTGTAATAAAATGCCGCTTCTACGCATGAATGTTTTATCCTTTAAAAACTATGCATTAAAAAATGCTGTCATTTAGGGTATGAAATAAAATGGAATGCGAGTAACATTCCAATGAGAGTGTTTCATATCACATTTTCAACATGTAAGCCAATGTAGTTAATCAAGAGGTAACAATTCAGTCCCTCCCTTGACTTTTTCTTTGAATATGCATTCAAAAACGTAAAACGTATGAAAACGTTAAGGATTTGTTCGAAATGGGGAGGGGGCTCATTTCGCACTAGCATGCCAAGTCGTTTAGTGTGTACAATAAAACATTGCGGATTCCAAAGGGGCCTCAATTCGCACCGTCCTGTGAACGGTGCGAATTGAGGGCAC
>DGWW01000043.1 GCA_002395385.1 Myxococcales bacterium UBA4248
GCATTATGAATTAAAGAGATTTCAAGTATTTGGGGAAACAGGAGCGTACCTCAGGGCTGAACAGTTACGGTTCTTTCCTGTGTATCCTCCATCGTATATTGAAGTAGTATAAAAAAACTGTTAATATATCCCTCTTTTTTGTCCGGGGGCTGCCCGGTGAAGTATGGATTCTGTGTGAGGAAATATGAAATTCTGCTTTCGATTAATCATTGGTCTGGTTGCTTTTGCGATGGGAAATATGCCAATCATGGCAATGGCAGATTTGCCATGCAACGGATATGAAGATCCGTCTGCAGATGACGAGGTCGCTTTGACTAAATGGGCACTTCATGAAACGAGTGGACTGGTCGTGAGCCGGTCTAATCCCAATTATATTTGGGCGCATAACGATTCATGGGGAACTTCCGAATTGTACTTGATCAATCGGAATGGTGGAATCCTGAGATCCTTTTATCCCAAAATGGTACCCAATGTGGACTGGGAAGATATTGCCATCGGGCCATGCGAACCCTGGAGTGAAAAAAACTGCATATACATTGCAGATACAGGGGACAACCTCTTTGAACGTAAAGACAAGCGCATTATCATGGTCGAAGAGCCCGATGTTAAGAATTATAAACAATGGCCAAACAATCAGCCGTTGGAAGTTTTGCGCACATGGAATATCCAATACCCGGACACCGGGTTGGATGCCAGCTCCGGGGATCCTGAAATCCTCAAGTTTGTCAATCCCGATGCGGAATCCATTATGGTCAGGCCGGGCAGTGCCGAAGTCTATATCATTTCAAAGCAATCGTCGGGTGGCGAGCAAACCTTGTTTGAAATGACACGCAGCGGCGAAAATGCAGGTCAGCTCAATAAAATTGCTTCCTACGAATTCATGAGTGGCATGGGGAAACTTTTGCCCTTAGTGAATGCGACGACCGGCGCGGATTTTCATCCCAATGGCTATCGTTTTGTCATACGAACCTATGCAACCATTTTTGAATACGATCTCATCAAATATCCTGACATTGCAGAGGCATTTCTTCATCCCGTCGAAAGGTTCGACTCTTTCCCCAAGGCAGAGATTCAGGGAGAAGCAATCGCATACGATATCCGGGATACAAATAATTACCCCAAAAATGCACTGATTACTGGCGGTGAAGGGCGGGATGGCAGCAATGGCATCATGCACTTTTATAAGTGCATTCCAAATGAGGATTATGTCGAACCCGATCCCATTCAAAAACCCGAGGACTGGACAGGTTATCAGGAAATTGAACCTGAACCTGTTCTGGGATGCCCGGATGATATGTTTCACAAACATGAATCATTGGATCGCTGTGATTATGATTCGATCGAGGCATGCAACGCCACTGGCTATGTCTGCGCAAACCAAATTCAAAACTGGGGGGATGGGAGCTGCCGGTACAATCATTGTATCGTATCATCCTGCATGGAAAACTCGGGGACACACGTCGCCACCAACGGTCTGGAATATGCCGATCCGGCATTCGAAAGCTTTTGTGAACCCAATACCATCGAAAATTGTGGATCACATGGTAAGGCATGTGCCGAATCCGTTGAACACTGGGCGGACGGACAGTGCACGGCTGACGGGAATTGTGTTGTAAGTGCCTGTGTGGATGGCTATCATCTTGCGGATGGCGCTTGCATCGAGGATGATGCCGATAATTGTGGTGAAGCCGGCAATCGTTGTGCAAACCTCATCGAACATTGGGCCGAGGGGCAGTGCATCGATAAAAAGTGCATTGTGACATCATGCGAAGGCGCTTACCATCCCTATGCGGAAGAGAACATCTGTGAAGAAGATTCCGTCGAACATTGTGGGACACATGAAAATAACTGCTCCCAAAGCATAGATGGATGGAATGGAGGCACGTGTGAAGAACATGTCTGTCTCGTCAATGCTTGTATTGAGCCCATGCAAGTGGTTGAGAATGCATGTGTCGAACCTGGTACCGAACCCACTGATCCGGATGAACCCGGCCCCGATGAGCCCGGCCCCGATGAGCCCGGCCCCGATGAGCCCGGCCACGACGAACCCGGTATTGAACCACCCGGCCCAGACGAACCTGGTCATGATGAGCCTACTCCTGAAATACCTGCATCCGATGAGGACGATCAACCAGAATTCATCTACGCAACCAATCACGATTGCTCTGCGGCCCCCATGCAACCTGCAAATCCCATTTCTGGTATACTGTTCGCACTCTTAGGTATGATGGGATTGGCTATACGCCGCCGAAATCATGGATAGTAATCATGAAGCTCTGTTGAATGAGCGCGGGTATTGTTACTACTCAGCCGCCAACCTTGTATGTTTTAACAAACGGGTTTGTTCGCATCTAACGATGCTCACTTTTTTGGTACGAGTGTTAGCGGGTTTGTAGGGGTTGAGGCTATAGTCAATACAAATACCGTAGAGAGATGGGGGATGGACCCCATCGAGAGATAAGTTGGCTGGGGTCACGAAAAGTGATAAAAAAGTGATAAAAAACAATAAAATGATTGCAGGTTCCAAGGGCATCATGCCCTTGGCGGGGTCTGGGGCTGAGCCCCAGCGAATGGCAACCTTAGAGTAGTGTTTTCCTTTTAAAGTTCTAGGATCTAAGCTCGAATGCTTTTGAGAATACTCTCATTGATCACTGTGCATTGCATATTGCTCATTTATTCATGCTATCCACGAATTTTTTGATGTCATCCTTGCTGGCATGATTGAGGACTTTGCCTTCTTTCCAGATTGCTTTGGGGGCAGAAGGTTTGAGTTCCTCGAGGGTTTTGCCCATCTGGCTGCCACCCGAGGTGGCAAAGGTAATGACGGTTTTGCCTTCAAAATTGTAGCTCTCAAGGAACGTATTGATAATCGTCGGGGCGATGTACCACCAGATGGGGTAACCCACAAACACGGTGTCGTACTGATCCATATTCTCCACCTTATTGGCAATAGCGGGGCGACTCGACTTGTCCTCCATTTCCAGCGTTGAACGGCTCTTCTTATCACGCCAGTTCAGGTCGGCGGGAGTGTAAGGCACAGCGGGAACGATTTCGTGCAGGTCGGCATGAGCGGCCTTGGCCAGCTTGGAGGCAGCCTCCATGGTTGTGCCTGTCGCACTGAAGTAGGCGACCAGGCTCTTACTCGTGTTGTTACTCATCTTGTCATTACTGTTTTGCTCATCGACGGCTGCAACGGTGCCAAGCGCCATGCAACCGGCAACGATAGTTAATAATATTTTTTTGATTCTCATATTCATTAATTATTTATTTAAGTTTCACAAGTAGTTAACTTGCTCACTGATTGATGGTTAATGAATTATTTCAAAAGACATCTTTAACCTTTAACCATTATCCTTTAACCTCAAGTTTTTAAAGTGGCGCAGCTACTTTAGAAACTTGAATTATTTGATAATAGTTTGTC
>DGWW01000324.1:0-366 GCA_002395385.1 Myxococcales bacterium UBA4248
CAATCCCGATAACCCGGTCAATCCTGACAATCCCGATAATCCTGAAATTCCCGATAATCCCGACAATCCGGATGATCCGACGGATGGTGATGAGCATGACTCACAACCGACCAGAACTACAGTATTTGCCGAGGATTCATGTTCCAGCCAGCCTTTGGGGACAGGTTCAGTACCCACGCTTTGGTTGTTCGGTCTTTGCGGCTTTATGGGAATTGCGATGTACCGTCGCCGCCGCGAAAACCGTTAATTCTAACGTCAAATCCCCTCATTTCCGAGTGCGCCGCCTATTGCCTTCGGCAATACAGCCTGCGCCGGCTGGCTATGTTTTGGGGACGGTGACACGCGCCCCAAAACATACGCCGCCGG
>DGWW01000324.1:432-23156 GCA_002395385.1 Myxococcales bacterium UBA4248
GGGCCGCCGCTATCGGTGATACGCGGCGGCTTTTTTTTTGTCATAACCCAAATAATATGAACGGAACCCACGCTATGAAACGAATTATTTATGCTTTCTGGACTATTATGACTCGCAGGGCAACGCTTTAAGTCGTAGTAAATGCGGCTTTGCGGTTTATAAGGTGAAAATATAAGGCATTAAATATGGATTATCTTATGATTTGTCATTATCGCTATCTGTTATTTCTATTGTGCCTTATAACGCTCTCGGCATGCTCAAACAAAACGGGTGAAAAAGCTAATCCCTCTGCAGAATCCGTTACCCAGAATTCCGGTCAGGCACTTCCGGAAAGCTCTGCTTTTGCATCTGCAGCCCCCTTTAAATATACCATTATTACCGATTTTGATGGTGATAGTGATGATATTGAAATATCGATTCATTTGAACAGAATCAACCACAATAACTTTATGTATGATTTGGATTGCAACGGAGATGGTAATTATGAGCATACGGGATTAAAACAAGATCAAAAATGTATTTATAAACGACACAGTGGTAACCATTCGATCTGGCTGCGCGGCGAAATTCCTTCGTTGATGCTATGCACCAGAACCTGTCCTTCGGATGTCTCAAATTGTTATCCTTCAGAAAATGTAAACGATGACAGTGCTGAAGCCATCATTTCAATAGATGATTGGGGAAATATTCAATGGAAAAGTATGTCTTGGTTTGCTGCAGGATGTATGAACCTCAATTCTCTGCCAAAAGAAGCACCCGATTTAAGTCATGTCGATGATATGAGTTATATGTTTGCTAATGCATATCTATTTAATCAGCCAATCGAACATTGGGATGTTTCACATGTATTGAATATGAATGGGGTATTTCTGGATGCGCGTTTATTTGATCAACCTTTGTCCAAATGGAATGTCGAAAATGTACAGTTCATGCGGGAGATGTTCTCGGGCGCACAATCGTTTGATCAACCCCTGAATGCATGGAACGTGTCCAATGTCATGGATATGGAAGAAATGTTTTGGGGTGCCAAATCATTCAATCAGCCACTGGATAAATGGGATGTATCTCATGTCAGAAATATGTCCCGCATGTTTGCAGAAGCACCTTTATTCAATCAACGGCTTGAAACATGGGATGTTTCGGCCGTTGTGGAAATGAATCAGATGTTTTCTGGCGCAATAGCTTTTAATCAGCCACTAAACCATTGGAATGTTTCGAATGTAGAGGCTATGAATGGCATGTTTTCCAACGCTAAATCCTTTAATCAGCCGCTGGAACAATGGAATGTATCCAAAGTGGAATCGATGAACAATATGTTTGCGGATAACCCTGTTTTTAATCAGCCCCTGGAAAACTGGGATGTTTCGAATGTTAACTCCATGAACCGTATGTTTTACAATGTAAAGAACTTTAATCAATCCTTGGAAAAATGGAACGTTTCGAAAGTTGAAAACATGAATCATTTATTTGAAGAAACAGCCGCTTTCAATCAGCCACTCGCCAAGTGGAATGTATCCAATGTTCTGGAAATGGAAAACATGTTCGCGCATACTGAAGTTTTTAATCAGCCATTGCAGGATTGGAATGTTTCAAATGTCAGGAATATGCAGGGAATGTTTATGGGGGCTAAAATGTTTAATCGTCCCCTGGATAAATGGAATGTGGCCAATGTAGAGAATATGGAAAGTATGTTTTCTGAGGCTGCATCCTTTAACCAGTCTTTAGATAAGTGGAATGTATCCAATGTCCGTAATATGTATCACATGTTTTATCATGCTGCGAACTTTAGCCATTATCCAGGGACTTGGCGCGTGCCGTATGGTAAAGCGGAAGCAATGTTTGAGGGAACTCCGATAGAATCGGTCGCAGCTCAGAAACCTATGAAAAGCAGAATCAATGTCGATATGTAAATTGGGGGGACGTTGCAAATTGTGTTTAAATTTGGAACGCAATCGGAATGACCTCAAGGTAGTCGAAACCAGTCACATTACGCAGGGATAAAATTAAACACTTTTCGATACGTATTCCCCATGTAGAGGCGTTCCGTGGAACGCCTCTGGCGCGCCGTATGCCGCAGGCATAGGCGCGCCGCGCACAGGCGTATTGGCCAACGGCCAATAGCCGCGCCCCACCCCACCCCCATGTAGAGGCGTTCCGTGGAACGCCTCTGACACGACGTATGCCGCAGGCATAGGCGAGCGCCCCACGTCGATGTACGCAGTGGATAAAATTTTAAGGCGTAATCATCGTTTTTCGTGGTATGACATGGCGTGTCAAAACGGCCAAAACGGCTGTTCTGATCATGTCGATGTGAATTCTGGAATTTGCAGATTCCAAATTTAGGAGAAGGAATAGAGATGGTGACGGGTGAAATCAAAAGCAGGATCGACAGCATCTGGGAAATTTTCTGGACCGGTGGCCTGACGAATCCACTCGACGTCATCGAACAGATGACCTATTTGATGTTCATTCACGATTTGGATGAAGCCGACAGCAAACACGCCAAAGAAGCGAGTATGCTGGGGCTAAAGCACATAAGCATTTTCGCCCAAAAGGTAGAAATCGGCACCCGTACCGTCGATGGCAGCCAACTTAGGTGGAGCGTTTTTCGCGATTTGCCTGCGGATAAGATGTATCGCACGATGCAGGAAGATGTTTTTCCGTTCATCAAGAATCTGCATGGCGACAAAGACAGCGCTTATTCGAAATATATGGGCGATGCCATCTTTAAGATTCCGACGCCGCTGATGCTCGACAAAATTGTTACGGCGATGGACGCCATTTACGCACAAATGGCGCAGGTCAAGGGGTACGATGCGCGCGGAGACGTGTACGAATATTTGCTCTCGAAGATTGCGACAGCCGGTGTTAATGGGCAGTTTCGCACCCCGCGTCATATCATTCGCATGATGGTCGACATGATGGCCCCCGGTGCGGATGAAATCGTTTGTGATCCGGCGTGCGGCACATCCGGTTTTCTCGTCGCAGTCAGCGATTATCTGAAAGAAAACCGCAAAACCGAAGTCTTTATGAACCGCCGGAACAAAGATCATTACATGAACGGCATGTTTCATGGTTTTGACATGGACCGCACGATGCTGCGCATTGGTGCCATGAATATGATGACCCATGGCGTCGACAATCCATTTATCGAATACCGCGACAGTCTTTCGGATCAGAACCCGGATCGCGACAAATACACGCTGATACTTGCCAATCCTCCGTTTAAGGGCAGTCTGGATGCGGAAATTGTTTCGAAAGACCTCACCAAGGTCTGCAAGACCAAAAAGACGGAACTGCTGTTTTTGGCTTTGTTCCTGCGGATGCTGAAAGTCGGCGGGCGCTGTGCCTGCATCGTACCCGATGGCGTGCTGTTTGGGTCTTCGACGGCGCACAAGGCGATTCGCAAAGAACTGATCGAAGCAAACCGGCTCGAAGCTGTGATTTCGATGCCGTCGGGCGTGTTCAAGCCCTACGCCGGGGTTTCGACTGCCATTCTGATTTTTACCAAAACCGGGCACGGGGGCACCGATAAAGTCTGGTTTTACGATATGAAAGCCGATGGTTTTAGCCTGGATGACAAGCGCAGCGAGTCGAAAGAAAATGATATTCCCGATATCATTGCAAGGTTTCGTGCGCGCGACGGTGAAATTGACAGAAAGCGCACGGAACAGAGCTTCTTCGTGCCCAAAGATGAGATTGTCGGCAACGATTATGATCTCAGTATTAATAAATATAAACAGACCGAATATATACAAACCGAGTATCCGCCGACGGGCGAGCTAATGGCGAAACTGCGGGAACTGGAGGGGGAGATCGCGAAGGGGATGGATGAGCTGGAGGGGATGCTGGAGGATTGAAAATGGAACACGATATCATACAGCAGAGAGATTGCCCATCGGAGACTGGAACAATGACATTTGACCAGCTCGATTTTGCGACATTTTGCATCGGCTGTGTTTCGGATGCCTTGCATTTGAACCAGCGTGATGTCTATGATAAGTTGTATGAAAGCGGAATCCTAGATGGTTATATTGTTAAAGCCTATCCTTATCTGCATACACTGAGTTCGGAAAATATCACAAAGGAGCTGATTGATTGTATGAAGTTTAAGGGGGTATTGGAATGATAGTTTATCATGCGTCAAATGTCGTTGTTATGCATCCGGATATTACTTATTCGAGAGACGCATTGGATTTTGGAAAGGGTTTTTATGTAACTGCGCTCAGGGAACAGGCTGTAAATTATGCAGAGAAGTTTCGTTTTAAATCACAGCCAGCAATTTTAAATGTTTACGAGCTCAGTGACAACTGGAGACAGGGACATATTTTACGATTTGAAAGTTATGATGAAGCATGGCTGGATTTTGTGATGGCAAATCGACGTCGACAACCCGTGGATACTTATGACGCGGTTAAAGGTGGTGTTGCAAACGATAAAGTGTTTAGGACGCTCGATCTCTATTTTACTGGTGACATTCCCAAAGAAACCGCGCTCCAAAGGCTGCTGTATGAAAAGCCTAACCATCAAATCTGTCTGTTAGATCAGACATTTATTGATTCACATTTATCTTTTCTAAAACACGAGGTGTTGTAGTATGGATGGCAGGCAAATTGTACTTCAGATGAAATATGCCAGGATTATTGAGGGAATCGCGAACGTCCTTGGTATCACACGTGAAGGTGCCATGCGGCAGTTTTATCATTCTGTGACGTTTCAGATGATTCAGGAAGGCATTGCGGATCTGCACTGCCGAAGTGATCTGTATTTGGTGGATGAATTTTTGCTGGAGAAAGCGGAGGAAGTTCATGATAAATAATGCACTATTTTATACATGTAGTCTGATTGAGTTCATTACGCGGAAAACCAAACACACGCATAAAGAGGTTATTGCTTTTTTGGGGATGGATGTTGACAGAATTTACAAGTACCATGATGTGTTTCATTGTGAGCCCATAGAAAAAGTCGCAGATGATTTTATTCGGCGATGCAATATTGGTACGGGTAATACAGATTATATTACATCATGCCGGTATGATGTGCCTGATTATTGGGATATTGGCGAAGTATTTCAGCGACTTGTTGAAGATTGTTACCCAACGGAAATGTATATTGATGGCATTAAGGATGTATTTGGATCATGGCTGGCAGTTCGAATTTCAAATTACAATTCCGACTTATACTATCAGTCACGCGATTACCTGGCTGAATGCTATAAGGCAGGTGAATTGTTGGTTGCGTGAGGCAGATGGCTTTGGGGGGCGCCAGAGGGTGAGGATAATGCGCAATGCGCAAGGATGCGTTAAATGGTGATAGCGAGGGTGAGACAGGGAGAGGGTGAGATGACAAAGTTGATTGAAATAACAGGTAAAGCATTGTCTGGTGAATGGGGAAGCGATGATGTGAATAATACAGGAATTCCTGTACTTCGAACAACAAATTTTACAAATGAAGGGATTGTGAATTTTGAAAATGTAGTCACTCGAACAATTAAATCTAAAAATTTGGAGAATAAGTTTCTTCGTGATGGTGACATTATTATTGAAAAGTCTGGTGGTAGCGATAAACAACCTGTTGGTCGGGTGATTTACTACGATGGACCAGATAATAAATATTTATTTAATAATTTTACAGGGCTACTGCGAGTTCGCAAGCAAAATAGATGGTTTTCAAAATATATTTTTTATTCTCTATTCTCGAATTACAAAAGGGGGGGGACTAAAGCTTTTGAAAACAAAACGACTGGTTTACACAACTTAAAAATAGATTTATACATTTCACAACATGAGGTGATTGATATTGATTACTCTCATCAAGTAACCATTTGCCGCCAACTCGATCGAATAAGAGAAATACTCTCTCTCCGTCGTCGGCAGCTAGATCTTTTGGATGAGCTGGTGAAGGCGAGGTTTGTGGAGATGTTTGGGGATCCAAGAGTTAATAGTATGAAATATCCAGAAGTACCTTTGGGAACTCTTGTTACTGATATTATTCCTGGCTGGAGTGTAAACGGCGAACTTAGACAAAAAACTGAAGAAGAAAGAGCTGTTTTAAAGGTTAGCGCAGTGACTATGGGGTACTTTAAGCCAGAAGAACATAAAGTGTTACCAAATAATTTATTAATTAAGAAATATGTTTTTCCACATAAAGGAGATCTGTTGTTCAGCAGGGCAAATACAAGAGAACTAGTCGGAGCCACGGCAATTGTAGATAAAGATTATCCCGATTTGTTACTTCCAGATAAATTATGGCGTGTGCTTTTTTCTAGTTCGCTTAATGTGTATTATGCAAAATATGTGCTTAGTTCAAAATCAATACGTGAAGAGTTTTCTGCTCAATCTACAGGAACGAGTGGTTCAATGTTTAACGTTTCTGCTGAAAAATTTAGAAATATAACGATCCCTGTACCACCAATTGAAGATCAAGATTTTTTTAAACTATTTGTTCAACAAGTGGAAAAACAGAAGGCGCGGGTGCGATCGGCGCTGGAGGAGAGTCAGTTGCTGTTTGACAGTATGATGCAGCGGTATTTTGGGTAGAGGGTGGCAAATGTCGGTGTGTTATGGTATAAAGGGAGATAGGGGGCTTGGGTGATGATTGCGCAAGTAAAGGAGGGAAAAATGGCTACATCGACGATTTTGGAAAACATACGCGTGAATAATCCAAAGGTCATTGAAGAATTTGTCAATTTCAAGGAAAAAGAAGCATCAGAACAGCATCCATTTCATGAATCGTCAACAGTATGCACTGATTCAGAGCGAATGAAGGCCTTTATTGAGAAGGCGTTAAAGAATGAGGATGCAAATAAATGAATGTCTCTGTTTGGAATATTCTTGATTTGATGGAATGTTGTGGTGAAGAAAAGGTTCGTGAATTACTCTCTGGCTATTCATGTACACGTGAACTGGCAGGAGAGGCGGAGTCTCTTAATTCCGATATTGAACATTTTATTAAATCAAATGCTATTCAGCTTGCCAAACAGAAATCTTCAATTTCTTATATTGTAAGTGATGAATCGAACGGCTTACTGCTTGGATTCTTTACAATCGCGCATAAGCCGATAGAAATACCTGCAACAGGGTTAAGCAGAACGACCATTAAAACAATGAATAGATATGCACATTTGGATACAGAACGGAATGCATATTATGTGTCCGCATTTTTAATTGCGCAGTTAGGAAAAAATTATGCAATTGCTAAAAGTGCCAGAATTAGTGGCAAAGAGCTTTTGAATCTTGTAAACCGTGAATTGTTCGATTTACAACATAGAGTGGGTGGAGGTATTGCATATCTTGATTGTGAACCCAATGCAAATCTAATCAATTTTTATGAAAATAATGGATTTAGATTATTTGGTGAAAGAGTAAGTGAACATGATAAAAAACACTATTTGCAATATATGAGATTTTTCTAGCTTTAATGCTTGGCAGTACAATGTCAGATGATATCAAATGGAAACTTGAGCTGAAGGATGAAATTTCAAAGTGCAAGATTTGCACTTTGAATTGCACTTTGGAAGAACTTGGCCGTGTTGCAGGCTATTGCGCAAAAACCATCGATTACGCAGAAAGAGTTGGCATTGTTGCTGGGAAAATCGGAAAGAACAATTAAAACGCATACCGTTGTGTTGCAGCAAAATGGCGTCCTTCGGCGTGCCAACGGCAAGCGAAACGGCTATTGGGAAGTGTTGGTGAGTGAATCATGAATCCGCAGGAATTGTCAGAATTTGCGACGCGCAAACGCTATATCGACGCGATGCTCGTGGATGCCGGTTGGATCGAAGGCAAAAACTGGCTCAATGAATACGAGATTCCCGGTATGCCGAACAAATCCGAGACTGGATTTGCGGATTACGTTTTAACGGGAGACGATGGTCGCATACTCGCCGTGATCGAGGCGAAACGCACATGTGTGGATGTCGCACGGGGGCGGCAGCAGGCCAAATTGTATGCCGATGCGATCGAAAAGCAGCAGGGCCGCCGGCCGGTCGTATTCCTCACCAACGGTTTTGACACCCGCATGATTGACAACCAATATCCCGAGCGAAAGGTTGCAGCTTTCTATTCCAAAAGGGATTTGGAAAAACTCTTCAATTTGCAGCGCATGCGTAGCAGCCTGAAGAATATCGTGGTGGATAGAAGTATTGCAGGCAGATATTATCAGGAAGCAGCCATCAAAGCCGTATGCGATAGTTTTGGCCAGAAAAATCGGCGCAAGGCGCTATTGGTCATGGCAACGGGGTCGGGCAAAACGCGGACAGTGATTGGGCTCGTCAAAGTACTGATGGAGCAGGGCTGGATAAGAAATATCTTATTTCTGGCCGATCGCAATTCGCTGGTCACACAGGCCAAACGCAATTTTGTCAACCTGCTGCCCGATCTGTCGGTGACCAATCTTTGCGAAGATAAAGACAATTACAATGCGCACGGCGTCTTTTCGACTTACCAGACGATGATAAACTGCATCGACGAAGTGCAGGATGACGACAAGAATAAGCTGTTTTCATGCGGCCATTTCGACCTGGTGATCTGCGACGAAGCACACCGCTCGATCTATAACAAATACAAAGATATTTTTAATTATTTCGATGCACCGCTGGTCGGATTGACGGCCACCCCAAAAGATGAGATCGATAAGAATACGTATGAGATTTTCGATCTTGAGAAAGGTGTTCCGACGTATGGCTATGAGCTTGCGCAGGCTGTGCGCGACGGTTATCTGGTCAATTATATTTCTGTCGAAACGACGATTAAATTTATCGAGCAGGGCATTGCCTACGATGATTTGTCCGACGAAGACAAAGAAATCTACGAAAACACATTTCAGAATGAAGACGGCGAATTGCCCGAAAGCATTGCCTCATCAGCCCTGAACGAATGGATCTTTAATGCAGATACAATTCGAAAGGTGCTGCATCAGCTGATGGCGTTTGGTCTTAAGATCGATTACGGCAATAAAATCGGCAAAACAATTATCTTTGCACGAAACCACACGCATGCCGAAAAGATATTCGAATTATTCAACAAAGAATATCCACATTTGAACGGCTATGCGATGGTAATCGACAATTATATGACGTATTCCCAAAGCGCCATCGATGATTTCTCAGATCCAAAGAAACTGCCGCAGATTGCGATTTCGGTCGATATGCTCGACACCGGAATCGATGTTCCCGAAGTATTGAATCTGGTTTTCTTTAAAAAGGTGATGAGCAAGGCCAAATTCTGGCAAATGATTGGCCGTGGCACACGTCTTTGCCCGCATCTGCTCGACGGCATCGACAAAGACCGGTTCTTTATCTTCGATTTTTGCGGGAATTTTGAGTTTTTCCGCATGAACCAGGGTAAACCGACAGCCAATGTTACTGCGCTGCAGGGGGCATTGTTCTGTCTGCAATTTGAAATTGTTTATAAATTGCAGGATTTGGAATATCAAACGGAAGAATTAATCACATTGAGGCAGTCGCTCGTTTCGCATCTGGTCGAAAAAGTACAATCGCTGAATCGCAGCAATTTCGCGGTACGTCAGCATCTGCGCTATGTCGATCACTATGCCGCACCGGAGCGATATCAGGGACTGACTTATAGTGATGTCGTTATCGTTCGGGATGAAATTGCACCGCTCATTTTGCCCGAAAACGACGATCCCAAAGCTCTTCGTTTTGATGCCCTTCTCTACGGCATCGAACTCGCCATGCTCGCCGAAAAGAAATATACAAAAGCACGCAAAGAACTGATGCAAAAGGTTTCGGCAGTCGCAAGCGTCGCCAATATACCGGAAATCCAAAAACAGTCGGAACTCATCGATAAAATATTGCATACGGATTATCTGGAACATGCCGATATCCTCGATTTTGAGCATATTCGCAAGAACCTGCGCGATTTGATAAAATACATTCCAATAAATCGAATCGTTTATGAAACAGATTTTAATGATGATATTCTTTCGACAGAATGGAAAGAATCGGAACTGGAAAATGATGATCTGAAAAATTACAAAGCCAAGGCAGAATATTATATTCGTCAGCACCAGGACAATGCAGTTATCGCCAAGCTGAAAACCAATCTTCCGCTGGATGCATCGGATGTACAGGAGCTCGAATCAATCCTGTGGAGTGAGATTGGCACAAAGCAGGATTATATCGATGAATTCGGCTTAAAACCATTGGGTGAATTTGTGCGAGAGATCGTTGGGCTGGACATGAATGCCGCCAAAGAAGCCTTTGCAGAATTTTTAAACGATGCCAATCTCGACAGTCGGCAGATATACTTTGTGAATCAGATTGTTGAATATATCGTTCACAATGGCATGATGAAGGATTTATCGGTCTTGCAGGAAGCCCCGTTTACAGACCAGGGCAGCATCGTGGATATCTTTGACGATCTGAATGTCTGGATGGGGATTCGCAGTGCGATCGAGCGTGTGAATGCGAATGCACTGTCGATGTAGGGTATGGATCGCGCGCCGTATGCCGCAGGCATAGGCGCGCGGCGCAAGGCGTATTGGCGGCATGTCGAGACGTGCGACCCGCACGTCTCTCACGCCGCCAATAGCCGCGCACCCCATAAAATAAAATGAAACTTCGCGCCATTTGTGCTAAAAGCCGCGCGGCTTATTGCCGGAATGTTTATCAAACCGGCTTTTTTATTGGAGAATTAACGTGGAATCGAACGAATTGAGAGAGAAATTTCTCGCATATTTTAAAGGTCTGAATCATGAAGTCGTGGCGAGTTCGCCGGTTATCCCGAGGAACGACCCCACGCTGTTGTTTGCCAATGCGGGCATGAACCAGTTCAAGGAAGTGTTTTTGGGCAATGAAGTGCGCAGCTACAAGCGCGCGACGAGCGTCCAGAAATGCATTCGTGCGGGCGGCAAGCACAACGACCTCGACGAAGTCGGCAAGGATGGCCGCCATCTGACGTTTTTTGAGATGCTCGGCAACTGGTCATTCGGCGATTATTTTAAGGCCGAAGCCACGCAATGGGCATGGGATTTTTTGACCAAACACCTCGGTTTAAAGGCAGAAAACCTCTATGTCAGCGTCTATAAAGACGACGATGAGGCGTATGGCATTTGGAACGAAAAAGTCGGCGTTCCCAAGGATCATATCGCGCGTTTTGGCGACATTGAGAAGGGCGACGAAGAGAATTTCTGGAGCATGGGGCCGGTGGGCGCATGCGGGCCTTGCACCGAGATTTACATCGACAAACGCCCGGATGAGCCGAATCTTTGGGGGCCGGATTATCCCGAAGATCGTTATCTCGAGCTCTGGAACGTCGTTTTTATGCAGTTCGAACGCGCCGAAGACGGCACGCTGACGCGCCTGCCGATGTGCAGCGTCGATACGGGCATGGGCATGGAACGCATTCTGGGGATTTTGCAGCATGTCGATTCGGTCTACGAAACCGATTTGTTCAAGATCATTTTGGAAAAGATTTCGTCAATGCTGGGCAAGAATAGGACGCAGGCCGAGATTCTGGCGTCGGCCGATGTGACGGCTTATCGCGTCATTGCTGACCACATCCGCACGCTGACGTTTGCAATTAGCGAGGGTCAGCCGTTCTCGAACGACGGCCGAGGCTATGTTTTGCGCCGTATTCTGCGCCGTGCCGTGCGTTTTGGCCGCATGCTCGGATTTGACAAGCCGTTTTTGCATCAAGTTTCGCAGGCGGTCGTCGATTCTTTCGCGAAGGCATATCCCGAATTGGGGCTCGTCGCCAAACAGACGCAGGAAGTCATCCGCATCGAAGAGGAGCGCTTCTTTGCGACGCTCGACCGCGGTATTGCTCGCTTTGAGGAAGTTGCCGCCAAGGCCAAGAATAAGACGATCGACGGCCGCGATGCGTTTGTGCTTTATGACACCTATGGATTCCCGCTCGATTTGACGCAGATCATGGCCGAAGAACGCGGCATGAGCGTCGATGAAGCCGGGTTCCAGGAAGCATTGGCCGAGCAGCGCCAGCGTTCGAGCGAAAAAGCCAAATTCTATACGAATATCCAGGAACCGTGGACGATTTTGCAGGAAGGACAGACCTGCGAGTTTAAAGGTTATACGAGCAGTTGCGAGGTTTCGGATGTGCTGCGCTATCGTCACAGCGGCGACATCTGCGAAATCATCTTGCGTCGGACGCCGTTCTATGCCGAAGGCGGCGGCGAAGTTGGCGATCATGGTACGATCGCGGCCAACGGTGCGGATTTGGTGTTCGACGTCATCGACACGATCCGTGGCGAGGGCGGCATTGTGCATGTTTGCGAGGTGCGCGAGGGTTTTGTGACGCCCGAAGTGATGAAGGGCGAGTTTACGGCGACGGTCGATGCGGAATTCCGCGCGGCTGTTTCGGCCAACCATACGTGCACGCACTTGCTACAGGCGGCACTGCGCAGCATCGTGAGCAAAGAGATTTACCAGGCCGGTTCGCTTGTTCGTCCCGACCGTCTGCGTTTTGACTTTACGTTCCCGCGTGCACTGACGCCGCACGAGCTCGACCAGATCGAAAAACGCGTCAACGCCAACATCGAAGCGGCCATCCCGGTCATCAAGCATGCCGATGTCCCCATCGAGCAGGCCAAGACCATGGGCGCAATGGCGATTTTCGGCGAAAAATACGGCGACAAAGTCCGCGTCATCGAAGTCCAGGGCGGCGTGAGCACCGAGTTCTGTGGCGGCATCCACGTCGACAACACACGCGAAATCCAGACGTTCCGCGTCGTTTCTGAGTCGGCCATCGCAGCCGGCGTGCGCCGCATCGAATGCGTGACGCGCCGCAGCGCCATGGAACTGTACAACAAAGAGCGCCGCATGGTTTCGGATATCGCCGCAACGCTTCACTGCGATGTTCCGGGCATCATCAATAAACTCGAAAAACTGCGCGACACCGCTGCACATCAGGAAAAAGAGATCGAACAGCTCAAGCTGCGCATTGCCCAGGCCGAAGTTGCCGATATCATGGCCACGCGCAAAGACAGTGCAAACGGCATTGCCGTGTTTGCGTCGCGGCTGAATATCACGGATCGCAAGGATTTGCTGACCTACGGCGATCTCGTGCGCGATAAAATGAAGAATGGCGTTGCATTGCTCGGTGCCGTCATCGACGGCAAACCCGCGCTGATGTGCGTTGCCAGTGCCGATGCCGTCAAAGCGGGCATCCACTGCGGTAAACTCGTCGGTGCTGCCGCAGCCATCGTCGGCGGCAAGGGCGGCGGAAAACCCAATTCCGCTCAGGCCGGCGGTACCGATGTCGATAAACTCGACGATGCCATTGCGAAAATTTACGAATTGGTTGGGTGATTTTTTCGGGGCGCGGCTATTTCGGGCAGAGACGTGTCACGACACGTCTCTAATTGAGACGTGTCACGACACGTCTCTACTCGCTATTGGCCGCTGCGCTGCCAATACGCTCGCTTAACGCCGCTATCCTTCGGGCGCCCCACGGGGTCGCCCTACAGGATACGCGGCGTTTTTTTTATATGGGGCTCGCCTTGAGACGTGTCACGACACGTCTCTAATTGAGACGTGTCACGACACGTCTCTACTCGCTATTGGCCGCTGCGCTGCCAATACGCTCGCTTAACGCCGCTATCCTTCGGGCGCCCCACGGGGTCGCCCTACAGGATACGCGGCGTTTTTTTATATGGGGCTCGCCTTGAGACGTGTCACGACACGTCTCTACGGCTCGCTTTTTTTCACGGAATGTCTCTACGGCTCGCTTATTTTATTATGGCAATCCAATGTGTTACAATGAACTTGCTTCGTTTCTCTTGAATGAGGATGCCCTATGTTGAATCGAGATTTGGTTGTTATATTTCTGATGGTTGTCTCGCTATTCACCCTCGGTGCATGTAAGAATTATCCCCCCGAAATTGAAAAAGCTTGCGATGAAGCTTGTACAGAGGGATGTGCGAAATCCTGTGAATTGGATTCTGATTTTAAAAGCTATGAGAAGGGAACATGCAGATCATCCTGTAAATTCGGATGTAATATGGGATGTAAAAAGAATTATTTGGCAGATATCCCGGACTACGATTCGAGTATTGTTCAGGGGGAAAACAAGACATTGTGCGAAAATGGTTGTAAAGAAGAGTGCGAAAAGGGATGTCGGGAAGACAATGTAGATGCTTCAGAATTACCCATTTGTGTTCATACCTGCATTCCGGGATGTACATACGTTTGTGTAAGAGAGTTGCTAAAGCAAAACTAGTTTCGGTGGGTTTGAGTATTCATCATTAACATTGGTGCCAAAAAGAATCATTGGAAAGGGCATGGAAATATCAGCTTCTAAATCGCACAGTGAGCGTTCTGGTTATGAAGGTGCTAACGCATCATTTTTGGCGGGTTATCGTAAACTTCGCAGGCTTGGGCATGGCTCCCAGGGGAAAGTGTATCTGGCTGAGCGCGAGTCGGATGGCCAGAAAGTTGCCATCAAGCGACTAGCCATCGAATCGGTAAAGAATTGGAAAGCTTATGATTTGTTTCATCGCGAGGCAGATGTTTTACAGTCATTGAACATTCAAGGGGTTGCACGATTTTATGATGCTGTGGACTGCCTTGATCAGGATCCGCCCTGTTCGTATATTGTTCAGGAATATATTCCCGGGAAGTCGCTGCTTGATTTATTTCTGGTAGGGCATCGTTTGAGTATCGATGTTGTTTATGATATCATTCTACAGCTTTTGCATATTCTGAAGCAACTTCATGAGCATCATCCGCCAGTGATTCACAGGGATATCAAGCCATCGAACATTTTATTAGTGCCAACAGAATCGGATTTATATCGCGTTTATTTAATCGATTTTGGTGCGGTGGCCAATCCTCAGGTGCAAGGTGGCGGATCGACGGTAGCCGGTACTTATGGCTATATGCCGCCCGAACAGCTCATGGGCAAACCTGTTCCGGCGAGTGATGTATATGCACTCGCAGCAGTTGCGGTATATATGATATCGGGGAGAGATCCTGCCAGCATGCCCGTGCGTGATTACCATCTCATTTTTGAGCCGGACATGCAGAATATGCCTGTGGTGGTGGTCAATACCATCCGCAGGATGCTCGAACCGGACCTTGAAAAGCGTCTGTATGATCTGGAACAACTCATCGATATCTTTGAACATTTTTCGCGCCATGCATACGATATCGGAGCTGTTACTGAGTTGTCAGAAATTACGTATGACGCAAAACTCAATAAAGTAGAAACATTTGGACAGAGCGGCAATGTAGAGCTTTGGCAGCGTTTGCCGGATAAGACACCGCGCGAAATTCCGCAGCCTTACCGCAAGATACAAGTTCATTCAAATTGGCGTGATCATCAGCAGATTTTTGAATACTTTGATAAGAGTTGGCATGTCATAAAAGGCAGCATGGGCTTGGCAAATGCAGTTGGTTTGAGCATGTTGATCGGTTCTGTGTCTGTGCTAACATTCATTTTTTTACAATCTAATCTGGATGACGCATTGGAGCACAGCGGTGAAAGCGGCGTGAGTACGTTAAATATTGCGAGTGTATGTATTGTTGTGCTTGGATTGGTTCTGATATTTTTTATCATGAGACCGCATATTCGGAAAATGATAGTCAGCCATCGTTTACAAAAGAATTTCGAGAAAACAGAGATATTTCATCATCCAAAACTGGATAAGCTTATCCAGACAGGCAGGAAAACGATTGCCACAGTTGTTTCGAATGAATATATCAATACAGATGATAGCTATTTGGAACTCGGTTTGGAGATTAGACAGAGGAAAGAGGAGTATGAAGAAAGTCCAAATGAATATGGATATGTTGAGAATAATGGATATGAATATGTTGAGAATACAGGATGCAGTGTAATCAATCATAGTATTCCGTCATTTCGTCTTGTCTACAAGTTTAACCCACCAGATGACGAAAATGAGCGGGATCTGTACCATAATATTATCGTTCATTCGGAAGTTGATGTAAAACCGGGCGATCCATTGCCGATTTTGTATCGTATTTACAGGGCAAATGGTATTGAGTATGTAGATAGTATGCCGTTTCCGCTGCCATTGCATGAACTTGTGGATGCACGCGATATTTTTTATCAAAATCATTAGCGATTGGTTTGATCGACGTGGATATGAGTTGCTATTCAGCCTTTGGGATTGACTTTAGATCAAGGCGCAATCCTCTCCAATGCTGAATGCTGAATTAAGAATGCTGAATGCATCAAAACGATGGTTGTAGGTTTTTTCTTTGGTTTTGGAAAAACATTATGCATTCTGCATTTAGAATTCAGCATTACGCGAACGGTTCATGCAGATGAAATTGTAGATTCGCCCAAGGTAGATTAGTTACGGATATGCAATAAGCCTGACAGGAATGAAGTGCAATTTGAACGATAATATGCTAAAAGCGCGCGTCTTTTGCTGAGCTGTTTTTATACGGCTCGGGACTAAACTTTTAGGGACATTTGGAAGACAAATGACAGCATATTCTGAAGAAATTTACAAGCGGCGCACATTTGCGATTATTTCTCACCCGGATGCGGGCAAGACGACATTGACCGAAAAATTGCTTCTTTACGGCGGGGCAATTCATACGGCAGGTTCTGTTAAAGCAAGGCGCAGTGCCAAAATGGCCACGAGCGACTGGATGGCGATGGAACAGGAACGCGGCATTTCGATTTCGACGTCGGTCATGCATTTCGAGTGGGCCGGTTGCGAAATGAACCTGCTCGACACTCCGGGCCACAACGATTTTAGTGAAGATACGTATCGAACGCTCGCCGCAGCAGACTCGGCAATCATGTTGATCGATGCGGTCAAAGGCGTCGAGCCACAGACGATTAAGCTGTTCCAGGTGTGCCGCATGCGCGGCATTCCCATCGTGACGTTCATTAACAAGATGGATCGCGAAGGACGTGACCCGCTTGAACTGCTTTCGGAAATCGAAGATGTGCTTGGGATACCGACATCGCCGGCAACGTGGCCAGTGGGGCAGGGCAAGGTCTTTTGCGGAGTTTATGATCGCTGGAACAAACGGCTGCTCAAATTTGAACGCGGCGAAGGTGGTTCAACCCGCGTGCCAATCATCGAGGCATCGCTGGATGATCCGATGATCAAAAATGAGATTGGCGACCGTTTGTATGGGGATTTGCGCGATGGTTTGGAATTGCTCGATGGTGCTGGCGAAGCCTTTGATAGAGATGCATTCCTGGCAGGTAAACTGAGTCCTGTTTTCTTTGGCAGTGCTTTGACCAACTTCGGCGTCGAACCCTTTTTGGATGCGTTTATCAATCTGGCTCCGGCACCGCGCGAAAAAATGACCGCTGACGGCGATATGATTGCCCCGGATAGTGAGGATTTTTCTGGGTTTGTTTTTAAAATTCAGGCAAACATGGATCCGCGCCACCGCGACAGGATTGCATTTTTCCGGCTTTGTTCGGGAAGGTTTGAGCGCGGGATGCAGGCCACATTGCAGCGCACTGGTGCGAAGCTGACATTGGCCAAATCGCTCATGTTTATGGCACAGGAGCGCAGCAACGTCGAAGAGGCATTTGCCGGGGACATCGTCGGCCTTTGGGATTCTGGCCAATTACACATCGGCGATACGCTCTATACGGGCAAACCCGTGGCTTATGAAGGTATCCCGAGATTCAGCCCCGAGAATTTTGTGCGCGTCGTACTGCGCGATCCCCTCAAGCGCAAGCAGCTCAAAAAAGGGCTGGATGAACTTTCGGAAGAAGGGGCCGTGCAGGTCTTTTACGATCTCGAACGCATGGAGCGCGATCCCATACTGGGCGCTGTCGGTCGCCTGCAATTCGACGTCGTACAGAACCGCCTTGAGAATGAATACAACGTCCACGTGACTTTTGACAATCTGCCCTATCAGTATGCACGCTGGATCGAGGGCGATCTGGATGTCCAGGAAATGTCGAGAAGGAGTGGTACGCTTTGTCTTCGCGATATCGAAGATCGCCTGATTGTATTATTCTCGAGCGAATGGATGATGCGCAGAATTATTGATGATTACAAAGATAAACCGATTGAATTCATCGCGGCAGTACAGCCGGGGCGGAAGGCTTAGATAATTAGCAATTAGCAATTAGCAATTAGCAATAAATGGCATTCCAAATAAACGTCATGCCTTCAAGGCCGTGAATCCCAGGGGTGTCGCATTTAAAAATATGTTGCCAGATGTAGTCCGTTAGGGCTTCATGGCGAGTAGCCCCAGGTTGGGGCATTGCACTCTTTTCTTACATTCAAATGCTGATATAAAAAAAGGCAGAAACGATAGTTTCTGCCTTTTTTATGGTCAGTCATTAAGAATTGTTACTTATGACTATTAATTATTTTGTCGAGATCTTCGTCTTCGGGATTTTCTGGATCATCCAAAACGTCCTGAACAACATTATTGGCATCCATCAGATCTTTGTAAAAGTGTGCGCGTGACGTAGTCCAGTAGGGGAAGACATGGCACAAGATGCCAAAATAAGCGACTAAATACAAGATTACCCCCAAAACCATGCCTGCTATTCCGAGTTGCATAATAGCTATACACGCAGAGCTGGTTAACCATATTAGCAGAATCCATCCTATAAATGTGATATCGAGCCACATCAGTCTAAGTTTGTTGCCTTTCATCATGACGATGCTTTTTTTGACGCATTCGACGATTCCACTTTGGGGATTGTCATGTGCGAGAAAAGGAGTCAATGAACAGGCATAGTAATAGATTAAGGACGGAATCATTAATACCATTAAAAATAATAAAGATATAATTGTAAACTGTATCATTGAGCCGGCTTGATCTAAGGCGTTGGTACTGAAAATAGCTAAATTGCTTTGAATATAATTACTAAATATAAAGGTGCATGGAATGATGGTGGCGCACGCTAAAAGGAAAACGATTAAACCGGGAATAAACAGTCCAAGAAAGCTTCGAACGATCGAATCGTGACCTGAGAAATCAAAAATATCTTTAAATGTTTTATATCCCCCATGAGAAATGTCAAGACAGGCAGCGTTGTATTTATAGAATAGCGCCAGCATAAAGAAAAGGAGTGCAAAGTAAAGCAAGATGGCAATCAAAATACCGACCCCTTGGAGGATGTGCATCAATATAACCATCACGATTACTGTGAGGATGCCTATGCCGAAGATAGCTAGCCAATACAATAGTGTCGTTAAGCGCATGCCTTTTCCTGCAAGGGATGCTCGAGCTTCGGCCTTCAATTGAGATGCTTTTTTCATAATGGTTACCTCCCGGGAGAAATAGTGGATGCACGAACAGTGCAAGTAAGGATCACTATGACATGAATAAAGGAATTGGGCAAGAGAATCGGGACATGTGCGCATATAAGCGGAAATTTTTCAGCCTATAGAGAATTTGCAATAACAACTGCCTGAACCGTTCCCGTAATGCTGAATTCTGAATGCAGAATGCAGAATGTTTTCCCAAATCGAAAGGCAAACAACCATCGTTTTGATGCCATCATCCAGCATTTGAGAGGATTGCGCCTTGGTCTAAAGATAATTCCAGGGGGTGAATAGTAATTATAAGAGGCGCGGACGTATGGCGGCAGCCATAGGCCGCGCGTGCGGGCGTATGGAATAGCCCGCACTGCCGGAGCGTATCCGCATACAGCGGAGAGCGAAGGCCATAAAAGAAATGCTGTATGACAAAGGCTTTAATAAGCTTGGATCTTAGAGCTTGGAGTTGTATATATCCAAACTTATAGAACTGGATGGAGATCAATACTGTTGGCTTCCATCAATAAAAAATGATTGACATCACGCTCATAGAAGCATAAAGAGAGTCGCAGGTCTGGAGGAGTGATTCTTCAGATGCCGGGGTGGCGAAATGGTAGACGCAGGAGACTTAAAATCTTCTGTCCCCTGTGGACGTGCGGGTTCAAGTCCCGCCTCCGGCAATTTAGAACATCTTAGTGAAGCCGCTTAAAAGCGGCTTTTTTTTTACTCATTACTTTTTCCCCAATTGTTACTGCATTTCTAGATTTTATATTTCGCCTACGTGGCGAGCGGCAGGGGGCGTTCGATTGTGAACGCCCCCTACAACCCCCGCACGCTTTTTACTCATGCCCGCGAGAACCCGCCCGTCTCACCATCCTGGCTCGACGGTCGGCTGCCGACATCGTGTCGGCAGTATTGAGTGGTTGAGGCTTACAGTGATTGAGGCATCGGTTTTCTTCATTGTATGTGTATCTGCTCGGAATTTTGTACTCAGTAGTATTTGGCGTTTTGCGATATTTCGTTTAAACTTTGGGGAAGATTGACTGCAGTCTCTGTGAGATATTATGCCATTTTCACTCGATACTTTGAATCCGCCTCAGCGCGATGCCGTAACTTATAGCGGTGATGCGCATTGTCTGATACTCGCCGGTGCAGGCAGCGGCAAAACGCGTGTGCTGACGCACCGTATTGCCTGGCTTATCGGGCAGGGGGTAGAGCCTTCGGCCATATTGGCCATAACGTTTACGAACAAGGCGGCGGCCGAGATGCGCGAGCGGGCGCTGGCGTTGGTACAGGAGCATGCCGAGGGGCTGAAGCTGTCGACGTTTCATGCGTTTGGTGCGCGTTTTTTGCGGCATTTTGCGACGTATGCGCAGCTCGAACCGAGTTTTACGATATACGGCGAATCCGAGCAGAAATCGCTGATCAAGAAAGTCATGACGGAGATGGGGCTGATTGGTGGCGAGTCGTCGGAACTTCTGGAGAGCGAATCCAAAAAGTCGAGTACAGTGGTCAATGAGTACATGTACACGATCATGGGTTGGAAAGAAGCGGGGATGAGCGTAGAGACTGCGCATTCGGAGGCCAAATCGCGCGAATCCCAGAGTATTGCCAATGTCTATGAGATGTACGAAAAGCAGCTGTTGGCCAATAATGCCGTCGACTTTGCGGGTTTGTTGCTGTGGCCGCTTCATATCTTAAAATATTATGAGAATGTGCGTGCGCGTATCCAGGCGAAATATCGGCATATTCTGGTCGATGAGTTCCAGGATACGAACAGTGTGCAGCTCGATTTGCTCGGGTTGCTATGCGGTCCTTCGACGCAGCTGACGGTCGTGGGCGACGATGACCAGTCGATTTACACGTGGCGCGGTGCCGACCCGACGGCGATTCTCGAGTTTTCGAAGCGTTTTGGGGCATGCGAAGTATTTAAGCTCGAACAGAATTACCGATCGACACAGCCGATTTTGACGTGTGCCGGCAATTTGATTGCCTGTAACGAAAAACGTGCAGAGAAGCGGCTCTGGACTTCGCAGGAAGGTGGCGAGAAGGTGCATGTGGTTTCGTATGCATCGGACTGGGATGAGGCGGCCGATGTCATTTCGCAGGTCATTGCGCGCCATCGAAATATGCGCATTCCGTGGCAGAATATTGCAGTCCTGTACCGCAAGAATAGCCAGTCTGTGAGTTTTGAGCGCGAATGTTCGCACAATGCCGTGCCATATCAGGTGCTCGGCGGGACGGGATTTTACGAACGCGAGGAAATCGTCGATTTGATGGCGTATCTTCGCGTGATGGTAAATCCGGCGGACATGGTGGCATTTAGGCGGATCATCAACAAACCGGCGCGTGGGATTGGAGAAAAGACGTGTGACAAGCTCGTGGAACTCGTGCGAAAGAAGGCCGATTTTGGGAAGAATCCGGCAGAGGCGCTTTTGGGGCTGTTGGCGGATGTCGTCGAGGGAAGATGTAAAATTCCGAGGGCTGGTGCCAAATTGGTGACGGGATGCCAGCAATTGCTGGCGCTCTTTGAGCGCTGCGAGGATTGGCGCAACCGTGCGCCGCGCGATACATTGCTCGATATTCTGGATGAGACGCATTTTTACGATCATTTAAAGAAAGTGACGGCCAAAAAGGGGCAGGAATACGACGATGCGCAGGAACGCATTCAGAGTCTGATTCAGGAACTGGATGCACATCAGGCCAAATCGCCCAATGATTTGCCGGGCTTTTTGGAAGACATGAGCCTGATTCGCCCGGAGGCCGATGAGACGCGGCATGCGGTAAATCTGATGACCATCCACAGTGCCAAAGGACTCGAGTTCGATTTGGTCTATATCGTCGGGGCTGCGGATGGCATTTTGCCGCTCGAGCGCGGCGGCACCTGCGATATCGAGGAAGAACGCCGACTGATGTACGTCGCCATGACCCGTGCAAAATACGTGCTCACGATTTCGTATCCCGAGATGAGCCATGAGTATGGTCGCCAGATGGTGCAGACACCGAGCCGTTTTTTAGATGAAATGGTACGCAAGGGGGAGGAATCTGCGATAGACAGGACGGACAACGGCAGTGCTGCACAATATACATCGCCCGTGCCCAAGCTGGCCTGGTCGCGCCCACAGGAACGCGAAAAACCGAAGGAAGAACGACGTTATTTTGAGGACGGCGGAGAATCGTTGCTTTCGCGTGCGAAAAAAAGATCGCAGGCGCAGAATGATTTTGAAGCCGATCCCGTCTACGAGGAGGCAAGTATCGACATTCGTTCTGACCGCGATGAAGGCAATGCCTTTGTATCGCCGGAAGTCGCAAACATTGCCGGGGAATCGACAGTTGCCATCTCGAAGAATGGGCGTCCCATCGGTGTAGGGACGCGCGTGCAGCACAAAGTGCATGGGCGTGGCGTCGTTGTGCAGATCGAGAAATCCGGGAACGATTACAAGGCGATGGTGGCCTTTAGGAAAGCGGGGATACGAACGATTATCGCGCGGTTTTTGGAAGTTTTTTAACAAACGGATTTGTTC
>DGWW01000234.1 GCA_002395385.1 Myxococcales bacterium UBA4248
AGGCCTGAGCAAATCCGTTTGTTAAAAACAGAACAATACTCCTTATTATTGTTAAAACATTGCGAATAAAATTGCGAAAGAATATCGAAATCGGGTAAACTTTTTGAACATTTTGGCGGCCATGGTGGCCGTATTGGAACACAAATTGAGTGGAGTTTTTGCCATGACAAAAGAATGGGATGCAAAGGTTGCCAACATTGACATAGATCAGCTGAATGTACTGACGCTGAGGACGCTCGCGATGGACATGGTTCAGGCGGCGAATTCGGGGCATCCGGGTGCACCGATGGGATGTGCCGCAATGGCGCATGTATTGTGGAGCCGCCACATGCATCTGGCACCGCATCACATTGGTTGGTCTAACCGCGATCGTTTTGTTCTTTCGAACGGGCATGCTTCGACCCTGCTCTATGGCTTGCTCCATCTGAACGGTTATCCCCTCAGCCTCGATGATCTCAAGCAATTTCGGCAGTTGGGGAGCAAGACCCCGGGTCATCCCGAGAATCACATTACGGCAGGCATCGACACGACGACGGGGCCTTTGGGACAGGGCATAGCCAATGCCGTGGGTTTTGCATTGGCCGAGAGCCATCTGGCCGCGCGCTACAACAAACCGGGCCACAAGATCGTCGATCATTATACGTATGCGATATGCGGCGATGGCTGCCTGATGGAGGGCATCAGTTCGGAGGCGGCTTCTCTGGCTGGCCATTGGGGATTGAGCAAACTCATTGTTTTGTACGACAACAACCACATTACGATCGACGGCACGACAGATGTGAGCTTTACCGAAGATGTGCCCAAGCGTTTTGAAGCTCACGGATGGAACGTCCTGCGCGTCGAGGACGGCACCGATCTTGAGGCCATCGACAGTGCGATTAAACTGGCCAAATCGCAGCATGAAAAGCCAACATTGATCAGCGTCCGCAATCACATTGGGTACGGCAGTCCCCACATGCAGGATACGTCCAAAGTGCATGGTTCCCCGCTGGGTGCCGAAGAAATTAAGCTGACCAAAGCGGCTTATGGCTGGCCCGAAGATGCGCAATTCTTCGTTCCCGAACGCGTCGCCAGGAGCCGTGAAGAACGCGTCGCCAGGCACGATGCCGCCTACGATGCATGGAAAGCCGATTTCGAGGCTTATCGCAAGGAATATCCGGAACTGGCAGATGAATTTGAGCGCCGCATGAGCGGCAAGCTTCCCGAAGGCTGGGACAAAGTGGCCGCCTTCGATGCGGGCAAACCGATGGCCACGCGCGCCGCTGGCGGCAAGGTTCTGAGCGCACTTCACGCGAATCTGCCCGAACTCATGGGCGGCAGTGCCGACCTGCACGAGTCGAACAAGACCTACGTGAAAGGCTCTGGCGATTACAGCAAGGCCGATCGTGCCGGGCGAAATCTCTTCTTTGGCATTCGTGAATTTGCGATGGCCTCGATCGTCAATGCGATGGCGCTCTACGGCGGATTTATCCCATACGGCGCGACATTCCTGGTCTTTAGCGATTATATGCGCCACTGCATCCGCCTGGGTGCACTCGAAAGAGCGCATGCGTTCTGGGTTTGGACGCACGATTCGATCGGCGTGGGCGAGGATGGCCCGACGCATCAGCCGATCGAGCATTTTGCGTCGCTGCGGGCAATTCCCGATTTCGTGTTCATTCGTCCGAACGATGCCAACGAAACGCTCGAAGCCTTTAAATATGCCGTTTCGAGTGACCGTCCCGTCGGCCTGGCTCTCTCGCGTCAGAATTGTCAGACGCTCGACCGCACGGTCTATGCTTCTGCCGAAAATCTCAAGAAGGGCGCATATACGCTCATTACGGATGCCGATCCCGAATACATCATCCTGGCATCCGGTTCGGAAGTCGACATTGCGATTGCCGCCTACGAACAGCTCAAGGCACAAGGCAAACGCGGCCGCGTCGTGAGCGTTCCTGCGCATCGCCTGTTCTGGGAACAGAGCGCCGAATACCGCGAATCGGTGCTGCCCAAATCGGTCAAAAACCGCGTGGCCGTCGAAGCCGCCTGCGAAATGAGCTGGGAAAAACTCATCGGCGACGAGGGCAAATTCATCGGCATGAACAGCTACGGTGCGAGCGCACCCGCCGATCTGCTCTACAAACACTTTGGAATTACAGCCGATGCGGTGGTGAAGGCGGTTTTGAATTGATGTACTCGCTTTGAGACGTGTCACGACACGTCTACAGCTCGCAGTGGTGAAGGCGGTTTTGAATTAATGTACTCGCTTTGAGACGTGTCACGACACGTCTCTACAGCTCGCAGAACGCGGCTATCCCTGCGGGATACGCCGCGTTTTTTTGGGGGGTGGGGCTTCAAATGCCGAGGTACAGGCGTTTTCCGAAATTGTAAGTAATCTCTGAATTGAAAACGCGTCGCACAGTATCTTCGATATCGTATGGGAGACGGTAGTACTGGATGGTTTTGGTTTCGGTATCGTAGATGGTGCAGCAGGCCCGATTGTCGTAGTCCCGGGGCTGACCGACAGACCCCACTGTGACGAAGTATTTTTTGTGAGGGTCAAAGGTGATGTTGTTGGATGTGATATCGTTGACCCCTTCGGGGGCCAGGACAAAAGCCTTTGTTAAATGAGAATGCCCGATAAAAGTAATGTGATCGAGTTGATCGTAATGCGGCATGAGCTGAATGGCCTGATCGAGGAAAAAGATGTAATTGAATTCCTGCGGATCGATCGGTGAACCATGACAGATTGTAAATCCCTCGGGATGTTTGTAGGTATAAGGCATCTGTCGCAGCCATTCCATGTTGCCGGGTTTGAGCAGGCTTGCATGGTAGTCGAGTACGTTTCTGGCTGCTTCATAATAATAGGCATAATTCATGCGGCCGCAAACGGCGGCATCATGATTTCCGAGGATGGTGAGATTGGCAAAGTCACGCACAGCATCACAGCATTCGTCCGGCTGAGGCCCATATCCTACGACGTCTCCGAGGCATAAGTATTCATCACATGGATTCTTTTCGTAAAATTCCCGAACGACTTTAAATGCATTAAGATTGCTGTGAATATCCGAAAAAATGCCAATTTTCATGAAAACTCCTCACTGTACAACCACACCGGGTGATAGCTTATACCCTAAAAAATGAGAAAAGACAAAAGTTGGGCGTATGGCGAGCATGGCGAGCCATAGCCCAACGGGCGGCTTCGTATCGCGTTAGCGATAGAAGCCGCGCCAGAACAAAAAAAATCTCAGAAAGCGACGTGTCGTATTTGCAAGAGAATAAAATTTGTGAGATGCTATAGGTGTTTCTTTGTGCCCTTTGAGGGGCGAATGCGGAGGATACATGTTTTCCAAATCGATAAAAATAGTGCTTATGTCGGCCATCTTTGCAGGTCTTGGTTCGAGTGCTTATGCTCAGGAAATGGAAGAATTTAAAGCTCGCATGGCCGATGCGGCAGCGATGACCAAGCAGGATCTCTCTGAGGCACTTCGTCAATATCTTGAAATTCGAGTTCAGTTTTCGGGGCCGGAAGTGGACTATTCACTTGGTCGTGCCTACCAGCGTATGAATCAATGCAAAGATGCGCAACAATATTATACTCAGGTCATGGTGAACTATAACCTGCCGGAGACAAATTCGATTTATCAGCGTGCGGTAAAGGCGTTTGACGAGATTTCGAACTGCGATACATGGCAAAAGTATTATTTGGAATGCGAGATACCGACGGGTGGCTATGTCATGATCGATGATGAGCGTGTGGGGACCTGTTGGCAGCGTCCCTATTCTCTGGCACCAGGTGAGCATAAGTTTATGATCGTGGATGCATCCGGTAAATCAGAGACGGTCAAAGTGAAATCCGAGCTTTCGAAGCCGGATGAACATGTTAAACTGGCCATAACGCACGTCGAGACGGTCGAAGTAGAGAAGCGCGTAGAGATAGAAAAATCCTACATTATGAAAGAGAAATTCCATCCAGCGCTGTATTGGGGGTTGATGTTGGGTGGTGCTGCCCTTGTTGCGGGTGGTGGTTTTTTCTCGGCCTATGCGAATCATGCATATTCGGATGAGAAGGATTATGCGTACAAGTATGCGCTTTTGGGGGACGATTCGTACAAGAAGAAAGCCGATGATGCGCATGATCAGGTGAAGCTTGGCAATATTTTGATGTATACATTTGTGGGTGTCGGTGGCGCAGCAGCCATTACGGGTGCAGTGCTCGCGATAGTGAGTGCAGTCAGCGAGAAAGAACGTGTTGAGTCGGATGTGAGTGCGTATGCATCGCCGCTTCAGGATGGCGTTTCATTGGGTATTCACATGAATTTTTAAGGCTATTTTTCAGCACCGTGGATATGCATTTGCCTTCAGAACTTAGCTTTTCATTGTTTGTAGCTTGAAGCTTAGAGCGGCGATTCCCTTCTCTAAGTTCTAAGATCGAAGCGTGAATTGAATTTTTCAACGCAGAAGATATCCACGATCGTTTAACAGAGCCATTTGGAATGGGGACAACAGACCCCGGCAAGGCGCATCCGAATTTGCAGAGCGAATTGTTATGCTTTGAAATCTGGGCATTTTAGAAGCATTTATCGTGTCGATGTCAATAAGCATGATATAGGAACGAAAATTGCAGTAGTTGGTCTGTGGTGTGTTTTGTATTCATTCGCAACCCTAAAGATAGAAGAGGAAAGGAATTATGGCATCAATCGGAAAAGTCATTAGTGATATGTTGAATGAGAGTCACGAGGGTCGTTCAAATACCTCCAGAATGCAGGGTGGTATGATTGCGAAAGTCGTCGACAATGTCGATCCGGAAGATCGCTATCGTGTTCGTGTTTCCTTCCCATGGTTGGCAGATCAGTATTCCCAGGGCACGACTTCAGATGGCAGTGATGCCAAGATTCAGAGCTTCTGGGCCCGCATCACCACGATGATGACGGGTAGCGATATTGGTAGTTTCTGGCTTCCGGAAATTGATGACGAAGTCATGGTTGAATTTGAGGAAGGCGATTTTTCGCGTCCGATCATCGTCGGTGGCCTTTGGAATGGCTCCAAGAGTTCTCCGCGTAAATTAACTTATACGCCAGATCAGATCGAAGTCGATGTTCCCAATAATGCTCAGGGCGGAAAGAATGACTATCGCTTCATCCGTTCCCGCATGGGACATACCATTGCTTTCATCGATAAAGAAGGCGAAGGCGGCGTATCGCTGCGCTCCAATAAATCTGCCGAACTCTATATCGATGACAAAGACGGCGCAGAACGTGTTCGTCTCTATGATATGGATCAAAAACAATGGCTCGAAATCGATACCGCCAATAAGAAAATTACACTCGAAACCGATACCGGCGATATCCTGATTAAAGCTAAAGAAAACATTCGCATGGAATGCAAAAATCTCGAAGTTGAAGCCTCTCAGGATGTTACCATCAAAGCTGGTAAAAATATCGACGGTCAGTGCTCAAAACTCGATCTCAAGAGCAGCGGTACCACCGATGTCACTGCAGGTGGCAAGATGACACTCAAAGGTTCGACCATCGACCTCAATCCGTAATTCATGATTTCTGGTTTCTTAAAGGGGCGGTTCTCGCCCCTTTTTTATTGCCAAGATAATTGGAGAAATTAACAAACGGATTTGTTCAGGCCTAACGACCTTCACTTTTTTAATGCACATTGCACATCGCAAATAAAAATGCCCGAATTCAACCATATTCCCGTTTTACTCAAAGATGTCCTCAACATGCTCGCTCCCAAACCAGGTGAGCGCTATCTCGATGTCACACTCGGTGGGGCAGGTCATGCAGCTGCCATTGCTCAGCACATTGCACCCAATGGTGAATTGGTTGGATTTGATCGGGATCCGGACGCCCAAAGGGCTGCCCAACAAAAACTCGCATCATTCCAGCTCAAAACGACTTTTATCCAATCCTCTTTTATCGATATGGATGAACAACTGCGGGCACTTGGTTTCGAGGATCGTTCTCAAAATGGCGGTTTTGATATGGTACTCGCCGATTTGGGACTTTCTTCGCCGCAGATTGACAATGCTCAACGGGGGTTTTCATTCCAGACAGATGCCCCGCTCGATATGCGTATGAGCCAGTCTGGCGAAACTGCTGCAGAATTTCTTGCGCGAGTCGATGAAACTACATTGGCTGATATTTTGTATCAGTACTCAGATATTCGGCAGTCGAGAGCATTGGCACGCAGAATCTGTGAACATGCACGCCAGGGAGAGGTACAAACGACATCACAGCTCGCAGAACTTTGTTGTGGAATTATGGGCTATCCCAGGCCGGGACATCCACACCCTGCCACCCGAGTGTTTCAGGCGATTCGAATTGCTGTCAATGATGAATTCGCTGCCATTGATGCCTTCTTGCAAGCTATTCCGAAATGGATGAAACCCGCAGGAAGACTCGCTATTATCTCTTTTCACAGTGGCGAGGACAGGCGCGTCAAAGAAGCCATGCACCGATGGCAGAATCCATGTACATGTCCGCCAAGACTGCCGGTTTGCATCTGTCATAAAGTGCCGCTTGGACACACCCTCTCCAAAAAAGCAATCGAAGCCACGCCCGAAGAGCTCGCCCAAAACTCCAGGGCACGAAGCGCAAAACTCAGAGGATTTGTGTTTAATGCGTAATTCGCAATTCGCAATTATTCAGGCATTCTCTTTGGTAATGCCTAAAAAATAGGCTCTGTTTAACGAGCGTGGATATTTTGTTCGTTGAAAAATTGAATCCTGGTTTAGAGCTTAGAGCTTAGAGATGATGATTGTCGCTCAAAGCTCCAATCAATGAAAAGCTGAAATCTGAAGACAAATGCATGTCCATGGTGGTTAAACAAAGCCAAAAAATAAGCCCTTTAAGCTTTAGAAGAATATCGGGGGGATGCCTATACAATCACACGGCACTATCCCAATCGCCATGTATCCATCCTGGAAAACACCAAAATTACCGCACAGTTCGGTAATGTTGTAATGTGAAGCCCACTTCAGTCGAAGGGAGCTTGCGGATGATGCGAAAAATTCTTTTAATTCATACAGGCGGTACCATTGGCATGGAAGGCCAGGATCATCTCGAACCGGGCCATTATGCGACGGCGCTTGTCGAACAATTGCCCGAATATGTTGGTTTTGCGAAGATCGATTCGGCAATTTTATGCAATCTGGATTCATCGGACATAGGCCCGGCTCAGTGGACTGCACTGACTAAAATGATTGCCTCACAACGCAACCACTACGATGGCTTTATCGTCGTACACGGTACAGATACGATGCCTTATACCGCATCGGCATGTGCTTTTGCGCTCGAAGGGCTCGATAAACCCGTCGTTTTTACAGGCGCGCAGAGGCCCCTCGGCGCACTCCGAAACGACGCACGCAGAAACCTTGCGGATTCTATCGAAATCGCAACGCTCGACATTCCTGAAGTCGGAATTTGTTTTGATGGCCTTTTAATGCGTGGATGCAGAACATGCAAAGTCAATACGCGTGCCTATCATGCATTTGACTCCCCCGGATGTGAACCACTTGCCAAGTTGGGCGTCGACATCACACTGGGGAAGCACATTCGCAGGCCAACTGCACCTTTTCGATGTTCCCCTAGTTTTGATGCCAATGTCATGGCGATTCACGTAACCCCGGGATTGCAGCTCAATACGCTCTATCGTTTGCTCGATGGAGAACGATGTCTCGATGGTATTGTCCTGATTCCCTTTGGAGTTGGAACGATTCCATGCGCAGAAAGCAATCTGGCATCTTTTGTTTCGAGAGCAACGGCACAGGGCATCGATGTCCTCGTGGCCAATGCATCGGTCGGCAAAATCGACCTCAATTTGTATGAAAATAGCCGGGGACTTTTGGAGGCCGGTGCCATCAGTGGCGGTGAAATGCGACTCGAGGCAGCACTTGTCAAGCTGATGCATGCCTGCGCCACTTATCCCAATCGCGATGAACGTCTCGAATACTTGCGCTGGAACGTCGCTGGCGAACTGGAATAAATCATGAAATACGTTGTAACACTTTTGTTGTTGTGCCTGGCTTTGCCTGCATTTGCCGAACTACCTGCATACGATCAGCAGCGTGCAGAAACGGTCATTATGACCTCCGAGCAATTTGCCATGTCCGATACGGCACGACGCACCCTTCAAAAACGCCTCGATCATGCTGTTTTTACCATGTTTGCCTTTCAGCCACCCTCACATCGGCTTGCAGATAGAGGACTGAGTTTCGACGGTGCATGTGTTGCGGTCTCTGCAGAAGCGGTACAGGAAATTGTCAAATCATCTGATTTAACAGAAGAAGATATTCCCGAACCACAACATCATTCCCATAGTTTTTTTGACCGCGATCTCGATAAAGTTTCGAGTCCTTTTGCAGAACGTAAATCAGCCGATAAGAGGGTCAAATCCTCGAGGCAATTCTATCTGACAACTGCAGACTGGCTGACCTGGAGCGAGTCTTTTGAAATCGAAATTCAGGGAAAACGCGTCAAAGCTCGCCTGGATTATCGTGACGAAGCTCAAAATGTTGCGGTGCTATCCACCACGCAGAATCCATCGGTTCAACCGGTCGATATTTTTGATGCACAAAAGCCCATCCCAAGCGTCGTATTTCTCCTTCTCAGCCCAAATTCTTTTTATGAAAGCATGACCCAGCACGTGCTGAATGTTACAGAAATGCATCAATATGGGACTTCAAATATGACCGCCCGCAATGGTTATCCCCTTTTTTCATCGAAAGGTGAGCTCGTTGGGTTATCGGTCGGCCCCAATACTGCCAGAACACGAGCGGATATCGTCCATCCGGGTTTGCTGGATCGGGCACTCCATCCTCAAAAATATGACCGCACAAAAACAGAAAAACTCGATTTAAAAACGTACTAGCGTTTTATTGCATAAATCATAGATATTATTGCCAAAAGAAGCCCGTAGGGCTTCAAGGTAAGTAGCCCACGGTTGGAGCCGAAGGCGACTACCGGGGGATTAGATGACACCAAATGAATAAGATCCCCGGATCAATATTGAACACCTACGGCGTTCAAAACATAATAATATCGTTCTGATCCCCCCGGCGCTGCCGGGGCTATTCATATTGAACGTCTACGGCGTTCGTCCCCTGGCTGAGTAGTAACCACAGGGGCTGAATAGTAACTATTTCTTATTGCATTCTGCAGCATAAGCCGCAATCGTCGAATCTGCATTGCGTTTGCAGAGGGCATCTTTAATGCCTGCTTTTTTTGCCCTTCGATAAAGATGATAGGCTTCGCATTTATTACCGTTCACTTTGGCTCTGACTGCCCTTTGGCACAAAGCGTCGACATCTCCACCCGAGATGCCTGATGACCGTCTTCCACCACGTTTGCCTTTACTCAATGCTACCAGTATTTTCCCGTGGGTTTCATCAAAACGACGCTTGGTGAGATCTTCCTCTTGATCATGATAGCCGTCTGCTTCGAATTTCAATTTTACATAGCCCCGATCGAGCTCGAAGATGTAAGTACATGGAGATGAGGTGCAGACGACGTTCTGGGACTCTACTTCCGTTACAATCGCATCGGTGGGCTCATAATTGATTGTAAAAGTTACGGTGCTAATCCTCTCTTCTTTAGTCAATGCCACATGAATCATTCCCTTCGTTTCTTCATACGAAGTTTTCTTCAGTTCATAGTGGGCAATACGATAACCGTCCAATTCAAAATCAATCAACTGAGCGAGATTCAGGTCGCTCTCGTGGAATTGAGCTTTGCATGGTGTTGGCGAACATACAGGAAATGCGCCGCCGCGTATGACGCGTGCACCGGGGGGATCTGTGGTGAACGAGAATTCGATAACAGTGTCTGTTGCGGCTGTAGCCTGAGGTTCTGCGCTCTGCTCCGGAGTTTCTTCTTTTGAGGATGAAATCGAAAGAATGATGATGAGGAGGATAACGAGAATGAGAATAATGGATCCCAGACCGATATAAAGATACAGTGGTTTGGATTCGAGTTTATTTTTCAGTTCGAGCTTTTTGTCTGGTTCGACTTTTTCCAAAGGTTGGGGGGCTTCAGGATTCTCAATGTCTTCCTTTGGAGAGGCGTCATGATTCGGCTTGCTGTCAGATGTATCCTCTTCTTTGGGGTTTGTCTCGTCGGCAGACTCGGGCTTGTCATCTAAAGGCTGCCCTAAAGCCTCCTGTTTGGGGGAGCTCATGAGCTGCTTTTTGTTTTCGAGTACTTTGTCAGAGGTGAAAAACTCTGCAATGCTGTCGAATGCTTTGCCAAATGCCTCACAGTCAGGGTATCGATCTTCAGGATGAATCGACAGAGCCTTGCGAAAAACGCTGCCGACTGCTCCCTCAAGCAGATAGTTTGCGATTTCTATCTGGCCGGCACAGTGGAGCATCATCACTTGATAGGGTTCGCCCGAAACGGCAGGAATTCCAGTCAATACCTCAGAAAAAATGAGTGCCATCTGATAGACATCGACTGCTGGCGAAACCATTTGTGAACGAATATACTCGGGGGCAAGATACCGAGGTGTACCAAATATGAGACCATCACTTGTCAGGCGTGTGGCTTCACTTTGAATTCGTGCAACACCGAAGTCGAGGATCTTCAGACTTTCCTGAGGCGTTCCAGGTGAAACGAGATAAAGATTTTCCGGCTTTAAGTCTTTGTGGATGATTCCCAAATGATGCCCGGTTGCGAGTGCATCCAGCACAGGCCTGAACAACGTAAATGCACGTTTCGGGGTAAGTGGGCCATTTTCCGTAATTTCATCATTCAGGGCATGCCCCTTCAAAAGCTCCATTGCGATGTAGGGCTGTCCGGTTTCTTCGATACGGTCAAAATCATAAATCGAGACAACATTTTTGTGGTGAATTTTGGACGCAATTTTCGCTTCCCTGAAAAAGCGTTCTGTATAGGTTGTGTCGATTCCCTTTTTGGGATCCATCACCTTGAGCGCAATATCGCGGTCTTCCTTGATATCACGGGCACGATAGACCGTAGCAAATCCGCCTTCTCCGATGACATCAATAATCTTATAGCGCTGCTGAACTACAGCACCGATGGCTAATAATCCGGCAGAAACACTAAACTCGGCACTGGTGTCACTGTCTTTCTCATGGCTTTCTGTTGCCAGGAAAGCATCTGCTGATTTTGTAGTATCTTTCTCGTCGGCGTCTTGAGTGGGGGCTTTTTCTGATTCTTTGAGAAGTGTATTGCTTTTGAAAATCGGTTTCTTTCTGAATGCCTGGAAATTGTCTTTCTTGTCAGCGTCATCCGTAGTGGCTTTATCAGAATCTTTTGGATGTTCAACTTTGTTGAGCTCATTGGGGGACGCAGCGAGCGGTTGTGATTTGCTT
>DGWW01000047.1 GCA_002395385.1 Myxococcales bacterium UBA4248
TAAAGAATGGAGTTTTTTTAGCTTTAAAGAGATTTTTTGGGGGGACAAGCCCAATTGCACATTTCACATTGCTCATTAAGAATGCCATTCTCTCTAAACTTTAGAGACATCCTTTAGTATTGGATTCAATAAACGCCCGGCATCTCTTTACGATTTCTTCGAATTGTTCATCACTTAGAGGCATATCGAGCCATTCGATGGCATTATCCGTTTTAAACCAGGTCAGCTGGCGTTTGGCAAAGTGCCGGGTTTCCCGTTTGGCCAGTTCGAGTGCTTCTTCTTTGGTGCATTCCCCGGACAGATAGAGATAGGCCTGTCTGTATCCGAGGGCTTTCATCGGCAGTTGGTGCGGATCGAGATGAGCATCCATCATTGCCTGGGTTTCTTCGATAATTCCCGATCGCCACATTTCATCGAGACGGCGCTCAATTTTTTCGTATAATTGCGGACGGGGAGCGGTACATCCAAAAGCAAGCCGTTCCACCAGCACATTCTTAAACCCATGCTGCGCATGGATACTGCTCATGCGATTGCCTGTAATTTCAAAAACTTCCAATGCACGCTCAATTCTTATCCAGTCGGTTGCATAGATCTTGGCTGCAGCTTCGGGATCGATTGCCTGAAGGCGTTCATACATAGCGGCAATGCCAATGGCATCACGTTCGGCTCGGAGTCTTGCACGTATTTCGTCATTTCGAGCAGGTGCTTCGATGAGTCCGTGTACTATCGCACGATGGTACAACCCCGTTCCTCCCGAAATAATGGCAATCCGGCCTCTTTCCTGAATTTCCCTGATCTTTTGATGGGTATAGGAAGCAAATTCCGAGGCATCCATCGGAGGACCAAAATCGATGAGATTGATGCCATGAATCGGTACCAGTGCACATTGTTCTGCATTGGGTTTGTCTGTGCCGATGGCAAGTGGACGATAGACTTGCATCGAATCGACATTGATCAGCTCTCCACCAAGGGCTTGCGCCAGATGCACCGAAAATGACGTCTTGCCACTCGCCGTTGGGCCGACAATTTGAATAATTTTGGGTAGTTTGGTCATTTCTAAATCCTACAGCCTAAATCCTAAATCCTACAGCCTACAGCCTGCTGCCTAATTCCTAATTCCTAATTCCTAATTCCCAATTGAACACCCCAAAAAATCACGCTATATTAAGCCCGTTTTGGGCATCCCCCGCTGTGGCGTTGTCTTATATTGTCTAAATACTGGAGTTTTCCATGAAAAAATTGATTCTCACGATTGGTTTGTTTCTTCTCGTTTTTGCCGGGCTGGCTGCGGATGCCTCTGCAAAAGACATGTCGCGCCGTTTTGGTCTTGGTGTGGATTCAACCATCAGCGACTATGCCGGTGATGGCCGGGGGCTCTCTTTTGTTTATGTCATCAACAAGTATTTTGGCATGCAGGTCATTTTCGGCATGAATACGACGAATGTCGAGTTAAAGAAAAAAATTGGTAAAGGCGCGAGTGCTAGGATCGAACCATATGAAACGACGATCATCAATTGGAATGTTTCTTTGAGAGCACTCATTCCCATTATTCTGACGGCTGAAGCCAATCTGACCGGCGTCGTTGGGTTCACGGCTTCCGGCACATCATCCGATGGCTTTAGAACTTATGAAGATGCTTACTTAAAGTATAATGATGGTTATCAATTCTCCATCGATCTCGGCGTGCGTCCCGAGTGGTTCGTGACCGAACACATTTCGCTGCATACGCAGCTGGGCATTGGAATCAACATCATCACGGATGATGGCAGTGTGCCTTCGACCGCGCTCTATAAAGACGGCGAAGATGGCACGGCTGTTTCTTCCAGCGATGCTAAAGGTGTAAGCGTCGATTTCTTCAAAAATGTCGATCTCTTGGGTATGGCTGGCATGACCTTCTGGTTTTAAGCCATTCATCAGAGCCCGCATAGACGCGGCAAACGGCAGCTGGCAATCGGCAAGCGAATCGAGTTGCCCCATTGCCAAATGCCGAATGCCTTGGATTTGCTTTGATAAAAGATTATGAAATTGTCATGGGGCTGAACTGTTACATGAGATCCCTGCATTTTCTCTGTATCCCCTTTCTGTTGCTTACGTTCACGGCCTGTAAGTCGCAGCAGTCCGATTTGAAGTCGCTCATTCGGAATGTCGAGAGCTATCATAAGGACTTGCTCTTTGAACGCTATGAAATTGCGGCCAGGAATATTCAGCCGTCATCGCGCGCAGAGTGGCTCAATGCAATCGTGTCCCAAAATCTGCGCTTTGCTGAAATTGAAATTATTTCGACTGGCCCATGCGACCCGGCCGGGAGCGAAAAACGCGAAGACGTCGAAAATTGCGCAGTCATTGAATCCAACATGCAATGGTATGCCAATGGTGCTCCGACGGTGCATGCTGCCCGTGTCCGCTCGACATGGGAATATCGTAAGGATGATGGCTGGGTCATTGTCGAGCAAAATCAATATTAAAGACTGCCGTATGGTCGAAAGACCATAGGCAGGCTGCGCCGAAAGGCGCATGCGCGGCGTATCGCAGATAGCCGCGCCACCCATCCAATGCGTCTCATCCGGGACAATCTTCTATTGCTTATAGAGTGTTGTCAATTTCGAAATGATCTCATCGCTGAATCCCAGATAACCTACACAACAGCAGGTTAAAACAATATAAAGCAGGCATAGCATGGGATTCTTGTCGATGATGGCCCGAATGGCAAGCCCAAAAAAAATAAGCCCAATAATCACCGGGACCCAGAATGTCGTCATGTGGGCGTCCCAGTTGACAAAATATTCTTTAATAGGGTGATGCAAAAAACGCATACGGGCCTACAGTAAAGATTCGATGAGCTCTTTGACTTTGGCTGGATAATTGCCAACGACGCGGCCAACTTCAACGCCATTTCTGAACGCGATGACTGCAGGAATCGACTGGATGCGCCATTTCGATGCGGCAGCATTGGCTTGATCGACATCACATTTACCGACCGCAACTTTCCCGGCATATTCGTCTGCAAGCGCTTCGATGGTGGGAGCCAGGGCACGGCATGGACCGCACCATGTCGCCCAAAAATCGACGATCATGGCTGGTTTGCTGTTCACTTCTGTATTAAAATTCTCGTCCGTCAAGTGCAAAAGATTGCTCATACATCTCTCCTTTGTTGGATGGTTGCTCGGCTATTGGGCTGCGCCCAATACGCCTTCACGGCTCGTCTATCGGCCTGCGGCCAATACGACGCGCCAATCTGGCATCATAAACACATACCAAAAATTGGCAATGTGCAATTGAATTTGTTCAACCCAAATATAACTGTTCAGCCCCTCCCTTGACTTTTATCTTTGAATATCCATTCCAAAACGTAAAACATTCGAAAACGTTAAGCAATCGTTCGGAATGGGGGAGGAGCCCCATTTCGTGCAGGTTTGCGAAAACGATAGGAAAAAACAAAAAATATTGCGGGATCCAAGGGGGCCGAAATGAGCACCTCCGGTGAACGGTGTGAATTGAGGGCACTGAGAGCAAATCAAATGCCACCTTAATTTCCCCCTCGCCGTTCACGGAGAGGGGGAATGTCACGAAGTGACAAGGGGGTGAGGTCGGTGCGGGAAACGAAGCGCATTTGATATTGCGAACTGAAAGCCCTTGGCGGGGTCCGGGGCAGAGCCCCGGCTGAACAGTTACCTCATATTAATCGAAAACAATCACCCCTTCGGCTTCGAGTTTGGCCAGCTCATAGGCGGTTTCCGGCTCCGGGAACATCGAAAGATCAAAAATATCCGAAATGGATGTACAGCCATCGATCATCGAGAGTAAAAATCCTGCACGGGAATTGATACCGCTCCGTTCCAGAAGTTCATGCATGCTGCATGTCAGGCGAGGAATGCGCGAGTAAGGCTTGAGATTTTCGAGTGCTTGTATGCCATCTTCGGGGGCATGCTGTTGGGGATCGGGCTCAATGGAGATTGGAGTCAGAGAAACATTGGTCGGTTTTTGCGTCTCTGTCATCGATGGCGGCACTGGCGTCAATAATTCAGCAGTGACCTGATCGCCTTGGATCTTATCCATCGGTGCAATCGGTGTCAGATTGAGCGCTGTCGGGCTGACGAATTTTTCATCCAGGGCATTGTTGTTTCTCTTCTGAAATCCCCACATGGTATTGGGACGCCGGCGTTTTGTGCCTTGCTCTGTTTCTTTGATTCGCGAAGATAACGTTTTCTCGTTCTCGAGCACCTGCATAAAAGACTGCCGTTCCTGCTGGATATTGGGACTGCTAGGTGACGTCTTGCGCGAATCGCTCCAACCTTCATAAGAATTGACACGGGCGTTCGAACTGGTGGAACGGCGGACGCCGTTTAAAGCAAAGGCGTCTATATCAAACTGCATCTCCGCTGTATTCCGATTGAGAGATTCCGGAACGGGCGTAGGATTGTTATTCGTCGGAATCTCCGGCACAGAGCGGAAACCGAGATTTGGCACTGCGGTTGTTTGAGGCATGGCTTGTCCGGACAATCTTTCACCTAAACCAGAAGAGTGTTCCAAATCTGAGTCAAATAAATCCGTTCTGGAGTTGGATGCATAGGGCTGTTCCATAGATTCACGGTTGCTGTTGGGATCTTCATCTGACAACAACTGAGAGTCCCACTTCGGGAAACCAATTTCATTGACCACCGCATCGACATTGTCCGGGGGCACTTCGGTTTCCGCAAATGCATGGCTATTTTCTACCTCTGCAAATGCATCCGCAATATCATTATTGGGGACTGCATGTGTTTCTTCAACGCCCGCAAAGAAATCGACTTCCTCAATGCTTTCTGCGAGTTTGACATCCTCCGCTTCTGCAAAGAAATCGACCTCCTCGCTATTCTCAGCCGGTTTGATGTTCTCCGCTTCTTCAAAGAAATCGACATCGTCGCTATTCTCAGCCGGTTTGATGTCCTCCGCT
>DGWW01000178.1 GCA_002395385.1 Myxococcales bacterium UBA4248
CAATTGCGCATTGCGCATTGCGAATTACGAATTAGAAAGTCACCGAGAATTTCCGTTTGTCATCCTCGCCATCGGCAACGGTCAGCCCTGCATCACAAAAGGCATTTAAAAAGGCTTCGATCGTTGGCTTATGCAGGCGCGTCCGTCGGGCGAGTGTGCGGATATCCGAAGCACCGCGCGTTTTGAGCCAGCGAATGATATCTTCTGCCGTGGTGACGGGATCGTCCGTAATGGTCTCGAGTATGTCGGTGGTCAGTTTTTGTGTGACAAAATCGAGATTTGGCATTGTAAACTTGGGTGCTTTTGCCGAATTTTTGGGGGCGCGGCTGATGTTTTTGGGGGCGGGCTGGTCTTCGGGGGCTGCCATCTCGGGCTTTTCAGATAGGCTGAGCACTTCAGCCTCGTGTGATGCATCATCGATGATTGGGGTTATTGCCGATTCGAAAGGAATGGTTGCTTCCCACACACTTGGGCTTCCCAGCCTTTTGAGCAACGTGTTCTGGGTATTGGCGATATGGAAGCTCATCTCTTTAAAATCGCCGTTTGAGACATAAAAATTCGTAAAATCGACATTTTGTGCAGGCAGTTCGTAGTTGTAATGATTTTTTGATTTTTCATCGACAACTTGGTCGGAGCGTGCATCTCTGAGCTGCGAGAGCAGTTCGTCGCGCGGCATGCCTCTCAGTGTGAGGATTTGCGAGGGATCTTCTTCGATTTCGATGGCAAAAGCCAACAGTAAGGCACTGACATGTTCACAGGGCATCTTCGACTGGCAGTCACATTCGAAAGAAAACTCCTTCATTTTTCCGGGAAATAGAGAAAGACTCGCCTGTTTAAAGATATCCTGAATGCCTTCGGGCAATTCGCCATTGAGAAGCGATGTCGTAAAGATCGCCCTGTCTGAGAGCATATTGATGACGACGCGCCATTGGCCCTGGGTAAACTGCCGCAGTGAGATCGTCGTCACCTGGTCGACGACAGTGGCTTCGATTTTTCCGCAGGAGATATGGAGGTGATTGATGAGCCTTGCCTGAACGATGGGCATGCTTTTGAGCAGTTGTTCTGCCACAGCGGGTGAAAGTTCAGCAATTGAAGAAATCCATTTTTTGGCGTGCCACGATTGAAGAAGAAGTGCCTCGTGGATTTTGTCATCGGCTTGATTGGGGCGGGCATAGACCGGTTCAGATTTGAGCTTTTTGGCCAGGAATTTGGGCGATTTAATGCGTTCTCTGGAATGCAGTCGTTTGTCGCTAATATGCAGGCTTTGATGTTTGCCCGTTGCCTTGAGCGATCGTGCGACTTTGAGATGCGCGGCAGATGATTTTCGAATGGGGGCAGACGGCGTTTTGGGAGGATTGGCTTGAATCTGCGGGGGCGTTATGGGTTCGGCTGTGGCCGCTGGTGGTGCAGCAACCGTCGGCTCAGCAGTGGACGCAGGTATTTTTGTTTTTGGGGTTGCCTGCTGGGACTGGGGTATGTTCTGCTTTTTAGGTGCAGCGGGTGCTTTGACGCGCTTTTTGTGCTGGTCTTTGGACGTGCCTTCCCGGCGTTCCTGTTTGGGTGCCGAATGGGATTTGAACTTGCCACCGACTGATTTGGTGCCAGTATCCTTGATATCCGACATGTCGATGACGCGTCGCAGACGCGAAACGACTGGTGTGGATGGGGCTGCATTTCCCGAAGGTTTATTGGAATCATTCGACTTCATCGATCATTGCATCCGAGCTGAGAGAGAAGAGTTCGCGCAGGCCATCTGTATCAAACTGGGTAATCCATGCGCCTGAGGCATCGACAATTGAATCTGAGAGGTATTTCTTTTCTTCGAGCATTGAGTCGATTTTTTCTTCGAGCGTACCGAGCGTCAGGAATTTGTGAACCTGAACATTTTTATCCTGTCCGATGCGGTAAGCGCGGTCGGTAGCCTGGTCTTCGACGGCAGGATTCCACCATCGGTCGAAATGAAAGACGTGGGTTGCCGCCGTGAGATTGAGGCCAGTACCACCGGCTTTGAGCGATAGAATAAAGATGGGGGCGCTCTTTTGTGCCTGGAAATCTGCGACGAGCGCATCGCGTTGGGAGGCAGTCAGACCGCCGTGCAGGAATGGGATATCTTCGAGACTGAGACTTTCGGAGAGCATTTCGACGAGCGCATCGCCCATTTCCTTGTATTGTGTAAAGATGAGTGCACGTTCTCCGTTTTCGATGACGGTTTCGAGCATTTCGACGAGTCGCTGTACTTTTCCCGAGCGATCACAGGAGAGTGTTCCCTGTTTTTGGAACAGAACGGGATGATCGACGATTTGCTTGAGGTGTGTGAGCAGTGCCAATACCTGGCCGTGTCTGGCAATGCCTGTGGCGTGCTCGATTTTGTGCATGGTCGAATCGACGAGTGCCTGATAAAGAGTGGCCTGTTCCCGCGTCAGTGTGCAGTAGACCTTGTTTTCCATTTTGTCGGGCAAATCCTGAATAATATTGGGATCGGATTTGACGCGCCTCAGGATGAAAGGCGAAACGAGATTTCGCAATCTTTCCATGGCACCTTCATCGTTGTTGCGTTCGATGGGAATGCCGTACAGACGTTGGAATTTGGCGTGTGTTCCGAGCAGGCCTGGATTGAGAAAATCGAGGATAGACCAAAGTTCGGCGAGTCTGTTTTCGATGGGCGTGCCGGTGAGCGCGACGCGGAAATCGGCTTTGAGCTCGCGGACGAGCATCGATCGCTTGGTGGTGGCATTCTTGATGGCCTGTGCCTCATCGAGGACGATGAGTGACCAGTGGTGCATGTAGAGGAAATCAGCGCTTCGTGTGATGAGCCCATACGTCGTAATGACGACGGTGCCGGGAATTTCGAGCTGATCCTGCAGTGTCTTGAGATCCTGGGCGCGATCGGAACCATGGTGAACGACGACGTGCACAGAGGGCGCAAATCGTGCAAATTCGCGTTTCCAGTTGCCGACGACGCTCATCGGGCAAATCAGGAGTGTGCCGCGACGATCCTCGGGGTGTTTTTTGATTTGATTGAGGACGTGGCAGATGAGCTGTATGGTTTTTCCGAGTCCCATGTCATCCGCGAGGCAGCATCCGAGACCGAGTCTTTGCTGGTAAGAAAGCCATGCCACACCGCGTTCCTGGTAGGGTCTGAGTGTGCCGACGAATGTGTCGGGTGCTTTCATCGTCATATCGACGATATCTTCCTGAGTGAGTTTTTCGAGGATGCTGGCGATTTTCCCTTCGACGATGACTTCGACATTGGAATTGGGTGCATTGGGATCTGCAATGCCTGTGAGTGCACGGTTCATGGCATCGAATCGCGTCAGCGTACCGTGGGTTTCGTCGCGGTCGATGAGGGCTTCGATGTCCCTGAGCTGAACCGGATCGACGAGAACCCATGAGCCATGCCATTGTACGAGAGGCTGCTTGAGTGCGACGATCTGCTTGAATTCTTCGGCGGTAACAACTTCATCGCCGAGTGCTGCTTCCCATTTAAAACCGGCGAGGTCATTGAGTCCAAAGTAACCCTTGTCGATATCACTGGGGAGGGCATCGCATATTTTAAAGCGTGCCCTGAGTCTGCGAGCGCCCTGGTCGGTCAGTTGATCGGGAAGACGGACATCAAATCCGGCAGAGTAGAGCAGTGGGCTGACTTCCGATATAAATGTCCAGGCCTGTTTGACATCGAGCAGCACCCCTTCGGGTTTGGATTGTTCGAGGCTGGCTTTGAGGGGTTCGAAATACTGAGCGGCGATGCCGAGATCGGTGAGGAGTTGCTCCTGGGGATTTTCGAAAGAATGCTGATCGATGCGAAAACGCTCGGTACCTATTGAAAATACGATACTTGCAGGAATGGCGAGTGTGGGATCTTCGACAGAGACGAGCACATAGCGCAAAAACCACATGTTTTGTGTCTCTGGTTTAGGGATTTCGAGCCAGAATCCGGTTTTTGCATCGACATTTTTGGTATCGGAATTCTCTTTTATCGGCGCCAGCCAATTTTGGAGTGCATCGACGAGCATGGGATCATCGAGGTGATACTCCATGCGAGAATGCGCTTTGTCGCAGATGAGCGCTTCGTACCAGCGTGATTCCCATCTCGTGAGTTCATTGTATGCTTTGGGGACGGTATAGACGAACTCTTTCATGGGCATGAGGCGTTTGAGTTCGTTATACATGAGGTGACTGAGTTTTTCTTCGGTAATGGCAGGTTCTTCAGTCTGATTATCCTGTGATGGATTTGCAGTTTCCTGTGTATCCAATGGTGGGGTGTCGATTTGTTCAGAATCTTCGGATGTGTCATCTCCGATATCCTGAGAAATATCCTCGTCTTCATCTTCGTCCTCGTCTTCATCTTCGGGCTTGGAATTTTGTGCCGAAATCATGAGATCGACGATGCGTGCGGCATGCATTTGAAGTGCATAAAAGTCGAGGTTGTATTCTGTTTCGAGCAAATCTCCGAGTGGCATAGAGGCGGGATTGCGTTCGAGATTTTTTAGTTTTTCTCTAATGGATTCGATGGTTTGCAGATGTTCCGGGGCGGACATCATATTGCGGATAAAAGCATCGATAGCAGCGTCAATGAATGCACGCGTCAATGCTTCGGGATGCCACATCATTGTTGGACGGCGATGTTTTCCCGATCGGGATTTGTCCCAGCGGTTGTGTGGAATGCTGTACAAGGCGTAAGCACAGACGGGCATACTGGAGGCAAGTTGTCTAAGCCTGCTGATATCGAGCGAGCTGACAAAGGCCGCCTGCCAGATGGCATAGAGCTCATGTCCATTGGTTTTGAGCATGGGGACGAAGCACTGCCTTGAGATGAGCTCGAGGGTAAACTTGGCTGCATAACTCCAGGCAATGAGCGAATCGCAGACGGGTCGGCGTTTTCGGTTGAATTTGCTGTTTAAATTTGCGGTTGCAAGTACTTGGATGGCATCTGCCATGTCGAGTCCTTTGCCACAGACGGTTTCGATGCGATATCTTCCGTCTTTGGTGGGCAGGATTAACCGTGCTTCGGCAGGATGTAAATGCGATTCGGGAAGATTGGGCAGACCAATTTTTCTCAAATTCCACGTCCAGTCGAATTGATCGGGATTTTCCGGTCCCCAGAGTAATAAAAAACCGTCAGAGGGGGCATTTCTACGGGTGACAAATGTGGCATGAATTGAGCTGATATCATGCACAAAAGTTTTCGACTTGCTCACGCTAAACCTGAATGCAAGAGAGAGTAACAGGAAAAAAAAGAAAATCGCTCAGCAATTGGCTGCTCATTTCTCTTTTTCATTGATTCAACGTGCATACAGCACTTTGATGATAAAAGACACTGATAATGGATACCTGTCATGAAGAGCTCAGATATTTTTCTACATGCAGATATCACGTGTTCCTGTAAAGAACACATATCAATTTAATTATAGGATTTTATGAGGGGGAGATCAATGGCTTTATTTGGGAATTCGGAATTGAATTTGCAAAACTTCAAGCTGAAGTCTGAAGCTAAAGCAAAATGGCATTTTAATTAGCAGTTAGCAATGTGCAATTGAATCGTAATTCGTAATTCGTAATTCGTGTGCAAAACCCAAGTGTGCTTCTGAAGCTAAAAAATCAATTCTTTAGGAATAAACTTGAGAATTCATTGCTAATTGCTAATTGCTAATTGCTAATTACCCCAGTGATTTGGCGTATTCAGCGGCTTTGCGAAGTCTGGCGCAGGCTTCTTTTTGACCGACGAACCAGATGGTATCGCCGATGCTTGGGGATTGTGCAATGCCTACGATGGCGGTTCTTGCGGGCTGTGCCACTTTTCCCATTTTGAGTGTGCGAGCTTCTGCGAAAGCTTTCATCATAGCTTCGATGGCGGCCGGATCCCAATTGTCGAGTTTTTCGAGTTCATCTGCGAGTGCATTGAGGAGCTCTGGGGTATCGGCGTTGAAATGTTTGGCAACGCTGGCTTCATCGTAGGTTTCCGGGGCGACGAAAACAAATCGGCTTCCGCTGACAATTTCATTGAGATTGTGAGCGCGCATGCGCATCATTTCGAGCAGTTTGTTGAGCCATTCACCGGCTTCGACATGGATGCCTGCTTTTTCGAACAGTGGGATGACGTAGCTGGCGAGTTTTTCGATGGGTACGATATGGAGCTGTTGTTCGTTGACCCAGATGAGTTTTTCCTCATCGAACTGGCCGTTTGCCTGGTTGACATCGCAGATATCGAAGGCTTTGACGAGTTCGTCCATGGTAAAGATTTCATCGTTTCCATGGGACCATCCGAGTCTTGCAATGTAATTGTTGAGGCCTTCTGGCAGCAGACCAAGTGCTTCGCGATAGTATTCGACCGATGGGCTGCCTTTTCGTTTGGAGAGGCCGAGAATGCGTGGTGCATGGCCAAATCTGGGGGGTTCCTTTCCAAGTGCATGGTAGAGTGCGATCTGATCGTGTGTGTTGTCGATGTGATCCGAACCGCGAATGACGTGTGTAATCTGCAGTGCCAGGTCATCGACGACGACGGCGAATTGATAAGTGGGCATGCCATCGGAGCGGATCATGATGAAATCGTCGAGATCTTTGTATGACTTGGTAATTTTGCCTTGAATCATGTCGTCAAAGGAGGATTCACCCTCGAGTGGCATTTTGAAGCGAACGACATGGGTACCGCAGTCAGGTCCGAGATTTTTGTCGCGGCATGTACGGTCATAGCAGGATCGGTTGACCGTGTCTTTCATGGCTTCTTTTTTGGCTTCGAGTTCTTCGCGTGTGCAATTGCAGCGGTATGCTTTGCCTTCGGCGATCAATTTTTCTGCAACTTCATGATAGATTGCGAGTCTTTCGGATTGGCGCAAAACGGGGCCATCCCAGTTTAATCCCATCCATTTGAGGCTGTCATAGATGACCTGGACAGCAGCTTCTGTATGTCTTTCCCTGTCAGTATCTTCAATTCGCAGAATGAACTCGCCACCGTGATGGCGAGCAAAAAGCCAGTTAAATAATGCCGTGCGGGCATTTCCAAGGTGCATAAACCCCGTAGGAGATGGGGCAAAACGAACGCGGACCGTCATATTTTCCTCGAATAAAAGTTGAACAAATCCCCCATGTGATGGGGCGGCTTTTCATACGCCAATGGGAATTTCTTTTCAAGCATGGTTAAAGCAGTCTTTTGGGGATTTGCAGAAAAAAACAAGCCTGCCGTATGAAATAGGCAGGCTCTGCTGCGTATTGGTGCAACCAATAGCAGCAGCAATACAAAAAATGGGGTTAAAATACCCCATGTCAGGGATGGCGTGGGCAAAAAAAAACCCCCATAATGGGGGAAAGAGCGTGGGAAGTTATTATTTCTTGGTGATTTTGGAAACGACAACTTCGAAAGTTTCGATCAAGGCATTGTTTGAATTGCCTTCGAGGGAACCGAGACTCCATTTGGTAGGCTTGCAATCCTGAAGCCACCAGGTGATTTCTTCTTCGACGATACCGGCACCGGTACCATGTTTGCCGACGGTGACATAAATGTCTTTAGCGGTGATTTGGTCTTCTTGCAGCCATGCCAAGAAATCGGTTCCGTTGGCGACGGCAACGCCGCGTTTAAAGGTGACGCGAGCGGGTTTCATACGGCCTTGACGATATTTTATGACATTGGGATCGGCACTGTCACGGTATTCGATCATTTCGACTTCGGAGCTCAATCCATCGACACCACTGAAACGAGCGACTATGGACTCACCAAAGTGAACTTCAAACGCATAGCTAACGAGTGGATCGATGTCATTGCGGCGACCTAATTCTACTGGCATAATTTCCTCCTTTGGATGTTACGGAAAACACAACACACTATGTGATAGAAGTGCAATTTATGTACCATGAATAAAAAAATGCTCCCAGCGGAAATTGTGCAATCTCGGCTTGAATTATCGCGCTAAAATGACGAATATCCCGGGCGGCTTTGCGTTATAAAGGACATTGGAGGCTGGGACTAAAGACCCCAAGCCCTGTTATCCTCACTTAGTTTCCCAGTTCAAAACCTTTTGGTCAAGAACAATTACAAAAAAAATAGGAGACCATGATGAATAAAAGACTGTTGGCTGTGTTGGTTGCCATGGCCTTTTCGTCGACCGCGTATGCTGCTCCCAGTGTCATCTTTAATGGTATTGATGTCACTGGGGCATCCAATCAGGTATTTACGAATGTGACCGTCGAATTTGATGCCAATGGAAATGTCATTTTGACTGCCCCACAATACAAACTTGTCGATACGACACCAAAGGCAGCGGTTCCGCCATCGTCGGCTATTCCTGCGCAAATGGGGCCTTCGGCCGCAACCACACCGGTTCCTAAAACGAATCCGGGCATGGATGCTTTACCGGATAATGTCAATCCTACCTATCTTTTGGCGACGTTCGATTCGCCGGGACTGCTTGGATATAATGTCGATGTCTACATTAACTCGCGATTTTTCAAGACGGTTACTCAGGGGGTTGCACAGCAGTCCTTCGATATTTCCTCATTTTTGCACAGCGGAAAAAATGAGATTACTTATCGGATGATTATGGCTGCTGACTCGGGAACATCATCCAAGGCAACGGTGGAATTTGTGCTCTCAAAAATGACCGGAAAACAGGGCAGTGCCATCGAATTGAGTGGACAATATGCTACGGTTAAAATAAATGGCATCGATGGGGCAAAGAGCTACACCGTCGAGTTTATGGTCCCGTGAAGGTAATTGGTAATTCGTAATTAAATTGTTACTACTCAGCCGATCTCTTGACTTTTTTTGGGGAATGTGCGTCCAAAAGCGCAAAACCAACAATAACAAATAGGTTTCATTCGAAATGGGGGAGGGGCCCCATTTCGCACCAACAAGCGAAAACGATAGGTAAAAATCAAAAAAATATTGTGGATTCCAAAGG
>DGWW01000243.1:0-22632 GCA_002395385.1 Myxococcales bacterium UBA4248
ATTTGCAGTTCTCGCATTTTTCGCTGACTTCGTCGCACTGCTCATCGCCTGCCACAATGCCATCGCCGCATTTCGACTGACATGTCGACACTCCCGTCTTGAGGAATCCATCGAGCGTCAGTGTATATTGAGACCCAGAGCTACAACGTTCGGCCTGGAAGAAATGGAGCTCGTAAACGCCATTTTCAAAAATATCGTATCGAGAATCACAGCCAACCGTAACCGTGACACCATCTTTGTTAATGAAATTACAGGTGCCGTTCGAAAGTGTGCCAGATTTTGAGACACCAGACTGCATCCCTCCGAGATCGACAAACAGCGTTTTGTTGATGAATGCCCAGACGTCATCATCTCCTCTAAAATCTAACGTTTCTCCACCTTTATACTGGAAAAATGTATGGAGCTCTGATGTAAAGTTACCCGCCAAATTTGTTCCGCTGCCACTTGGTTCGCTGCTGTAATACCCTTGTTCTTTTAAAGGATACCATGAAGTCGAAGCAAACGAATACTTATCGAGATCGGTTGCATCCCGCTGCATTGTCAGCTTAGAAGGAATCATCCGGTTGATATTGGGTGTATATCGGTACCAATGATAAAAAGATCCACCACAGGCGACATTATTATATGTACAAGACGAAGCTGCTGCAGGACTTTTCAGTACAGGCTTTGAATCGGCATCCAGATGCGTTTCGACCATACCGGTACAACTACCGCCACCAAAAGCGCATTCCATATCGGGATAACCACGTCCAACGCACGAACTGCTCGAACTGATCGTACAATAATTATGCGATTTACCGGCAACCTTATTCGAGCAATTCGCATCGCGTGCGATCATTTGATTAATAAAAGCCTGAGTTAGATAACCATCACCTGATTTACCTGATTGATTTGGCGATCTGAAATCATAGTACGTGATATCCAAATCGATCGTTGCAGCACTAGCCTCTGCAGCAAAATCGGTGCATGTGAATCCCGGTTCGATCTTGCATTGGCTCGAGCAGCCATCGCCAGAAATGAGATTGCCATCATCGCATTCTTCGACAGGCTTGCCGTGCTCGTCCTTAATCATCCACAGGGTGATGCCATCACCGCATTTGGGACTGTAGCTGACATTGCCCTCATCATCGACATATTCATCGAACATGATTTCGCGTTTACAGCTGGGAGAACATCCGTCATTGGGAAGTGCATTGCCATCGTCGCATTCTTCGCCGGCATCACGGATGCCATTATTGCAGCGTCCTTCGACGCAATTTGAAAGCGTTCCAACGATGTCGCAATGGTATCCCGTTTCGATCTTGCAGGCGCTCGAGCAGCCGTCGCCACCTTTTGTATTGTTGTCATCGCATTCTTTCGACGAGACGTAGCCAGGCGAAGGCACGGCATTGCCATCACCGCAGGTCACTTCCTTGCAGGCACCGCCGTCCGCAAGGCATTCATAGCCATTGACGAGCTTGCAATGGCTGTCACATCCGATGCCGCCGGCGCTGTCACATTCTTCGCCATACTGAACAATGCCATCGCCGCAAGTGCCCGCGACACAAGGCGATCCCGGTGTATCGCAGCGATAGCCTATCTCGCGTTTGCACCTTGCTGAGCAACCATCGGCATCGACATTGTTGCCGTCATCGCATTCCTCGCCATAAGCTTTGATGCCATCGCCGCAAGCCTTTGCAACACAGCGCTCACCCGGCGTCGGGCAGAAATAACCGGGATCGATTTTGCCCTGGGTACAGCCATCACCATCTTTCTTATTGCCATCGTCGCATTTTTCGAAATCGGGGTTGAGAATGCCGTCGCCATAGAGATCAGAAATCGGGCGGCAATACTGTGTAGTAGAACAGCACCCCGTCGTGACAGTGGCAGAACACGCCGGACATGCCGGACTTCCTGTCAAACACATAAACCCGGATCGAACCTTACAATTGAGGCATTCCGCTGGATTCATGCCATCATCACATTGTTCACCGGCATCGATCGTACCATTGCCGCACGGAATCACACTGCATATCGACTTGCCCGAGGTATCTTCCTTGCACTGCCACTTGGGCGTAATCGCCATGCAATTGGCTTCGCAGCCATCGTTGGCATCGGTATTGCCATCGTCGCATTTTTCCTTGCCATTTTTAATGCCATCGCCGCAATACTCTGCTTTAGCGCAACCGGCAGTACATCCGCCGTAGTTGCCATAACCGCCGATTGGCGTACCCGAAGCATTGACCAACGTTGGACGCCCATTGTCATCGAGCATGCCATCATCGCATTCCTCGCCATTGGCCACATCGACTGTGCCATCGCCACAAATCGCAGTAAACTTGCATTCGCTCGTACAACCGGCATACGAAACCGTCCCATTGTTGGAACCTTCATCGCATAATTCCTGGCCATTTTTTTCGCCATCGCCGCAGTAACCGGCAATGCCACTGCAATCGGCTTTGCAATGATTATACAAGCCGGTATTGTTGGCCAGGCCATCGTCGCAGACTTCATTTTCCTGTACAATACCATCACCGCAATAAGGGGCGAGTTGACAGTCGGAGGTACATCCACCATAAGAGCCATCGTTATTGGCACCTTTATCGCATGCCTCTCCTTCCTGAACGATGCCATCACCACAGCGATCGGCCCAGGTGCAGTCAGGCTTGCAATGGCCATAAGTGCCGTCACCGCCTATTGGAAGCTGAGTCTCGGAATCGAGCAGCGTCGGATTGCCATCTTCGTCGATTGCGCCTTCATCACATTGCTCTTTCTCCGAAACCTTACCATCACCGCAGAAATCGGCTCTTTTGCACATAAAGCAATAAGGTTTGTTGATATCTTTATCCCACCCATAAGACTTCGCATCCGGTTGCCCAGAAGTTTCACCATCATCGCACTGTTCGCCATCTTCCTCTACGCCATTGCCGCAGCCTTCGGTAACGCAATAGGAAGACGAGTCCTGCGTGATGCACGTATACCCATCTTCGATAGTCATACAATCGGCAGAACAGCCGTCACCATCCAAAGCATTCCAGTCATCGCAGACTTCGGGGCCGACAATCACACCATCACCGCAAACGGTATGACAATCCTGTGATTCACATTCCCACCCGTTTTCGATCGAACAGGTACTTGAACAGCCGTCGCCGTCCTGCGTATTGCCATCATCGCAATCTTCATTTTCGTCGATTTGACCATTTCCGCAGGATTCATCGGATACCGGTTTTTTTTCGCAAGGCTGACCCGCCACAGCGCATTCATAGCCCGTTTCGATCTGGCATTCGGCCGAGCAGCCATCGCCGCTCACATCATTGCCATCGTCGCACTGCTCACCTTCCGCAATGCTCCCGTCACCACAAACAGGTTCATCGACAACAATCGGAGTCCCATCGGGTTTGCAGGCACCGCCTTTTGCCGGACATTCATAGCCTTTCTCGATCACTTTACAATCGGCAGAACAGCCATCACCGTCGGCTTGGTTGCCATCATCACAAAGTTCACCTGTCTCGACGAGCGCATTGCCGCAAATATCCCGAATCGGATTATGCGTACTTCCGACAGAGTCACTTTCACATCCATACCCCATGGCGCAGGCAAGACAAAGTACCCACCCCCAGGAACAATTCTTCATATAACCTCCTTAATCGCCAGATAACTGCGATTTAAATGAATCCATATCGAGCTCATCGATAAATTCGAGAATATTGACAAAAACAGAATGATACCCAAAACCGCCATTGACCAATTCATCTTTGGCCTCCTCTTTGGACCAGCCTTCATATAAAATGCGATACAAGGCAATGGTCAATCCCGTTCTGTCTGCCCCGTGCTGACAGTGTACCAATATCGGTTTTTCGGCACCATCAAAGGCTTTCATCACTTCGAGCATTTCATCTGTCGTAATATAAATGGGAACCAAAGGAATGTGAATCAACGTCAAAGAAGTCGGTTCATTTTGCGCAAGTACGGCATCATTTGCTGTCAAACGAACAGAAAGGATCGTTTTAATGCCGAGTTTTTCTGCACTTTCAAAGCCACCGGATTCCGGCTGAGCAGATCGATAAACATCCTCACTCACTTTGAAAAGATTCGGAAGTCCGACTGCCTCGATGGGTTGAGCCCATTCATGTGTAGGCGGTGTTTCTGCATCCGAAACAGAGCTTTCATTATCCCCGGAATCAGCAATTTCATTATCAGAAGCAGCGGGGATCTGGGGAGCATCGTTATTATCCCCACTATCGGCCTGCGTTCCTGTTTCATCAGATGCAGCTTGTGAATTGTCACGATGGTCTGATTCTTCGTGATTATTCTTGTCAGGTTCTGTTTGGTTTTCCGATTCTGCGTCCTCATGAGAATCATCTGCTGGTTCGGCATGGTGCCCCCCGGCATCCGTCTGCGGTTCGCTATCCTGATGCGCATCATGTGATTCATCGTTCTTATTTTGGGGGACAACCTGCACATTCGAAGTACCGTTTTGCGCCTGGGCTGCAGTCACCTCTTCCGTCTGCCCCCCCAAAACACTTTCCGAGTGCAGACTCTCGGAATTGACCGATTCATTACATCCGATACCAAGACACGCAATCCCGATCAAACATCCCCAAATCGGGTTTAATAAACGATTTTTCTTTGGAAAAGCGAGTTTCATCATTTCTAACTCACATAAACAAATCATCCTGGATCGACTTTGTTCGAACGCCATATCTTGTGAATAGTGTATCAAACTCTGCACGCAATACAAAGTATATTTATATAGGGCGCGGGCTATCTGCGATACGCCCGACGTTTGCGGCTATCTGCGATACGCCGCAAAACCTTTGTTGTGCGATTCGAAAAAAAAACGCCCGGCGTATTGCAGTAGCACGCAAATGCGTGTCGCTGCAATAGCCGGGCGCCATGCCTGCCGTATGCGCCAAAGGCGCATAGGCTGGCGACACCATCCTAATTAATCTCGGGCGTACACGAACTGGTACATCCGCTCGAAATTGCCGGATCACATGCCTCACTCCCGTTGACAATACCATCACCGCAATAGGCAGCCTTGGTACAATCCGCATTGCAGCCACCATACGACCCGTCATTGACGCCATCATCGCAGGTTTCGGGGGCGGTTACTTTGCCATCGCCACAATAGGGTCCCTTGGATAGGCAATTGGCGGCACATCCGCCATACGATCCGTCGTTGACACCATCGTCACAGGCTTCGGGGCCATTGACGACGCCATCGCCACAGTAGCCATTGCGCTGACACGATGCAGAACAGCCGTTGTAAACGTCATCATCATTCGCTGCGCCATTGTCGCAGGCTTCGCCCGAATCGATATTGCCATCGCCGCAATAGGGTGCGAGCGTGCAATCGGATTTACAGCCGCCATAAGCGCCGTTATTGACACCATCATCGCATTCTTCGAGGCCATTCACCTCGCCATCGCCACAATGCCAGCCTTTCTTGCATTGAGTCGTGCAGCCACCATAAGCACTATCGCTGTTGTTAATGCCATCGTCGCACTCTTCCCCATTGAGTTCCTGAATTGTCCCATCGCCGCAATAGGGTGAAATGAAGGCACATCCGAGGCCGCAGCCACCATAACTGCCGTCATTTTGACCATCATCGCAGACTTCACCGAGGCTCTCTGTGACGATGCCATCGCCGCAATAGGGGAGCTTGCACGTCGTCATGCAACCGGCATTGGGGCCATTGGCAGCGCCCAAATCGCATTCTTCACCCATTTCGGCATCGACAAGGCCATCACCGCAGATAGAGAATTTGCAGGTATCGAGGCAATGCTGCCCGGGGTAAGAGAGTGCCCTGTCACATTCTTCACCTTTGTCCGTATTGAGAACTTTATTGCCACAATAGGGATTGGTGCAATTGCTCTCGCACCCGTTGGCCTCGATGGTTGCATTGTACGTACAAATACTGGCATACGTATCTTTGCACAGGTAGCCCGAATCACACGTCTCGCCTTCCTCAATAATCCCATTGCCACACTTGGGCACTTTCTTGCAGGATATGCATCCGAGCATTTCAGAAATATCGTCATTGATATGACCTGCAATATCGCATTCTTCATCGCCTGCAACGATACCGTCGCCGCAGATAGATGTACAGGTACTCGTGCCCATGCTCAGGAAGCCGTCAAGTGTCATTTCATAATTCGAACCGCCATGGCAACGCTCTGCATGGAACATATCGATGGGATAAATACCACCGGGATACATGTGGAGTTGATTGGCAGCCGTCGCCGTATCCAGGGTGATGGATTTTGTCCAGGAGCCATGAATACCACCGACATCGACGCCAAGATACCCATTAAAGAATACCCAGACATCATCATCGCCACTAAAGGTCAAAGTCTCGCCACCTTTGTATTTAAAGTAAGTCTGGAAGTGCGATGTAAATTCACCATTAATGCCATCGTTCGCCGACCCTGCTGCGCCATAGCCCTCGGTGTTGATCGGCCAAAAGGCGGTGCTTGCAAAATGGTATTTATTGGTACCAATTTTGTTAAATGCCATTGTTTTTTCGATGCGTTTGTTGAGCCCTGGGACATCGTTAAACCACCATTTAAAGACAGCCGGACAGGTATAAAGCAATTCACATGCGACGTATGGCCCGTTGTGTAATTTACTGCTCGCTTTAATAGCAGCAAAATCGCCAAGATCCGGCGTTCCGTCTTTGCCTAGCTTAGGCAAAACGGCATTCTCGCATTCGACGCCAGGACAATAGGAATAGAAATCGGGGCTCGGGTGGCCGACAGCAAGGACATAATTTGCATTATACCCACTCGAGGACGGCGTATAACGGTAGGTGGCACCTGCACCGCCAGGTTTGCAGTCGGATGGCAGCGAATCGTAGAGTTCCTGTGAAACATAGCCATCCTGACCAGGCGTAGAAGCTGTATGTGTCTGCCAGCGAATAAAGTCATGATAAACAATGGGCAGTTCCAGTACATCCGGTGTTCCGCTCGTTTTTACGACACATTCAAAACCATTTTCAATTTTGCATGTACTCGAGCAGCCATCGCCCGAGACGAGGTTGCCATCATCACATTCTTCGATATCGGGAATGACCAGACCATCACCGCAAATGGGCTGACATCCAAATTCATTGCATTCAAAGATACTCTCTCTCATGCATGCAGGATCGCAGCCATCCGCTGGATCATTGTTGCCATCATCGCATTCTTCACCACCATCCAGAATGCCATTACCACATGAACCTTCCGAACAAACCGATGTCGTTCCAACAGTTTCACAATGGTAGCCATCCTCTATTTTGCATGTCGAAGAACAACCATCGCCATTGTCATTATCGCCATCATCGCACTCTTTGTACGAAGTATAGCCGGTACTGGCAATGGCATTGCCATCACCACAAGTCACTTTCTGGCATGCGCCGCCATCGGTCATGCATTCATAATCGTAATCGATTTTACAATCGGTACATCCGACGCCATTCGCACTGTCGCACTCTTCACCATACTGAACGATGCCATCACCGCAGGTACCCGGCACACAAGGTGAACCCGGTGTATCACAGCGATACCCCTCTTCGCGTTTGCATCTGGCCGTACATCCGTCTCCATCGGTATTATTGCCATCGTCACATTCCTCGCCATTGGCTTTTATACCATCGCCGCAGGCTTTGGGAACGCAGCGTTCGCCTGCTGTTAGACAGGCATAACCGGGATCGACTTTGCCCTGAGTGCAGCCATCGTTATCAATGGTATTGCCATCATCGCATTTTTCAAAGTCAGACGAAACGATACCATCCCCGTACAAATCCGAGATGGGACGACAATACTCCGTCTCTGAACAACATGCCGTTGCATCCGAACCGGTGCATTTGGGGCAGGCTGGTGCGACGTTCAGGCACATATACCCGGCGCGCACCTTACAATATAAACACTCTGCTGGATTGAGTCCATCATCGCACTGTTCACCGGCATCGAGCGTACCATTGCCACAGGGAATCCGACTGCATATCGATTTGCCTCCAGCCCCTTCGACACATTCCCACTTCGGCGTAATTGCCATGCAATTGGCTTCGCAACCATCGTCTGGATCGGTGTTGCCGTCATCGCATTTTTCTTTGCCGTTTTTGATACCATCGCCGCAATATGCAGATTTTACACATCCTTCACTGCATCCGCCGTAATTGCCATATCCGCCGATAGGAACGCCGGAAGCGTTGACCAACGTTGGACGCCCGTTGTCATCGAGCATCCCTTCATCACATTCCTCGCCATTGGCCCCATCGACCGTACCATCGCCGCAAATCGAGGTGAACTTACATTCTGTTGTACATCCATCATAAGTGACCTTACCATTATTGACACCATTGTCACATAATTCCTGGCCATTCTTTTCTCCATCACCGCAAAATCCCGCAATGCCGGAGCAATCGACTTTGCAGTGTCCATAAAGCCCGGTGTTGCTGGCAATGCCTTCATCACAAACTTCGTTTTCCTGGACGATGCCGTCACCGCAGTAAGGCGCGAGTTTACAATCGGAGGTACAACCGCCATACGAGCCGTTGTTATCTTTGCCTTTATCACATGCTTCCCCCTCCTGGACGACACCATCGCCGCAGCGTTCAGCCCATGTACAGTCAGGTTTGCAATGCCCATAAGAGCCATCGCCACCAATGGGCAGATTGGAGCCTTCTGCGATGAGCAGGGGATGACCTTCATCATCGAGCTTGCCTTCGTCGCATTGCTCGCTTCCCGAAACTTTGCCATCACCGCAAAAGTCTGAATACTTGCACATAAAGCAATAGGGCTTGCCGTTTGTCTCATCCCAGCCATAAGACGTATAGTCCTGCTGGCCAGAAGTTTCACCATCATCGCACAATTCGCCCTCCTCCAGCTGTCCATTGCCGCAGCCTTCGGTAACACAAAACGAATAGCCCAATTCCTCAATACAGGTATACCCCTCTTCGATGGTCATACAATCGGCAGAGCAGCCGTCACCATCAGTGGTATTCCAGTCATCACAGACTTCCTGTCCAGCGATCACACCATCACCGCAAACGGTATGACAATCCTGTGATTCGCATTCCCACCCGTTTTCTACCGTGCAAGTACTCGAACAACCATCGCCATCCAGTGCATTGCCATCATCACATTCTTCTTTTTCGTCGATCTGACCATTTCCGCAGGGAACATCGATGACAGGAAGTTTTTCGCAAGGCTGACCTGGAGCGGTGCATTCATAGCCAGACTCGATCTGACATTCTGACGAGCAACCATCGCCGCTCAAATCATTGCCATCGTCACACAGCTCCCCTTCATCGACAACCCCGTTGCCACAATCAACATCCACAGGGCCGGGAGGTGTGTCGACGGGTTTGCAAGCACCTCCTTTTGCCGGACATTCATAGCCATTTTCGATGGCTTTACAATCGGCAGAACAACCATCGCCGCCGGATCGATTACCATCATCACACAGTTCACCCGTCTCGACGATCGCATTGCCACAAATATCCCTAATGATATTGTGTGTACTTCCGACAGAATCACTCTCACACCCATAGGCTGCAATGCTTAACAGACATGCAACCCATAACCATGACTTGTTTGTTTTCATAACTAACTCCTCTTGCTCTATATTTCGAATTATCGAAATCAGAAATGAAGTATTTTTTCTATGCAGAATGCATAGTTGAATTATTTTTCATTGATCACAACACCTTTGAACATATATTTATTTGGACTCAGATTCCATTTCTTGCCAGAGTCCGATTTGAAGTTAGAAATATTAACCTTTTTAGTTATATAATAAGGAATTGTATATTTAAATGAAGCATCTTTATTATCCGGAGTAAAATCAGCAAATAAATAGATTCCCTTATATTTATCATTATGATTGGAATCTTTGATTTCAAGACCGTCAATATTAATCGTCGTTGGCATGTGACATTCATAACCGAAATTGTGTTTGCCCGAAAAAGAGCCGTTCAACAGGCTGACACCATCGCCAAGCGTCGTGCCCCGTTTGGGAATCCATGTGCAATTCTTAATAGATACATCGCCGTGCCAGGTCGACCCATAATCTTTGCGCAAATTGATCAACTGATCGCCATGAAGCGTCGAATTCTCGATACTCAAAAGTCCGGAACCAATGGCATTCAAACACTGCCACCCCAATTCGGAATCCCGGATAGTGACATTATTAACACCGCGATGCGCATCGAACCGACTAAAAACACAATGATCCAGCGTAACATTTTTGCAACCATTGGAACTCATCACACCCCAGTATTTCTTATCGAGAATATCGGTCGTCTGACTGCAGTTTTCGAACGTCATATTGACAACGCGTGTAGGAGTCACATCATAACTCCCCATCGACACTTCCTCACCTGCTGTTCCAACGGTATTATATATTTTATGCGCAGTCAGCGTAGTATTTTTTACAACGATATTGGCACAGTTGGTAATATATAAAAATCCCAAATACGGCGCGCCATGATCGAGTTCGCCTGTGACATGATGCACCACACCATCCACAATCACATTTGAACGTTCAATCGCTATGCCGCGTTTATAATACGTATATGCAGATTCAGCTTGATTCGCGATTGTCTTAAAAGTTCCCCCTTTTATAGTTAGAGTCTCTTCATCGATGGGATAGGCAAAAGCGGATGTAACATCATAATCCCAAAGAACAGGTGTACTCGGATCGATATCACCATTCGCATCGACGATAATGATTTCTTCCCGATCATGGCCTTTGTCCTTGTTCTTACCTTCACGAATGTATTGCTTATGAGCAGGCGTCGAATCCGTCACCACAACGATCGATTTGTGTTCCAGAGTAATGCCAAGATTCTTTTGATTATGCTTCAAGGTTTTTAACACATTGGGAGCATTCTTAGATTCATCCGTTGAAGAAAGCCAAACTTTCGACTTGCCAGGCCTGACATAAAAAATGGGTTGTTCGTGTAATTTATCGTCATTCGGCATCAGCTTACTGTCATCAATAATAAAGGATGAACCAGTCCAATCCGTATCCGTTTTGATGTTGGCCTTTTTACCCGCTGCAGCAATGTAATAAGTATATCCCTCATCCCCCTTGACCATGAGATGGTTTTTATTGGCATATTCATGGGTCTTGATGATGGCATCCAAATCATCCGCCTTGCCATCCCCTACAGCTCCAAATTCACTGTATCGAACAAATGTTGGCGTTTCAGGAGGCGGATCTATCACAGGATCCTCAGGCGTTGCGGGGTCCTCAGGCGTTGCAGGTTCCTCAGGCGTTGCGGGGTCCTCAGGCGTTGCGGGGTCCTCAGGCGTTGCAGGATCCTCAGGCATTGCAGGATCCTCAGGCGTTGCGGGGTCCTCAGGATTTGCGGGTTCATCTGGCGTTGCAGAATCCTCAGGATTTGCGGGTTCCTCAGGATTTGCGGGTTCATCTGGCGTTGCAGGCTCCTCAGGTGTTGCGGGGTCCTCAGGTGTTGCGGGTTCCTCAGGCGTTGCGGGGTCAGCTGGTTTTACGGTTTGCTCAGGTGTTGGTGACACACTTATACTATCGGATTCACAACCGGCACACACACCCAGCAAACATGCTCCAATAACCATACACATTATGCTTTTGCGCATATCCAAACCTTCTTTTCAATTGTAGGCAACCCTATCTACGAACAACCATTCCGTTTTTTATCGCCGTCCAATTGTTCAACCATCAAAAACACAACCCAACTGATTATACACAAAACGCGTGAATGATTAAACGATAACCATACTGCTCATACATGAGTGGCCTATTTCTAACCCCCAGGATTCTGACACTTCATTTTACGCTTGATGATTATCGGCTATCTGCAAGTTCAATGGCGAGATGCATCTCGTCATTGAACTTGCAGATACGCCGATTTGCCTGTGCTATTCGCATTTGCGAATACGCACAGGCGTCTTTTTAAACCTCTCATTCCCCAATCACCGTCTTCGCCGAAACACCGGACGGCGATTCGATGTAATAATTTTTCGGCTCAATTCATAGATTTCTGTCAACTTTTCTGTTTCCAACGCCCCCGGTTTGAATGCTGCAGATGAAACGAGCGTACAGAAAAGAGTGATACGCTCAGTGAGAGCATCACTCAGATGGTGTTCATTTAAATCATCCGTAAACTCTTCGGGAGATAATGTTCCCCACGAGACAGGTTCCCCATAAAAGGACTCACAGACGGCTTCATAGCATTCGATCGCATAGTCGCGCCGCAGCGTCATTTTTATCCTGACTCTCTCGTTGCGCAGGAGTTTGCCAGACCAGGGCATATAATCAGGATGGGCAATCGTAAGATTACTTTGTGGCTGCGTGTGTACAGGCCAATGAATGTCTTCCTGTTTTTTTTCATCTATCGTGATCTGAATTCTATTCTCATCCAGGATGACACCGTTTTTTTTATCCACACAAATGAATTCACAGACAGAATTGTCCGAATTTTCACCAGGCAATTCCATTGTTTCAATATGTGTTGTTTTATCTGGCGGATCCGGCAACGCCCGTTTTCTGTATTTTGCGATACCCAGACTCACGACAATCCCTAAAAAAAGGACAGACCAGGATCCCCACATCCAGAGAGAATTCCGTGATGGTTTAACGCATAAGGATGACTGAATAGCACCGAAATCCTGCCATTGATCGGCACGTGACAAAACGGCTTCATAGCAACCCGACGGAACCTCTTCGATATTGAAACGCACTTGACCGTGTGAATCAGAAGTGCTCATCAAATCCATTGTTGTTCCATCCTTACCGTTTAATACGAGCCTTGCCCCAATGCCCTCCTGAGGCAAAGAGGGGGCAACGCGGGCAACGATTTCCCTGCTAAATCCATCGTATTCGACATCCAATTGAGGCATGAAGAGTCGATCATAAAAGAAAATATCGGCGTTCAGTGTTTCGGAAAACCAGTTTTTTCCTTCAAAAACAGCACATTCAAACGCATATTTTCCCGGCTTAAATCCGGCAGTTTTAAATTCAAGCCGTATTACATTCTGTTCGGGTTCAAACTGAAATTTTTCTGACAACCTGCCAATCGAAGCCATTCCCGCGATTTCGTATTGCGCACATGAAACATCAGGGTATTTTTCGGCAATGGATGCGCGCTGCAAATCGACGTAAAAATTTTGCCCAAGGGGAAACAACGTCGGCGACTGCAGAGATAAATTGGCATGACATCGGGTGATGTCGAATTCGAACGTCTCTTGCGAAGCTCGATAATAATTCTGGCCTTCAAACTCAGCAAACCCAGCATAGCTTCCCTCGCCAAGGGACAGTTCTAGCACAAAACGCCCCTTCCAGTCCGTCGTGCGTGTGGTTACAAAATCTTCCTGAGTTGAGCGATTTTTTATAAATATTTTTATTTCGCGATTTGGTATACTATGATTAAGGTCGTCCAGCAACACCCCCTCTATATGTCCTCCATTTAGGCCATGGACATTCAGAATGAGCTGAGTCTGAGCTTCAATCCAAATTGTTTCTGCATGCGCAATTTGATCCACATTCAATAAAGAAAAAGGTATAAGCAAAACCGAAAAAAAACTGAAACGATGTGTTTTCAGTATGCGTTTAAAGGTAAAATGCAACATGGTTCCAGCTATTTATGCACGCTTAAAATCAGAAATTGACAAGGTTTATACCGGGAAAAATTCGACAGTCCGTGCGCTGCTCGTTGCCATGATTATGGGGGGACATGTGCTCGTCGAGGGCGTTCCCGGACTAGCCAAAACGACCCTTGCCAAGACATTAGCCAAGGCAACGGATGCAGAATTCAAACGCATTCAATTCACGTCTGATCTTCTGCCAGCAGACATCACTGGATCCAATATTTACAGGATGGACAAAGGAAAATTCAAGTTTATACCTGGTCCAATTTTTACGAATATTCTTCTTGCCGACGAAATCAATCGTGCATCCGCTCGTACACAAAGCGCATTGCTCGAAGCCATGCAGGAAAACCAGGTCACGATTGATGGCCGAACGCACCACCTTCCAAAACCATTTTTTGTCATAGCCACCCAAAACCCACAGGAAGAGCGCGGTACTTATCCACTACCCGACAGTCAGCTCGACCGTTTTATGTTCCGCATTCGCCTCGATTATCCAACTGCCACACAAGAAAAAAGCATCATCATGCAGGCAGTCAATCCCGATGTCACGATCCATCCGGTCTTTAGCCCTGACGACATTGACGATATTAGAAAAGAAATCAGTAAAATCCAGGTTTCGGATGCGATTGGCCAGTATATTACGGATTTGATTCGCCAAACCCGTGAAGAATCGATCATTGAACGAGGTGCCAGTCCACGTGCAGGCGTCATGCTCCTGAATGCAGCCAAAGGGTTCGCATTTCTTCGCCAGGCAGACTATATTATTCCGGACGATGTAAAAAATGCTGCTCCGCTCATCCTCAATCATAGGCTCATTCTAACGCAGGATGCCCCACCCGTTGATGACGTCATCAAAGAACTGCTCGAAAAAGTGAAATTTAGTTAATCTCCTCTGAATGCTCTGACGGGATCGAGATGAGAAGCTCGCCATGCTGGACGTGCGCATCCCGCAAGGCAAAACGCCATTCCGCCTAAAATGGCTCCAATGACAAGAGCCGGCGAGAGTTCAAAAAAACTGGCAGTCTGAATGGGCATCTCCGGCAAAAAGACTACAATGCCATGATCAACAATCTGAATGAGTATGACTGCCAAAATCACGCCGCACAATGCGCCAGCAAAACCAACAATACAGCCTTCACATAAAATCATGCGGGCAATGTGGCTGCGCGATGCTCCCAAAGCCCTGTAAATCCCCAATTCCAGTCTTCGTTCTGCAATAATCATAAAAAATGTCTGAGCAATGTTAATTGCGCTAATCGTCACAATAAGCAGACTAATCAAGGAAAACAACAGCGTTAATATCGAAATCATCAAGCCGATTTTATCTGCCTGTGTGTGACTGACATCAAGCTCAAATCCAAGATTGCGTACATCCTGTGCTATTTTAGCGACATCCCCATTGGAATGTGCTTCCAGAACTATCGAGTGATAGGTTCTGCTCTTTTTTTCCCCGCTAAAATAAGCATTAAACCGGCGAACATACGATATTGGCATGGTAAATCCCAAGGGAATCGCACGCGAAGATAGCCCCACGCACTGCATTTTCCTCATCTTAGGTTCACCCTGAGCAGACTCACCAAGATACGAATTTCCCAATTCGACATCGAAGACAAATCCCGTGAGTGCTTCTGCCGTCAGCTTAGGCAGTTTAACGCCCGTCCCACTTGAGAGGGCCGTCGTCAAACCGGTATTGTAAACATTGAGCATGGCAGGATTGACAATGATGGGAATTGGCATCTCACAAGTGCCGGTATCTTTGACACAATAGGTAGGTTCCGGACATTCCTTCGCAGAACTATCCGGATTACACGATTGTTTTTGACAAAAACCGTCGAGGCACTGTTGCCCGACAGAACACTCACTCCCCCCATAAGTGCAGCTGACTTCGGCATCCCAATCACGAAATCGCTCCGGATGAGGCAAATCCGTTGCAAGATTCGGAGCAATACCATCGGCAATGACTTCGGCACGAAAATTCTTACCTAGCACTTCTTTGCCACCCGTCGCCCATGCGGGAAATGTCCATTTCATTTTGGGATAAACTTCATCGACATGTTCAATTCTGGAAAGTTTATCTATGGCACGTTCATCCATCTTCACGATGGAAAATTTTGTCAAGCCGAAATCATAAGTACGTGGTACCACCTCAATTTGCCGAATGGCAAACAGGTCCTCTAGCACGACACGCTTGACACCATTGCCCAGAGCGACGAAAAACACCAATGCGGCTATGCCGACGATAAGTCCAATGGAGGACATCAGCAGTGCATGCCGATTTCGATTGAGATCTTGTTTTACAAGGTGAGAAATGCCCATACCTTCTTTTTTCCAACATAGTCGAACGCCGTCACTCGACGAACTCGAAGAAAATGCGTGTCATGCCGCATGGCAGGATTTTTGTCAACGCAGCAAACAAGGCATCGATTTGACCCTGAGCAATCCTACAAAAGCCCACTTTCCTCAAATCATCGCCCCCACCGATGTGACAAACGCTGCCATTTCGGCTCCATACCAAGCTTCTCCACAGGGTTTAATTGAAACAAGAGAGGCGATTGCCCAAATTTATTCAAACGAAATAGACCCGGACCATATTCAGCTATTTGCCTCGACAAGTGAAGCTGTGGGAGCCATTGTAAAATTGTTTTGTACACCAGGAGATGAAATCATCACCTGCACACCAACCTATCCATTGCTCGATTGTCTGTGTTCACTCGAGTGTGTGCGATTACTCGAAGTGCCTTTGCAGGATTGTGCCGGCCAATGGGCCATCGACTTCTGGACGCTTGAAAAAACATGTACAGAAAAAACACGCATTATCATCGTCGTGAGTCCCAATAACCCTACTGGTCATTGCATTCCTTCGGTCGAAATGGCTCAGCTGTCCCATTTTTGTGCGCAGCATGGCATTGTACTTGTGATTGACGAAGTATTTGCAAGCTATCGACTCAATCATTCCCCCTGCTTAACCCAGGAACCGGCAGCATCCTACTATCATGAAGGCTTGCTCATCAGCCTGAGCGGATTGTCAAAAGTCTGCGGTCAACCGCAGCACAAACTAGGATGGGCTGTATTTGGAGGAGAAGAAAAAATCATCCGGGAAGCCATGCAGCGAATGCTTTTTATTACCGATTCGACACTGAGCGTATCAGGATGGATACAGCGCATGGCCCCATACTATCTCCAAAACCGCCAAATATTTCGCGAAGCCTGCCTCGAAAGAATGCAAATAAACTACGATTTTTTGTGTAACTATGCGCAAACCCATGAAATTCAATGGCGCGTCGATCAAGTGGATGGCGGATGGAGCGCATGCATCCGTCTGCCAGGATGGTCCAATGACGAAGACATTGCCATTCAATGTGCTCACAATGGCGTGCGAGTATTTCCCGGATCATTTTTTGGCTATCGTGAAAGCCAGCCAACACTCGTAGTCAGTCTAATCACCCCAAGCGATGTTTTTGAATCAGGGATAAAAAAGCTTTCTGAACTATTAATGATTTTTCTCAATGAATAAGTATACAAAGATGAAATCAGAGATCTTTTATGTTATGATTAATGAAGCATGTCCTGATCAAGGGCAGGCATTTTTGCTTTCCGACATCTCATGGATGACTGCAAATGAAAAATCATCTTTCGATTCTCATCGTACTTCTTGTGTCGGCAATACCATTAGGATGTAGCTGGGATAATGATATTTATAAGAAGTATGTCAATACACACGATCATAAAGCAAATCTTGTGCCATGTCCCGGATTCTTTTATCCTCAAAGTGCTGATTCTCCGGCCTATTACGAACTTTCAACCGGTATATGTTATGATCTGAGTGATATTCAAAACAAAACGCTGCCACAAAATAAAGAAATCATTTCAAAAGAAAGAATCCATACAATTCAGGGATTGCAGGATTATAAGATCTGTCAGATTTATCAAAGCGATCCAGACTATTACTTTAAAAAGAAAGAATCCCCTGTAGAATTGATGTTTGTCGGTGATTATCAAGACATAGATAATTATTATAAAAATTTTGACTATACATGGCCCAACTACGATTACAGCCTTATTGTCAATGAACATAATAATCTCTCAAATACACGATTAAACAAATATTCAGACACCGAACAAATCTGCCCCAACGATTATCCGATTTGCACAGTCTACTATGCCCCACAAATCATGGGATTATCGTATAATTATAAATATATTGATGAATCTTATAACATCGAGAGCAACATCATAGAACAGATTGTAGGTAATAATAATGATGAGAAGAAAAAAGAGATCACTCCATACAAATTTATTTGTACAAGTCAGGATAATGAGTTTATCTTAAAGGACATTTGTCTGAACAACGAGATAATATGTAACAATCAGTGTATTGATCCTCTTACCAATAGCAATTACTGCGGTGCCAAAGGAAAATGTAATAACACCAATCGCGATAGCAGTAACTATACAGGTACCAAATGTGGATCACTCGAATCTTGTGTAGACGGACAATGCCAGAAAAATTCATCACTCGTATACTGTAAATTCGACAACGAAACTTATGCATATATCGATCCTTCATCCAACAACAGCCATTGTGGTGCCAAAGGAGAATGCAACAATTCAAGTAGCTTGAGCCCGGATTACGAAGGTGTTGCATGTAATCCACCATACGAACAATGTATCAATGGACTTTGTACTACTTTAATGTGTTTTGATAACCAAATGCTTTGTTTTGAGGAAGGCAGGTACCAATGCGTCAATATCGATACAATTAATCATTGTGGTAAATGCGATACATCCTGCATACATCCACAATCCGATGAAATTGTTTCGAGCACTTGTGTAAAGGATAAGACAGACGACAATGAAAACGCTAACTCATATCACTGTGAGTATCAATGCAAACCAGGTTATCATCCGGAAGGCAGCAACGATAATATGCCCATGACAACCCCTGTTGCCTGCGTTCAATCTGTCTGTGATCATAAATGTGAAGACAATCAGATCTGTTTTGAAGGCAAGTGTCTCGATAAAAGTCACTGTTCCTCCGACCAATGTCCTGTATCGGAAACCGATTGTGCCCACCAATCATTTTTACAATGCGGTGAAAAATGCTCGGACTGCCGTCAGAATCATGCACTGAACGGCGACTGTATCGACGGAATATGCAAAATATCCAAATGCGAGTTCGGCTACGTACTAAAAACAAATTCCGATAATACTACAACCTGTGAACGCATGACTCCGGAAGGAGAAGAATGTAAACCAGAATCCCTGGCAGAACTTGGGCATCACGTCCTGAATGCTATCTGTGAAAATGGTCAATACCGCATCACAGAATGTGAAAAAGGATTTCACATCGAAAAAATAGACAAGACCCAAAGATGTGTACTCAATACCAATGAATCCTGTGCTCCGGCTGACTCTGATATCATTATGAATTGCACAGAAAAGCGCCCTGAAAATACGAGCGATTCTGTTTTTTACTCACAGCATTATTTGTGTCACTCTGTCAGTGGTGAAATCTGTGGATGCACATCGGAAGGCAACTGTGAAGTAGTGGGCTGTGAAGATAATTACGCCATCATGATTGACAATCATGAGAAACAGTGTCGAACTTATCAAGACGTGACTTCATGCGGCCACAAGTTTATCGATTGCAAGCAAGCCACAAGTTTTAACGAAAAAAACGTAAATTGTGTCCCATACCAGACACTGAATATCGACAATGATTTGTTAAAGAATATGCCGACACTGTCCTGGTCTGATTATGTTTGTCATATTGATAAATGTACGACCGATGCGCATCTCAATGGCACTTCATCTTCATGCCGGGCAAATTCAGACTATGAATGTGGTGATTTACAGCAAACATGCAGCCCCACAGAGGCTTGTAAACAAATTCCCAATTCGGAAAAGAAACAGTGTGTATTGAATGGACGAACCAACATTACCGGATGTCATGAAGGAAAGGAATGTTCTGATGGCGTAAATAAGAATTTTGTCTGCAAAGATGATATTTGTCAAAATCCAAGAATCTTTGATACGCAATGCGGCTCTGACAATGTCGATATGATCGATTGTCTTCAATATAGGCTGGACTTGTCTGACAGTTCACAAGTCAGCATCCCCACAGGAAAATGTAAATATTATGAAGACCAGCTCCGGTTGTTTTCTGAAGGGCATGGAACACCGGACAGATTGGTCAGTGGGAAATGGGCGTGTGAATGTTCACAAAATAGAATTCTTTGTCTTGTATGCGACTCCCAAGGAAACCACCTGGAATGTCACACACCCGAAGAATGCAATCAATACGCTCAGCAATGCTTTAACAATGTTCATTATCCCGCTTATCAATTCACTGAAAGTTCCGAAAACACCGAACATACGGACGATCCCGCGCATCAGGATAGTCCCGTAAATCCAGACGGCCCTGTTGGATAAATATCCCATGGATGATTTCTGCAGATTGAACCGATGGGCAAATGATCCACCTCAAATTTCCACATTATGCTTGCAAAATCCACTCAATGACATAGAAAGCAAATGGAAAGCGCCTGCATCAGGGGCGCTGTATTTTTTCATAGGATATGAACAATGCTCAGTAAAAGTTACGATGCACTCCTCGAACGTTTCATTCGTTACGTCAAGATCGACACCCAATCCGATCCAGAAAGTACGACGTATCCCTCGACAGCCAAACAGCTCGATTTGCTCCGGCTTTTAAAATCCGAATGTGAAGCACTCGGCCTTTCGAATGTCGACATGGATCAATATGGTTATGTGACAGCCACTCTGCCATCAAATGTCGATTATCCGACCAAAACAGTCGGTTTTATTGCCCATGTCGATACCTCCCCCGAAGTGAGCGGTGCCAATGTCAAACCCATCGTACACAAGAATTACCAGGGACAGGATATCGTCCTACCAGATCGCAATGATATTGTCATAAAATTCGAGGACAACCCTGCTTTTGCCGAACAGATTGGCAATGATATCGTCACCGCTTCCGGAACGACCCTGCTCGGTGCAGACAACAAAGCCGGCGTAGCCGCCATCATGACGGCAATGGAATACCTGCTTGCCCATCCCGAGATCAAGCATGGTGATTTGCGCATTGCCTTTACGCCCGACGAAGAGATCGGCGGCGGCACCGAATATTTCGACATTGCCAAATTCAACTGCTACTGCGCCTACACCATCGATTCGTCGACGCGCGGCATGCTCGATACCGAAACATTCAGCGCCGATATGATGTCCTTTACATTTGCCGGCATTAACACACATCCGGGCGATGCTTACCACCACATGATCAATGCCATCAAGTTGCTCTCCGAATTCGTCGATCGTCTGCCGAAAGACACACTTTCGCCCGAAACGACACGCGAACGCGAAGGCTTCGTCCACCCGACTGACATCAAGGGCGGCGTCGATTCCGCATCGATACAGTTCATTCTTCGCGATTTCGATGCAGCAAAACTCGAAGAGCAACGAAAACTTCTGACTTCGCTGGCACAGGCGACCGTCTCGGCTCATCCGGGGGCAACGTTCACCTGCGAACACAAGCAGCAGTACCGCAACATGAGTTCCGTGCTCGAAAAATTCCCGGATGTCACCAAAAATGCCGAACGCGCCATCCGCGATTCCGGTCTCGAAGTCCGAAAAATGGCCGTGCGCGGCGGCACCGACGGCTCACAGCTCTCACTCAATGGCCTGCCCACCCCCAATATTTTTGCCGGCGAACAAAACTATCACTCCCGATATGAATGGGTCAGTGTCCAGGATATGCTCAAATCGGCCGAAGTCATCGTGCGTCTTGCAGGCATTTGGGCAGAGAAATCATAAAATGGCGTATTTGCCAAAGGCAAATAGCCATTTTGATGCGGCGTATCGCAGATAGCCGCATGGTCAAAACAAAAAAAGAACAAAAAAAACCCGGCCATCAGCCGGGCTTTTTCGTTTAAAAGGCAACTGAATTATTCAGCAACTTCCTTTTCATCATCTTTCTTTTCTTCTTTCACTTCTTCTTTCTTTTCACATTTGCAGTCTTTGCAGTCACAGCATTTGCATTCGAAGACGCATTTGTAAAGAAGACCGGCAATCACACCACCGACGATGGTCACAGCAGAAATGACAAGTGCCATCATGATGGTTTCACCACCCGCAAAAACGGCCATGGCGATCGAGCGAGCGGGGTTGACGGAGGTGTTGCTGACGGGAATGCTGATGAGGTGAATCAGGGTGAGGCAAAGGCCGATTGCAATGGGAGCAAAACCAGCGGGAGCACGTTTATCGGTAGCGCCGATAATGACGAACAGGAACACGCAGGTCAGGAGGCATTCGACGATGAGCACGGGGCCCATACCAAATGCAGCACCGCCAAAGCGAGCTTCTGCACCCGTGGCCCAGCCATTGGTTGCAAATGAACCGGCGATACCGGTCGGTGCATTACCAACACTCGTCCAAATAAAATAGAGGATGGCAGCAGCAATCAAACCGCCAATGATTTGAGCTACGATGTAGCACGCAGCATCTTTTGCAGTCTCGCCAGTATCTTTACCCTTAAAACGACCGGCAGCAACGAGGCCGAGCGTCACGGCAGGATTCAGGTGGCAGCCCGAAATGTGGCCAATGGCAAAGGCCATCGTAAGAACCGTCAGACCGAATGCCAGTGCGACACCGACATAATGAATGCCGTGCTCGCCAGCACCGCATGCCAGCAGAGCGGAACCACAGCCGCCAAAGACAAGCCAGAATGTGCCGATCAGCTCGGCAATAGCACGTTTAGCAATACTCATGTTTTAACTCCTTACTTATCATGAGTGAAGTTGAGAGGCACTATGCCCCGTAAATAACACCTGTTTGGCCGCATATACGGCCTATTATGTTATATACCAGTGGCAATCTTTGTCAATCTCGGCATGATGTCTGGAGACAGCAATTCTTCACAAAATGATGACTTTTGTGATATAATCGTGACAGATGAATGTGCTGATTGGCGCGTTCGATTTTTTTTATTGGCGCGGGCTATCTGCGATACGCC
>DGWW01000243.1:22713-23388 GCA_002395385.1 Myxococcales bacterium UBA4248
CTATCTGCGATACGCCGCGTCATTCGGATGGGGTTGCATGCCATGGCCAATGCCAATATTCTCGTTGTCGATGATGAAAAAAATATCTGCCGAACCGTGAGCATGGTTCTGATGGGCGAAGACTACGAGGTCGATACAGCCTCGAGTGCCGAAGAAGGCCTCGAAATGCTCAATGATCACGTCTATGACGTTGCGCTTCTCGATGTCCAGATGACGGGAATGTCCGGCCTCGAAATGCTCGAACGCATCCACCAGACAGAAGCCGCTCCGGAAGTCATCATGATGAGCGGGCATGCCATGCTGACCGATGCAGTCAATGCAACACGCCTCGGTGCTTTCGATTTTCTCGAAAAACCACTCGACCGCGAAAGACTGCTGCTCACCGTGCGCAATGCCTGTGAACGGCATTTCCTGTCTCAGAAAGTCGAACGCCTCGAAAATACCGATGAACGTTACTGCGGCATGATTGGCGAGTCGGCGGCCATGCAAAAAGTCCGCAAAGCAGTCTCCGTCGTCGGCCCAACCAAAGGCAAAGTACTCATTTTAGGTGAATCAGGGGTCGGCAAAGATCTGGTTGCGCGTTCCATTCATGCATTGAGCGACCGCGCAAAACGCTCATTTGTCAAGGTCAATTGCTCTGCTATACCGTCAGAACTCATCGAGAGCGAGTTGTTC
>DGWW01000158.1 GCA_002395385.1 Myxococcales bacterium UBA4248
CAACTGAATGATAATATCGTAGACCCTGTCGATCGAGAACCGATGCCCGGCTTTGATCAAACTCTCGAGTGTCTCACCACGAATGTATTCCTGTACAATATAGGCACATGGCGAATCGGCCTCGAGGTCATCAAACGCATCACAAAATGTGGCAATGCCATCGATATCGAGTGACTTGAGGACTTTTGCCTCGCGTTCGAAGAGTTCGTAATTCTTCCAGGTCTTGACCGATTCGATGTCCAGGCGCTTGATGGCGACTTCGAGGCCGTCGAGATTTCGGCGCGCCAGAAAAACTTTGCCCTGAGTTCCGCTGCCGAGTGGCTTTTCGAGTGTATATGCAGAAATATCCGACGGAACGGTTTGTAGTTCTTCATGGGGCGCTTGTTTTGTCTGAATTGTTTTGTCTGTTGTCATTATTTCGAATTATAGCCAGTTCCGTTTTGTCCGAATTGCGAGTTTTTTGGTTTATGGGGCGCGGGCTATCGGCGTTGCCGATACGCCTTCGCCGCTCGCCTATGGGCGACCTCATGGGGTCGCCCATACGGCTCGCCATATTTTTTGCTGCACTTTACTACGACAGCGTTCTAGCGCCTTTACGGAACACAACTCGATGTCGTCAATACGCCGAACATGCATGAACGACTGTATCAGCGGTGTTGTTAGCCTCATTACATTCAACAGTTGTTCTGCCGTCATCGTCGTCATCGTTGGCAATGATGAGGAGCGGTTTATGCATGATCATGTCGCGGGTCTCTTCGGCAATATGGCAGGAAACATCGAGACATGCTGCGTCAGGCAAATTTACAAGAGTATAGGCTGTACAGAGCCTTTCTCTCGAATCATCTTCATGAAGCAGATAAAACGACACGGGCATTTGGGATGCAGCCATTTTGGTGCCTCGGTTGCAGATCGTTGCACCGAGTGAGATTTCGCTCCCCGAAATGCGGCAGGAATTTTCAGTGGCGTAAACTTTGATGTCTGGAGCGGCACCTGTGGCTCGAGGCCCCTGGGCATTTTGACGGAAATTGTTCAGGCCCGATGTGACAAAGTTTTGTGCCCATGCAGAAGTTGCGGGTATGGTCTGATTATCATGGATATTGGTAATCGAATAGGTGTGCTGATTCCAGATGTTTCTCGAACTCGTCCAGCGATCGAGTCTGTCGCGCAAGACGCGGATGCTCGCTGTGCTTCCTTTTAAATCGTGCTTGGCACGGCACACCTTGCCTTCGGCTTGATCTGCTGCTGTGATGCCGTCTGTACAGACATATTCGTCAAATCTACTGCCATTCGCAGGATTCGCACGATTGCATTCCGAATCCGAATGACAGCGGCACAGGCCATCGACGCACGAACGTGATAGGCAGTCGTCATCATTGCTACAGTGCAGACCACGATGAATCGGGTCGGGCGACTCACAAGTGCTCATGACAATGCTCGAACCAACGACAATTTCGGGAGATTCATCGTTATCGACGTCGGCAATGACGGGATAGCCAAACCAAGACGGGTTCGCATGAGAAGACGAAAAGAGAACTTCGCCAGTCCTTCCGTCATAGATGCGTGTGTAACAGGCATCTGCATAAACGGCTTCTGTCACGCCATCACCGTCAAAATCGAAAAGAGAGGAACCTCCATATAAAATGGAAGCTGTCTGAGTTTTCTGCGCCCAGAGAACGCCCTCGTCTGTACATTCCGGATCGGTCTCACGACAACGCGGATCGAAGATGCGATAGGAATCTTTAAAGGCTGTGGCAATTTCTGGAAGTCCATCACCCTCGAAATCACCAATCGCGCATGGGGCACTACCGGTATCGCCGATGGTCTGCTTAAAGACTGTCTCGCCGCTGAGCGTCGAGATGTTGACATTTTGATTGCCACACGAAACGATCTCTGCAATTCCATCGAGTGTGGTAAAATCGAATGTTCCGTTTTCTTTGGGCTTGCCAAAATCGGCGAATGCATGATGAATTCCGACGCCCGAATGAATATTGGGATATTTTACGACCCATCGGTTTGTGCCACTATCCCAACGATAGATGTTCGATGTCCCAATTATCTCGATAATACCATCGCTATCGAAATCGCCGAGTGTGGGAGTATATGACAATTCATTGATCGTCTGGCCCTCATTCAAACGTGTACCCGTCGAGGCATCGAAAACCTCTCCGCCATAGCCGATGATCTCAGGATGACCATCATGATTGATATCATGGATGGCAATGCTCCCCCCCCACAACGGATGAAGAATATTCTCCATAGCTGGTCCACCAAAGCTTGTACTTGCTGAGTCCAGAATCCCAGTGCCAGGCTCCGATACCATGACGCGTTCCAGATTGGATGCTGACGAATATCTCGACAAATCCGTCACCATCGACATCTGCGGCTGCCGGGGTTGCTGTGCTGTTAATGACGTCCGAGGCAATGGTTTCGCGAAGTGCGCATTTTTCGCCGTCGATAATGCGAATGACACCTGGATCGGATGTCGAAATCGTCCCCGTGACAAATAGGATCTCATTTGCCTGTCCGGAATCATGCGGTGTATCGATGACGATAGGGGTAGAGACACGCTTATGATTGGCGTAGGGATCCTCTGCGCTCGGTGTCCATTCACATTGTATGGTCGCTTCGAATATACCGAGGTTGAGATATTTGCACATTGCATCGGGAGAACATTCACCAAAGACGCATGTCTTCCCGCCGGTGCATGCATTGCCATGTGATCCGCAGTTCAGGTCGTTATTGGGCTCACACCAGTTTTCGCCAGATTCATTCTGCGCCAAATGATAGTCACCTTTGCAAGCGCTGGGAATGCATTTGCCATCGATGCAGGAAACGCCATCCCATAGTGTATTTGCTGTACAGTCGGTGGCTTCGCTGCCACAGGCGGTTTCGGTATCGGCTCTGCATACGCGTTTGTCATCCTGAAGTTCGATGTGGTAATCCTTTTCGCAGTCGATGACATTGCAAGATGAGTTGGCACAGCTCATTGTTTTGGCGTTTGCCGGTTTTTCCGAATTGCAGTCATGCCCGCATTCTCCGCAGTTCATCAGACTTGTCTTAAGATTGGTACACTCGCTATTACAATAGATTTCATCGTTTTGACATTGAGTGCGGCACTGGCCATCGGAACACACCAACTCCCCTGTACATTTAATACAAGATGCACCACAGCATGCGTTTGTATCCTGCGCACATTCACCACTCTCGGCATCGATGTGGAATCCATCAATGCATTGCAGGAGCTTGCATGCGCCCTGGGTACATGCACCGCTTTTCCAACCCGCGACGATATTGGCGCAGGCACGCTCATGTACGCCACAGTTTTCGACGGTATCGCTCTCACAAGCATTATCATAGACATGCATGCTTTCGGCGCATTCACTCACGATGCATGTCGCATTTATGCATTTGCCAGATGTCCAGCCGTTCACGGTCAAACTGCAAGAGATGCCATGGGGGCCGCAATTGTCGAGATCGTCGGTTTCGCAGGCATTTTCATACAGATGCAGGCCATTTTGACATGCGCTGACATGGCATGTCCCATGCTCGCATGTACCATCTAACCAGCCTGGGATTTCAATCGAACAATCTGTTTCATGACTGCCGCAGTGATTCACTTCATCCGGTTCACAGCTACTCCCAAAGGGATGATGTCCAACCGTGCAGGAAGAAGGAATGCACGCTTTATCGATACAGTCTCCAGACTTCCAGCCCTCAATCTGATCTGCGCATTTGATCCCATGGTCACCGCAATGATCCACGCTGTCTTTCTCACATATTACATCATAGTGGTGTTCATCCGTTTCACACTTGGTAGGACGGCAACGGCCTTCAAAACACGAGTCAGCGGCTTTGCATACTTCGTAATTCTCGCAGTTTTCATTAGCGCCGCAATAATGGTTGGAAGTGCGTGGATCGATACAAGTATCACCGCATTTGACAAAGCCTTCGGTTTTACATGTATCATCCTCTTGCGGATTATCGGTGCAATGCCCTGCTTGACATATCTGCTTACTTCCGCAAATTTCGTAATTCTCGCAGTTTTCATTAGCACCGCAGAATTGTATGGATGTGGCGGGATCGACGCATGACTCCCCACATTTAACGAATCCCGGTGTGATACATGAGGATTCCTGTGTCGATTTATCGTGATTGGCCTCATGACAGCCCGTATAAAAACCGGCCACAATCGTAATGGATATGATGAGCGTAAAATATTGTTTCATGATGCAACTTTTCTGTGTACGGCCTATCGGCTTGCGCCGATACGGCCTTTTGGGCCGCTGCTATCGCCCCGTCGGGGCGATACGCTGCGGCTTTGTATTATTTTGCGCTGCCGAAGGTGTTGAGAATTTCATAGGGTCGATATTTACCCATTATCACTCAGATTCATCGTCTGCACGATACTGCGTTTTGCAAAAAATGCGATGGCCACGCCGACTACGAGTTCAAAACCCTCGGCCAACAGTTCATCGCCGTAATGCCTGTCGTGTATTTGCGAGACGGCCAGGGCAAGATCAGATTTCATCATGGCGAGCGTGTCCGAGTATTTGAACTCGAATACGATGGCACGTGCATTGTTGTAATCGCGCAAAATGATATCGGGTCGCCCATTGCCGCTCTCGCGGTTCGACTTGATATCGATATTGCCAATGCTCGACAAAATGCCGGTCATAATGCCATGATAAAAAGACTCTTTCTGATCATAATAACTGATCGTAGAGACGAGTAGTTTGTTAAGGTATTTGGCGACCTTCTCTGACTTGCAGTCCCATAAATCCTCATAGAACTCGGTAAGGTTGTTGCTGCGAATATTTTCACTCAAAAACCTATGGATAAACGTTGAAAATACCGATCTAACCTCTTTGTTGACGATAGACAATTCAGCATACAAGACTTCATCCGATGCGCGTGTACGGATTGCTTTGAGATAGCCGGCATAAAGTAAAAAAGTCCATATCACATCCGGGAGATTGTCCAAATCACGGTAGGTAATAAATTCATAGATTGGTTTTTCGACGGTTCCGCCGGCGAGCAAAGTTTCGACATCTTCCCGGTATTCCGGATGCTTGCGAATCAATTCATTGATGATTGAATTTCCGCTCGAATTGCTCCAGTAGCTGCGATAGGGGCCAAAAGACGAGAGCGTCTGTCCATTCTGCTCTACACATTTGCATTTTAAGATAGCGTCGATACACAAGACAAGGCAATATGGGTTGAAGACGCTGTTGTCGCCAAACTGATAGCCATCGTACCAGCGTTCAATTTCGGGATATTCGTCGTCCAGTTCATAGTAGTGAAGCATTTCGCGCACTTCCTGATGATCGAACCCGAAATACTCTTGAACCTCCGTTGTCAGAATCGAATGCACGACGGGATTGTTAAATCCGGTAAAGATCGATTCCTTCGAGATGCGCAGGCATCCTGTCAATAAAGCCTTCTTAAAATTGCCATTTGTCTTGAGTGCCGCCCCAAGCATCGACCGCATGATGGGGAGCACCTTGTCATAATAGCCGTATTCGTGGGCCCATTGCAGCGGCGTATCGTATTCGTCGATTAAAATGATGGGTTTGACGCCTGTGGCGCGATAAGTCCACTCAATGATGTTTGAAAATGCATCCGCTGTGTCATAGACGTCCAAATTTTCATCCATCAGCATTTGATACTTTTTTTGCTCATTTTCATCGCGGAATGTGTTGTCGTACAAATCACGATGACGCCTGGTTTCTGCGGCAATGATGCGTTTAAACCTTCTGCTGAACAAATCAAACGTTGGCTGATCGCAGTTTTTTAGTGAGAGTGAGAGCACAGGGTATTGGCCCATCTGGTCGAGGATTTCGGGCTCTGCATCCATGATTTTGCGGCCTTCAAAGAGGGGGCGCTTGTCGACCAGGTTCCCGTCGCGGTCGAATTCCTTCTCGACAAAGTTCTTAATGGTCGAGAGCATCAGCGTCTTGCCAAACCGACGGGGACGCGTGTACATGACGACCTGATTGCCGTCTTTCAAGAATTCACGGATAAACCAGGTTTTATCGACGTAATACACGCCGCGTTCGACGAAATCCCGGTAATCTTCGAGCGTCGCCCCTGTTTGCAATTTTGTCTCTGTGAGCTTAATCCAGTCGGTCATTTTATTCTCCGCCGTATTGTGCATGGCGTGGTTCCACGTCAATATGGCATCATAGCACACGAATTTGGTGTTGTATTCAAAAACAAAAAAACGCCGCGTATGTGCTTGCACATAGCGGCGTTGCGCAGGGGCGTATTCCCTTTGCAGAGACGTTCCATGGAACGTCTCTACAAAGGGAATAGCCCGCGCCCATCCAAAATAAAAATTATTTCGCAATGAAATTGATGATCTTGCCGGGGACGATGATCGTCTTGACGATATTTTTGCCTTCGAGCTGGCGTGCGACGGCAGGAATGGCCTTGGCGGCAGCGACCATCTCTTCTTCGGGGGCGTTGCGGTCGATGTCGAAGGTACCGCGCATTTTGCCCACGACCTGGACGGCGATGGTCACGGTGTTGCGTTCGCATTTGGCGGGATCGTATTTGGGCCACGGCGCCAGCGAGACGCAGTCGGTGTGGCCGAGCATCTGCCAGAGTTCTTCGGCGATGTGCGGGGCGTAGGGCGAAAGCACCAAAACGAGTGTTTCTGCGGCAATGCGGGGCACTTTGGGAAGTTTTTCGAGCGCGTTGATGTACACCATCATCGCCGAAATGCCAGTGTTGAAGCGCAGATTTTCGATATCTTCGCCGACTTTGCGAATCGTCACGTTGCGGATCATTTCGGTTTCGGCATCGCAGGGTTCATCGACGACGCGTTCGTGAAGCTTGTCTTCGTTTTGCGCGACGAGGAGTTTCCAGCAGCGAGCGAGGAAGCGGTTGACGCCCGAAACGCCATCGGGATCCCAGGGTTTGACCTGATCGAGCGGGCCCATGAACATCTCGTAAAGACGCAGCGAATCCGCGCCGTAATCGCGCACGACATCGTCGGGATTGACGACATTGCCGCGGCTCTTGGACATTTTTTCGATCTGCATCGTAAGCGGTTCGCCGGTACTCTTGCGGACGGCACCGTTTTCGGTCTTTTGTACGTCGTCGACGTGGACGTAGGCGCCGTGCTGATCTTTGTACGAATAAGCCAGGATCATGCCTTGGTTAAAGAGCTTTTGGAACGGCTCTTTGGTATGGACCAGGCCGATATCGTAGAGCACCTTGTGCCAGAATCGGGCATACAGCAGGTGCAGCACGGCATGTTCTGCGCCGCCGATGTAGAAATCGACCGGCATCCAATATTTTTCGTTGGCTTGGCTGAACGGGGCTTCGGAATTGTTGGGATCGATGTAGCGCAGATAATACCAGCAGGAGCCGGCCCATTGGGGCATCGTGTTCGTTTCGCGGGTCATGTCGCCGACTTTGAGCCATTCGGTGATATTGGCGAGCGGGCTTTCGCCGGTGCCGGAGGGTTCGTAGCTTTGAACTTCGGGCAGTGTGAGCGGCAGCTGCTCTTCGGGCAGCGGATGATGCTGGTGGTTTTTATCCCACAGAATCGGGAATGGCTCGCCCCAATAGCGCTGGCGCGAAAACAGCCAGTCGCGCAGTTTATAATTGATCGAGGCTTTGCCGACTTTGTGTTCTTCGAGCCACTCGGTCATTTTCTTTTTGCCGTCGGGAACATTGAGCCCATCGAGGAATCCCGAGTTCACGTGCAGGCCGTCGCCGGTGTAGGCTTCTTTGCTCAGATCGCCGCCCTGGATGACCTCGATAATCGGCAGATTAAAGGCTTTTGCAAAGTCGTAGTCGCGCGTGTCGTGCCCGGGGACGCTCATGATGGCGCCGGTGCCGTAGGTCGACAAAACATAATCGGCAATCCAAATCGGGGTCGGCTTGTTGTTGACCGGGTTAATCGCATAAGCGCCAGTAAATACGCCGGTTTTGGTCTTGGCGAGGTCGGTGCGTTCGAGGTCGGATTTTTTGGCGGCCTGTTCGCAGTAATCTTCGACGGCTTTGCGGCATTCGGGCGTCGTAATGGCTTTGACGAGGGCATGTTCCGGTGACAAAACGAGGAATGTCGCGCCAAAGAGCGTGTCGGGGCGCGTCGTGAACACGCGGATATTGCCGTGAACAGCGGTTTCGGGGGCGAGTGCAAAGTCGACCTCGGCACCGAGGCTGCGACCGATCCAGTTGCGCTGCATGGCTTTGATGCGCTCGGGCCAGTCAAGACCATCGAGATCTTCGAGCAGACGCTCGGCATACGCCGTAATCTTGAGCATCCACTGGCGCATGGGCTTGCGAATGACTTCATAACCGCCGACTTCCGACTTGCCGTCGATGACTTCTTCATTGGCGAGCACCGTACCGAGCGCAGGGCACCAATTGACGGGCGCTTCGGCAACGTAGGCCAGACCGCGTTTGTACAGCTGCAGGAAAATCCACTGCGTCCATTTATAATAGTTGGGGTCGGTCGTGTTGATCTCGCGATCCCAGTCGTAGCTGAACCCGAGCGACTTAATCTGGCGTTTGAAATTGGCAATGTTGGCTTCGGTTGTGATGCGCGGATGCGTGCCGGTCTTAATGGCATATTGCTCGGCCGGCAGACCAAAAGCATCCCAGCCAATCGGATGCAGGACGTTAAAGCCGTTCATCCTTTTGTAGCGCGCGATAATATCGGATGCGGTATAGCCTTCTGGATGGCCGACGTGCAGTCCCTGGCCCGACGGATACGGGAACATGTCGAG
>DGWW01000268.1 GCA_002395385.1 Myxococcales bacterium UBA4248
AATCCGTTTGTAAAATCAAAAATCCCAAACGCATTGAAAACCAACGTATTTTACAATTAACAATAGACTTCTATTTATCATTCCGCATTCCGCATTCCGGATTAAACATGCTTCCTCTCATTACTGTTCAAAAACTTGGCAAAGCCTACGGGGCTAAATCCGTTTTCGAAGACCTCAGTCTCATTCTGACCGAACGGGAAAAAATCGGCCTCATTGGCCACAATGGTTGCGGTAAATCGACTTTCCTCAAGATTCTCGCGGGTCTGGAGTACTACGATGATGGTGAAATCACACACCACAAAAAGGTTCACATCGCCTATTTGCCCCAAAATCCGACGTTTGCCGAAGATGACACGCCGCAGACGGTCGTTGCCAAAGCTCTCGAACCGCGTCGCGCAAGGCTCAATGCTTACGAAATGCTTTGCGCCCAGATCGCCGAAGCCAGTAACCCCAAGGAAATCGAGCGTTTAAGCCACGAACAGGAACAGCTCCAGGCCGAAATCGAGCAGCACGGCGGATGGGAAATTCAGCATGAAATTGAAGGCATGCTCCGACGTTTGAATTTGCCATCATCGGTACTCAACACACCAATGTCCAGTCTTTCGGGGGGGCAGCAGCGCCGTGTGGCGCTTGCCCGGGTCCTGCTCGAACGCCCGGACGTTCTGCTGCTGGACGAACCGACCAACCATCTCGACACCCAGACCGTCGAATGGCTCGAAGCGCTCCTGCGCGACTATCGGGCGGCCATCATTCTCGTGACCCACGACCGAGCCTTCCTCGATGCCATCGTCACGCGCATCGTCGAAATCCATCATAGCGAATTGCTTTCATTTGCGGGGAATTACGTCAATTTTGTCGAGCAAAAGGCCGCGCTTATGGATTTGCGAAAAAAAGAGCAGGAAAAATACGCCAATCTGCTCGTGACCGAACTCGACTGGCTCCACCGCGCCCCTTGTGCCCGCGGTACCAAGGCTCGTGCCCGCATCGAACGCGTCGCCGAAATCCAGGAAAAGGCCAAAGTTACCCACGAGGCCACGCTCACGATGTCTTTTACGGCCAATGCGCGCCTCGGCAATATCATTATCAATGCCGAAAAAATTACCAAGAGTTACGACCATCCCGTCTTCAAAGCCTTTGATTTTACCCTGCGAAAAGACGACTGTTGCGCCATCATCGGTCCCAATGGATGCGGCAAAACGACGCTGCTCAACGTGCTGACAAAACGCATCGAACCCGACAGCGGTACGGTGATTATTGGGAAAAACACGCATATCGCCTATCTTTCGCAGCATCGTCAGGAACTCGACCCTAACAAATCGGTCTATGATTCGCTTGGCGACGGCGATCACGTTTACATCAATCACAATGCGGTACACAAACGCGGCTTTTTATCCCGTTTTCTGTTCGACGTGCCCGAACAGGCCAAGCTCGTTTCGACGCTCTCGGGGGGCGAAAAATGCCGTCTTCTGTTTGCCCAGATGATGTGCACCGATGCGAATCTCCTCGTGCTCGACGAGCCCACGAACGACCTCGATATCGATTCCCTTCAGACGCTCGAAAATGCGCTCGCCGATTACGACGGTGCTGTCCTTTTTGTCACCCACGACCGCTATCTCATCAATCGGCTCGCAACTGCCGTCATTGCTTTCGATGAAGACACCACCTCATTCATCCGTTACGAAGGTGATTACGATTTTTATCAGCTGTGCAAGAAAAAAGCGGACGATGCCAAAGCTGCCAAACTGGCCAAACAAGCCGAGGTCGCCAAAGTCGCCGCTCAAACTCAGAAAAATGCAAACAAACCGCGCAAGCTAACCTTTAAGGAAGCCGAAGAACTCAAAAAGATCGAGGACGTCATTCTCGAAGCCGAAACCGAGAAGGAAAGCGTCGAAGCCGAAATTGCCGATCCCAATACGTACAAAATTCCCAACCGCGCCAAAGAACTCAGCGATAAACTCGACGAGCTCAATGCGCGAATCAATGCACTCTACGAGCGGTGGGATTATTTGACCCAGGTCGAGCAAGGCAAGATTTTTCAATGATTTTGTGGGCGCGGCTATGTGCCGATGGCACATACGCCTTCGCCGCTCGCTTTTCGCCGTGCATTCGCCCGGCGATACAGCTCGCCAATTAATAGCTACGCAACCTGGGACAACAAACATGAAAAAACACACAGACTTTTGTGGCTGCTGATTAGTTGTTAAATAAATAGAAAAATCGAAAAATATTTGTTATAATTGTGTTGAATTGGTATTTTTTTGTTAATACTAAAATTTGGAAAAATTTGTGCATATTTTGTTTCTGCACGTGTATCAGGGCACTTTGATTTATAAAGGTATTCTCCATGAAACATAGTCTCATCCTCATGGTTGCCGCACTATCTCTCGTTTTCGCTGCTTGTTCCGACAATAAAACGGACGACACACAACAGAATAAATCCGCATTGTGTCTGTCTTTCGTCGATCAAGCCATCGAATCTTATGCAATGACCTGGTGGGATACGAATAAAGACTATTGCATTGACAGCGACGAAGCAGCGGCAGTAACCCAAATTCCTGCAATGGCTTTTGTCAATAATACTCAAATCCTGTCGCTCGACGATCTGAATCAGTTTCCTAATTTGACGTCGATTGGCAATGGGGCCTTTTCGGGATGTACGAATTTGGCATCTGCCAATGTACCGAATGTCACAATCATAGGTGATTCGGCCTTTGCCGGATGTACTGGCTTGACGACGGTCAATGCACCCAATGCCACTAGTATCGGTAATGGAGCATTTTCGGGGTGCTCGAACCTCGTGACTGTGAATGTACCTGCACAGAATCCACCCACTGCACAATGTACCGATGGCGTTCGAAAATGCTCAGATTCCGGTTTGCAGGTACTCTTATGTATGCATAACGCATGGGCTATTTTAGAAAACTGTTCCGGTGGATGTAAAGATAATGCATGCATTACGAACATACCGCAGCCTGTATGCACCGAAGGCGCGCTCAAATGCTCGGATGCAGGTGATCGTGTCGTGAGCTGCAAGAACAATCATTGGGAATTGAATGAGAGTTGTTCTTATGGCTGTACCGATGGCGTCTGCAATGCTAAGCTCGAGGTCATCTGTCCCGATAAATGCAAGGATAACTGCGATGATAATGGACTTTGCAATGATATTGTAATCCCCACTTGTCCAAGTACGTGCAAGAACGGCTGCGATGACTTAGGTAACTGCAAACCCAATGAAGTCACCTGCCCAAGCACTTGTAAAAATGGCTGTAATCCCGATGGCACCTGCGCCTGCCCGAGCTCTTGTAAAAATGACTGCGATGATACAGGTAACTGCAAACCCAATGACGTCACCTGCCCGAGTACGTGCATAAACGGCTGTGATCCCGATGGCACCTGCGCCTGCCCGAGCTCTTGTAAAAATGGCTGCGATGATGCTGGCAATTGCATTCAATCATCAAGCTGTCCCACGGATTTCCCAAAAGACGGTTCCTGGTTCGACTGCGGTGGATGCCAGTTCGATAATTTTATAAAATGTATTCATGATGATGAATATGGCGATTATTGGGACATGTCTGTCTATAAAGACAATCTCGTCGATTATGATGCCTGGTGTATCGCTGATCATGCCAATCATTATAAATTTGACAATATATGTGAAGACAAACCGATCATAGATACACCGATGACATTGGCTGAATATTGTCAACCCGGTAATGCTGTTCTTTGCCAATGGAAAGACAATCAGATTCATGCAGAATGCTTTACACCGTGTTCTGCCTCCGATGTAGGGGATGTCGTACTGTCTTATCATGACGGAGGAGACTCAGGTGCTTGTTTCTTGTATTTGAATGATATTTATTCTGCTGATCTTGGTATTTATGGATATAAATGTTCAAACAAGAATGACCATTATGTATATATGAAAGACTCCTATCTTGAATCATCTAAAAATGGAAGTTGCTATTATTGTCATCATTATGACAGTGGCATTTCTGCTGATGTTTGTAAGAAATATTGTAATTATCATGAATACTGTTATAGATCTTTAGATCCCGAATCATCTGTACCTTGTGAAACATTCTGCTCTACAGATGATGGTTTCTTTGTTGGTAAGCATGAACAGTGTACACAAGGCGATATAAAGACTGGAACGGAACTCTTTGAAAATGCAGACGAGTCCTATATTCAGGAATACTCTCACTATTCAGATATCGTCAAAGATTATACATATAAATGTAATTCCGTTGGAGAATGGGTGATATATGAGGGAGATACTAATCTCTGTCATTAACTCATACTTATGCGCAGCAGCAATACCCAGATGCCTTGTTTCTGTTGCGCGGTTTGATTCGTGATAGGATGATCATGTGGTGTGTATAATGTGGTTTTAAATGCCACATGTGGTTTTGTGTGGGTAAACGAGACTGGGTAACCATAGGGTTACCTCTCTCCCATTCCCACCCGCCGACTCGCCGTCCGACCCAAAAACGCGCGGTCTTGGCACACTGCCCCCTTTCCGCTTCATATCCGCGTAAAAAAAGAGACATCCTGATGTGCCTGGCATGTACAGTGCTTCAGCATTTGGTCCGCGTCCGGAATCTTCGATGCTGCATACCGCCCCTCGGTTGACCATACATTATGTTGGGAATTTCGTCGTTAGACAAATCCGGATGTAAACATACGACACCTCAAATTAGGGAAGGGGAATTCCTTCATTCTAATGATGCCAACGAGAATGTCGTTGTTACATTTTTTTTTTGTTTCTTTATCGAACGATGAATGTAAAACTTTGATTCTTAAAAAAAAACGTGCGTATCGGGCGCAAGCACGATAGCACGGCAAGGCCACCGTATTCGCAGAGCGAAAAGGTGGCCCGAACAAAAGAAATCTATGGTTTACCAGGTTGTGAAGCTACCACCACTGCCACGTACATCGTAGTGAGTGAATGAATCATATTTACCTAAGCCACCTTTGAAGATTTTACCGCTCTTGCCGAGTTCTTTGATTTTTTCGCGAACTTTGGCAGGGGAGACCCCGCTGACTTTAATATCGGCTGCACTGCCGTACATGTGTTGGCTTTTGGGAGCACCATCGATTTTTTTGTTGTAAGAAGGCGAACGATAACCGCTCGTAACGGAGATGGATTTGCCACCTAAAGCTTCGCGCAGAATCTCGAGATTTTGGCATAATTTCTTGGTATTGGCGCGATATTCATTAGGAACCTGGCTGCCATCATGGCATGCAAACTCAGACCATTTAAAGTGTTCTGTAACATTTCCTGAGGGAAGGCTGGCTGAAGTACCAGAACTGGAAGGTGCTGGTGCTGGTGCTGGGGTTGATGTGCTCGTGGATGGAGATGGGGAGGACGCACTGTCGAGATCCATCTTGGCAAGCGTTGCCGGGCCGCATTTGCCGTCAACAGAGAGACCATTGGCTTTTTGCCAGACGGCTATCGCTTTTGCTGTATTCTTCCCAGGGTCTCCATCGACATCGGTATTGACTTTTGCCTGAATTTTCTTCCAGAGCTCCTTCGAATAGTTGCGACCTTTGTTGTAGGATACGGCCGCACTGACATTAATTTGTACATCTGAAGAAGATGGACTGCTTTCGGGGGCAGGAGCGCTTGGAGCTGGTGTCGATGTTGTGGGGGCCGGTGTCGCAGTGGTTGGAGCCGGTGTCGATGTTGTGGGGGCTGGTGATGAACTGCCACCAGAACTCGCTGCTTTAATGGCACCATAAGTTGCAGGACCGCATTTGCCGTCTGCTTCAAGGCCATGTGATTTCTGCCATTCATAGATGGCTGTCGCTGTCTTTTTACCCGGATCGCCATCGACATCCGTGCCTACGACGCCCTGGATCATTTTCCATTCGGCCTTTGAATAGTTGCGGCCTCGATTATATTGGACGGCTGAATTCACATTGAAGCTGCCCGAAGACGATGTTGAACCGCCGCCCGTCGATGTCGTCCCACTGGTTGTGACAGTTTCTCCGCCGGTAATCAATCGAATGGCCTTAAAATCGCTGTTCGGTGCACGATCATTTGTGCACCCCCATTTCCAGCCTTTGGCTTCGATCAGTTTACCATTCGACCCCATGATGGCTGCGTGGCCGCTTTTAACCATGAGATCGCCCGGTAATGCATTCTTCCAGCCAACATCTTTGCCTGCATTGTACTGGCTTTTTGAACTGTGGTCGAGGTTTTTGCCGAATTTTTTAAATACTTTACGGGTCAGTCCTGAGCAATCAACGCACTCCATCCCGCTTTTGTTGACTTTGTCGTAATCCTTGCCGCCTGGTTTGACGTGCCCATAATAAGCATCGCTATTGCCTTTAAATGAGTTTGCAAGGCTGTTGACATTTGCATCTGTCAATGCTTGGCCGGATCCTCCATAAGTATAGGGATTGCCTCTGTTGACATACTCCATGGCCGTATTGACGACCTGCTGGGCTACTGACGTGCTGCTTGATCCTGACGATGGTCCTGCTGTTTCTGGCATGGTCTGTTCTCCTTATTTAAGTGTTTCTCTACCACACACACTATACTCCATTATCATTATACCCATTTATTTGTTCAATGCATTACTTTTTATATTTTATATGAATTTATAACAATTTAGCATTTTTTACACTTTATATGAATTTGTAACAATTCAGCCTCTATCTTGTTTTCTTCAAAAGCTCAATCGTGCGTTAATGCATAATTATGAATGCATCATGAAATGTCATGCTCAGAGGATTTGGATGATTCTTTTGGTTTTACAAAATTATTCAGCATTATGAGTTCTGCATTATGAATTAAAGAGATTTCAA
>DGWW01000270.1 GCA_002395385.1 Myxococcales bacterium UBA4248
AGGCTGGCGGCTGAGTAGTAACGAATTTCCATCGATAAGCGACAAGCTACATTCAAGTTTCGTATCCACGCAGATTGAACATGGCCAAAAAAAAGAGCGCTTTTAAAGCGCTCTTAAAAAGTGAATTGTCGAAACTATAAGCTCATATTTTTAGCTTCTTTTGCAGCACGATTGCAGTCTTCGGTACCGCCAGGTGAATCGCCGTAATAGAGGCAGAAGTGACCGCCGAGGCGCCATTTGCTACCATTTTCCTTGACGGAAAGCGGCGTATTGCTTTCGCTCTTGAATGGCCAACCGGGATTTCCCCCCATGATAGCGGCATGCGGGCGCTGATGGTAACCGCAGGCGACCCATTTTCCATCCTGGAGCTGGATAGCAGCCGGTCTTCCATCCCAACTCCAGCTGTAAATATCGGCCCACGATGGATCGTCGGGAGCTTTGCTGGGATTGCGGATTTGTTTAAAGATCGTCGTATCCTGGGGCGTCATAGGCGTGCAATCTGAATGGTAAGTTGCACAAGCATCCCACGAAACATTGAATGCTTTTTTGGTTTTTAAGTCGACAATCTTCTTGGCTTTACGACCGGTTTCAATGGCAGCAACCTGCTTGGTCGTCAACGAATACAAGCCGCCTGAGCCAATCTGACTGGTATCAAACTTACCGGCATCCGGCCCAACCGTGCCAGTTCCGCTGCCATAATTAAGCTGAGTATACTGGCGCGAAATATAGCCAGTTTTGGGGCTTGTAATGCGCAGCCAGCCATTTTTGTCTTCGGTATAGGTGACCTTATCACCATTGTGCAAAGACCCAATGACATCGCAGCTGGTATTGGGTTCGTTGCGAATATTGAGGCTACCGCTGACCACGACGGTTGTGGTTTTGGATTGCGTCTGACTGCCTTGCGGCTGCTGTGTCTGTTGCTGCTGAGTCTGCTGCGATTGCTGCTGAGGTTCTTCGGTTTGATTCTGACCGGTTGACTGAGGTGTCTGGGATACGCCCGAGGGATTATTCGCCTGGACATACTGCCCAGAAACATAAGCGATCATGCCATTGTAACTAATCTTATGCCAGCCATTTGCCTCCGTTCCAAGCACGGTCACTTGCGAACCATAGGGCAACTGGCCGACAATTTGACCGCCCGTATTGGGTGCACTCCGAACATTGAGCCACGATGCATTGGTGTACATCGTCTTGCCCTGAGGGGCAGCAGATGGCGTCGTAGCTGCCGGTTTAGTGGCAGCACCCCCCGAAGCCTGGCTCGTCGCAGCCTGAGTAATCTGTGTGTATTGCTTGCAGATATAGCCGGTACGATTGCTGTAATTAATCTGAAGCCAGCCGTTTTGCTCACCTGTATACGTCACCGTCGTACCGTACGTTAACGCTCCCAGTTTCGAAAAGTTGGTGCCTGCACCAGTTCGGACATTCAGCCCATCCCCTGCGGTTACTTTTGCTTTTCCTTCTGCCATAATAAACCTCCATTGTTTACGGTTTCTTAAACACCAAACGTAGTTTACCAACAAGACAAGCAGGAAAGCAATAAAATAAAGCATTTTTTTACATCGGGGTCACGATTCAGCCCTACGTCAGATTGTTTTACAAACGGATTTGCTCAGGCCTAACGGCCTTCGCGATTCCAATTCGGAATTCGGAATGCGGAATGCGGAATTGAGACGTATATTGCTATAAGCCGTTACTTAAAGCAGAAATTATTCCATTCTTTAGGTAATTTCTTTAGAATGCAACTTTAATTCCGAATTCCGCATTGCCAAAGTGGAGCATCGTCAAATGCGAACAAATCCGTTTGTAAAAAAAACGGAGGGCTTTACGTTCTACGCTTGACCTTAGCACGCGAATGATCCTCATTAAGCGATAAAATTTCCACCGAATCGAGCTGTGAGTAGTCTTTGTCGTCGGTAAGCTCCGGCATTCTGAATTCGTCTTGTGAATCGGATTCCCCACTGTTGGAATTTAACTTCACTCCACGCCAGTTGCGTTTAATTCTGGCCACGCCAGCTTCATCGGGATAGTCGACGACAGGGTCTGCGACAGAAACAAATTTATCAATATTTTTCAATTCAGGAACAGGAATCGGGAACGGTATCGCCGAGACGATTTCGGTCACTCTGCGTCCTATAAAATTGTCTTCATGCCGATCGAGACAATACAAAATGGGGAAAGGATCACCGACATGATATTCATCGGGTGGCAGATCGTGAACCGTCAAACTAAAATAGATATCATCCTCGCGAAGGTCATCGGGGGGATTGAATTTATACTGAATTCTAAATTGAGGTTCACCTGTAGTATATATATTTCCTGTACCTGTGATAACTGCATCGACCGGGATATATTGAATCTGCGTTATTGTTGCAATTGCCTTGCGCCCATTTGTCAAAATATTTTTGTACATTTTTGCCAAACGAATGAAATCTTCCTTAGTCATCACTGAAGGTGTCTGTTTTTTGGATGGGATGGCAGAATTCGTACTTGCTCTCTCTTTTGCCACTTTTTTGGCCATCCAATGGCAGAATATGGCAACAGAAATCAATATAATGCCAATACTTATATAAAAGAAAAAATGAGGTAAAATAACGCCATCTATCGACAAAATCATAAGCGGCATCCAGACGATTACTGACATTGAAGCCCCAGTAAGAATATAAAAAGGATAAATCACAAAAAAACAAAGGAGAAAACTTGTTATATTAAAAGTTTCGTTCGGATTCAGCAACAGATAATCCTGTAATCGTACCTGCACTTTTGGTGTTATTTGTACAGTTTCTGCAGCAATCTGAGCTTTTGTCTTTAAGTCCTTTGGCATAGGAATGTTCTTATAGACATCAGCAACCGAACGCGGCGTTTCGTCGGGCAGCCGCTGCCACAACTCGATGGCACCGGGTTCTGCATAACTCTGAACCCTGCTCAATGACTCATTATATTCTTCGGCAGACATCGAAGCGTCAGCCCTGGTATCGACCGTTCGATAGACACTTCGTTTAAAATCCGAAAAGATCCCGATCAATGTCGGAATATCACACAGACGCATTTCTACTTTGGGTTCGAGCATGCGACGCAGTGTGTTGACAACAACGACCGGCATATTCTGCAAATCGGGCTCAAAGATGAGATGAAAATCTTTGACGGGCATTTCAGCCGGAGAACGCCCGCTCATCAAATGCACGGCTACAGCCGCAAGTGCATAGACATCACTGGCAGGCACCGGATTGCCCATGAGCTGCTCGGGCGGCATATATCCAAACGTCCCAGCAACCGTCGATCCACCGCCCTGCACCTGTGGGTTGGCAACAGCCCCAAAGTCAATGAGGTAGACGAGATAATCGTCGCCATTGGGTTTGAGCAGGATATTCGAAGGCTTAATATCGCGATGAATGACAGGCGGGGTATGCGTATGGAGCTGCTGCAATATTTTTAGCAGCTGAATGATAATGCTGTAAACCCTGTCAATCGAAAAACGGTGTCCCGACTGCATCAGCCGGGCGAGTGAAGTGCCAGCGATGTATTCCTGAACGATGTAGGAGCATGGGGGATCATCGTCCAAACATTCGATAGCCTCATAAAATTTTGCCACACCATGGATGTTAAGACTCGAAAGGATTTCAGCTTCACGCCGAAACAGTTCGTACTCTTTCCAACTTTTGACAGATTCGATGTTGAGCTGTTTGATGGCGACATTCAGACCGTCAGATTTGCGCCTGGCATAACAGACTTGTCCCTGCGTGCCCCTGCCGAGCATCTGGATAAACTGATAGTTTTCGGGCAAACGCATCATAAAACGCGGCGACGTAGGAGCGGATTGAACAGGAGGAGGTGGTATTTGACGTTCCATAAAAAAAAGTTCACACAAAATGTAACAACGGGAATTTCGATGGCATTATTAGAATGAAGGAATAGACCTTCATTCATTCAGGAGAGAATACCATGTACACCTCAGGTTTTGTCTAACAAATTCAACCCCCGACATAATATACAGCCGACCTAGGGGAGGTGTGCATCATTCCCTATTCTGGACGCAGAATGGAACGTTGAAGTGCTGTATATGCCAGGCACATCGGAATGCTTTTTTTTTACGCGGTTCAATCGCGGAAAGGGAGTCGTGTGCCAAGACCGCGCGTTTTGGGTTTGGACGGCGAGTCGGCGGGTGGGAATGGGAGAGCGGTAACCCTTTGGGTTAGCTGAAGGATAATAGTCAATTACACCTACATGTAGGTTTTTAAATATACCTCAAATGAAAAATCAGAGCGCCGAAAGCGCGCGCTCATTGAATGGATAAGAGAAAAAACTTATTTAATAAAAGACTATGTTTAACCAGCGTAGATATACTTCTAAATAAAAGCATTAGCGCCTACGCGGCGGGCGGTCAAG
>DGWW01000272.1 GCA_002395385.1 Myxococcales bacterium UBA4248
GCAGCGCCCCGGCTGAACAGTTACGAATTGTAACCGTAAAAATGTTTGTCCTAGTTGAAAGACTTGCATTTTCGTAGTAATAGCGCGCAGTATTGCCATTGGTGGCAATCCATTGTGGAACCTCTATGCGTTTTGAATATTTTGTTGGCCTGCGCTATCTCATGGCAAAGCGCGACCGAAACATGCTCAGTGTGATTACACTCATTAGTATATGCGGTGTTGCCGTCGGTGTGATGGCGCTCATCGTCGTGTTGAGTGTCATGGGCGGATTTGAAGCTGATTTTCGAGAAAAGATCATCGGTTCAAAAGCGCATGTCGTGATTAGTGCAAAAGACGGCTACATCGATCATTATGATGAAATACGCAAAATCGCTTTAGAAACGCCGAAGGTTGCCGGTGCCAATATTTATGTCGAAGCCGAAGTCATGCTCAATTCCCCGACAAATTTGCAGGCCGCCATCCTGCGGGGAATTGATTATCGCGAGATTACGACGACGACAAAATTGGGGGAATATATGGAAGAAGGGAAACTCGAATATCTCGAGAATCCCAATGCATTGCCTTCGATATCGACAGCTGGCACTGTCATCCAGCGTGGTTCGCTCAGCATTCACAGCGATACCGAAGATGGTGAATTGACCCCCGAACGTGCGGATCGGCTCGAAAAAGCCGGTGCACGTGCCGCCATTGCTTTTGCAGGTAACAAACATGGTGCCTGGATTGCCAATGGGTCTGATCATCCGACTGCACCCGAAAATTCAACAGACACGCCAGATATGCTGAATTTGCCGGATCTTGCAGAGGACGAACCTTTACCCGGGGACACATCACCCGTCGCTGCAAAAGAAAAAAATGCTCCCACCCATGGCGAGCCTATCCCGGTTTTGGATACCACGCCCCCCGATGAAGTAACTTCGGATGAAGATGTCCAGGATGAAGATGCCGAACTACTCGCTCTCATTGGCGAAGATCATTGGGTCGATGGTGGGCAAGCTCGCACGATGCCCGCAAATCTAGATACGGAGATATACGATCGATATCCGAATGCTGAGTTATTTCCTGCCAAAACACGGGCACGCCAAATGAAGGCCATTGCCGGTCTTACGGACGATGATTTCGGTGTGAAACGCGTCGGTGCCATCATTCTGGGACGCGAGCTTAAAAATAATCTGACCCTCTATCCGGGGGCAGAACTCAATGTCATGAGCCCCTCTGGGGATGTCGGGCCTGCAGGAGGATTGCCCAAAAGCAGACCCTTTAAACTCGTGGGATCCTACTATAGTGGGATGTTCGATTTCGATGCCAAAATGGGATACATCTCGCTGGCGGATGCACAGGCTTTGCTCGGAATTGGCGATATGGTCACGGGGATTGATGTCCGTTGCGAGCGCCTCGAAGATAGCCTCAAAGTACGCGATGAGCTTCGGCAACGACTGGCTGGATACGAAAATGTTCAGGTCGACGACTGGCGTACACTCAACTCGAGTTTGTTCAGTGCTATTATGATCGAAAAATTGGCGATGTTCGTCATTCTGACGTCGATTATTCTCGTGGCATCATTTAGTATTCTTTGTCTGCTCATCATGATGGTCATTGAAAAAGCACGCGAAATTGCGATCTTTAAGGCCATGGGAACGCCCGATCGCAGTGTGGTGCGCATTTTCGTCGTACAGGGCGCGGTCATCGGCGGATTGGGGACTTTTATCGGACTCATTTTGGGGCTCGGATTGTGTTTCATTATACAGTCACTGGGACTGCAAATGCCCGGAGATGTCCACTATGTTGCACAAATTCCGGTGAATATAAATTGGCTCGACGTTGTTGTTATTTGTCTGTCTGCAATTGCAATTAGCTTGCTGGCAACCGTTTTGCCAAGTCGTATGGCCGTTAAACTTAATCCCGTGGACGCTTTGAGGTGCGAGTAACTTGACCATCATGGGCTGTATCATATAGAGAGAAAATAGCGTATAATGTACGCTGAGTTGGTTTGCATCACGGTGGAACGAAGATGCCGTTGTTGAGTGGAGCTTTAATTTGGCAGCCATAGTAAATGCCGCAGAAATTCGAATCGAAGGACTGACAAAAGAATTCTTTCATGAAGGAAAAACACTTAAAGTCCTGAGAGGGATTGATCTACTGCTTGAACCGGCTTCGATGGTGAGTATTCGAGGACGATCCGGTGCTGGTAAATCGACGTTTATGCATCTGCTTGCGACGCTCGACACCCCGACAAGCGGTAAAATATTCTTTGGGGAACACGATGTTTTTAGCCTTTCGCCGATGCATTTGTCGCGATTTCGAAATGAAAATATCGGGTTGATGTTTCAGTTTCATCATTTGCTCAGTGAGTTTACGGCGCGCGAAAATGTCATGATGCCCGCATTGATCCATCGCGAATCGCATGCCATGGCCGAAAAACGTGCAGATGAACTGCTCGAACGCGTCGGTTTGGGAGATCGCGGCTCCCATAAACCGGGCGAACTCTCGGGCGGTGAACAGCAGCGCGTCGCACTTGCGCGAGCACTGATGATGCAGCCTGCGATTCTGCTTGCGGATGAACCCACCGGTAATCTCGACCAAAAAACCGGCGCTGAAATTCATAAACTTTTTCTCGAGCTCAACGAGATGCTCGGTCTGACCATCGTCATTGTCACACACGATGAAGTGCTTGCACGCCGCATGGATCGGCGCCTCATCATGCAGGACGGTCTGCTCGTCGAAGCCAATGATGAAAAACTTCCTCTCTTCGATTTAGAAAACACGCATGACGGTGATGCTGACGAATCTGAGGATGAAGAAGAAATGCTCGATGCTGAAAATGCCGAATCGACCGACACGCTCAAAGAAAGCCATTCTGATGGAAGGAAAACTGCGAATGCGTAAGATATTTTCCATTCACTGGCTGTCGGCCTTCCTATTGGCTGCCGCGATCCTTTCCATCGTCTCCAGCGATGTATCCGCACAGACCAAACTCTTCCCCGAAAACACCAATGTCGTGGTCGATCAAATCGTCCTTCGGGGAAATCGTCGAAACGCCGACGAAGATTTGCTCTACTATATTAAACAGAGCGAAGGGACGATGCTGTCTCTCGATGTGGTCAGTGAGGATATCAAACGCCTGTATCGCATGAAGCTGTACGATGATATCCAGGTCGATCTCGATGTCATCGATGGCAAAAATGTACTCACCTATATCTTTGTCGAAAAACCTTCGATCGCCGAAATTCTCTTCGATGGCAACGATGAAATCAAATCCGACGACTTGCACGAAAAGATCGATCTCCGCGTCGCCAGCCCGCTCGATAAAGACAAAATTAACGAAAATGTCGAAAAAATTCGCGCACATTACGTCGAAGAAGGCTTCTTCCTCGCCGAGGTCAATGCCGAAATTAAAGATCGCGACGATGGCGATAAAACGGTCGTTTTTCACATCCGCGAATACAACAAAGTCAAGATTAAACGCATCACGATCTTAGGCAATGAAGCGCTCACCGATGACGATATCAAAGGGCATATCTTTACCCGCGAATCCTCACTGCTCGGAAAACTCCAGGGCGCTGGCGAGTATAAAGAAGAAGAATTTAAACGCGATCTGCAGCGCATTGCCGCATGGTACTCCGAAAATGGCTATCCCGATGCCCATGTCATCGATAGTCAGGTTCAGCTTTCCGAAGACCGCAGTTCCATGTACATCACTTTTACGGTCGAGGAAGGCAAGTACACGAGCATTGGAGCTGTCGATATCGTCGGCGATACGCTCGGCAATGATGAAGACCTGCAAAAACTCATAACCGTCGAGTCTGGACAGGGATTCAAGCTCTCGCAGCTCTTCGATGATGTCAAAAAAATACAGGATTATTTCGGCGATCGAGGCTATGCTTACGTACAGGTCGAACCACGCCGAAAGCCGGGCGCAGAACCCAATACCATCGATATCGCTTACGATATTACGCCGAATGAACCCGTACACATCGGCAAAATTCTCATCTCCGGCAACTCCAAAACCGAAGATAAAGTCATACGGCGCGAAATCCTCGTCAACGAAGGACAGCTCTATCACGGCTCCAAAATTCACGCCAGCGAGTCGCTGATTCAAAGAACTGGTTACTTCGACAAAGTTTCGGTCACCACGCAGTCGGCTAAAGACCCCAACACCATCGATGTCCTCGTCGATGTCACCGAGCGTTCGACCGGACAGTTCCAGATCGGTGCCGGTTTTAGCTCCTCCGAATCGTTCATCGGTACGCTCCAGGTCTCTTACGATAACTTCCTCGGGCGCGGCCACTACCTCGCCGCACAGGGCACGATCTCAAAACTGCGACAGCTCTTTAACTTCCAGTTCTTCGATCCCTACTTCCTCGATTCGAGATGGCGTTTCCGATTCTCACTATTCAATTATGAATACGTCTATACCGACTTTACCCGCAAATCCTACGGCGGCAACATCGGCTTCGGCTATCCGTTTACCCGCGATCTCACGCTCGATCTCACCTATACCCTCGAAAATGTCGAAGTCAGTACGGGCTCTTTCGCCAGCAAACAGCGCAATCTCGGGTCGATCCTCAATGGCGGCCTGACGAGCTCTCTCAATGCCACGCTCACCTGGGACAAGCGAAACAACCGTCTGCTCCCCACCAAGGGGTATATGCTGCAGGGATCGGTCGATTTTGCCGACGAATACCTCGGCAGCGAAAACGAATTCATTCGCTTTATGGGACGCGCACGCGGTTACTACCCCATCTTCTGGGACATCATTCTCAAGGCCAATCTCGAAATCGGTTACATCGCCAACTGGAACGCCCCAAGCAAGGAAGTGCCCATCTTTGAACGCTTCTTCGTCGGCGGCCCCAATTCCGTTCGCGGTTTCGACCGATCGAGCCTCGGCCCCTCGCGTTCGTTCACGACCAACGTCGTCGATCCGACGTCGACACTCTCCAGCTTCCAAATCGGCGGCGACAAGGAAATCGTCTTCAATGCCGAACTCGAAATCCCCATCATCAAGTCGATGAACATTTCCGCCGTCGTCTTCTTCGATATGGGCAATGCCTACAACGAAGATCAGCCACTCTCGCTCAAAATCGACTGGTTCGCCGATAGCGAGGAAGAATACGACTCCGTCATGCGTTCGGCCATGGGATTCGGTTTCCGCTGGATGTCACCGATGGGACTGCTGCGATTCGAATGGGGCTTCCCGCTCGCTCCCAAAAAAGACGAAGAACCCTGCGTGTTCGAATTCAGCATCGGCAATGCTTTCTAATTATAAATATATATATTAATATATATAATAATATATATAATTTGGTGCGCGCCTATTGCCTGCGGCAATACGGCTGCGCTTTGGCCCATGCTATAAAAAGGCGACCCAGTTGGGCCGCCTTTTTTTATACGCATGGGCTGTTTTTTGGGGGCTCTGCTAAACAAACGCGGATAAGAAGTGAACTGTGGATGACTACATGCATTCCCTACATGAGCGGCGACACGATGTCGCCTCTCGAACGCCGTCCCCCGACGTGGGGATTGTCAAGGGTGTCACGCAACACCCTTGATCGTTCGCCGCGTAGGCGCAGGAGATGGTCGCGTCGTCGATGCGATCTGCGAGGATTGGAGCTGCGGTACTGGTACGCCATGCGATGTCCAATGCCGTGATTCGGAGGTTTGCCGCGACGGCAAGTGCGTTAAAGAATAAAAAATCGCGCCGCGTATCGGGAATCCGATAGCGGCGCGCAGGCTTTGCGTATTGGCCAACAGCCAATAGCAAAGCCACAAATCAATACTCAAAATCCATGCAGCAAAGCACGCCGCCGAGATAATCGGGATCGTGTTTGAGGATATCATCCGCTTCGAAGCTGCTTGTTACACCACAATCCCAAGCACCGTTGTCCGGGATGTACTGGTTGTAGTAGGCTTCGTAATAATCGACCGAACGGCACCAGTTGCAGCCGGTGGTGCCGCTGCAGGAAACCGAGTATCCATCCCAGTAGCAGTCACAGCTGCCGTGCATCAGCATGGCGCAGGCATCGTGCGATGTCGCATTGAGTGGGCCGCAGTTCTTTTCGGGGCCGGGCGTGCATCCCAAATCACCGCATCCGAAAACGTCATTAAAGGCGGAAGCATAATAACTGCCATCTTCACCGCAGATCAGGCCGCCGTTCGAGGTCGCGCGCGTGAGGAAAAATGCCGGGCCAATCGTGCCGTCCATGACAGGAGCGCAGCCAACGCCGACCGGTGTGTTCGAGGTCACATCGTCGGCACCATAGCACACATGCCAGCCTGGTGCGCATAAATCCTCGACGTTGCAATTATCACCAAAGCGGTTGTAGTTGCTGTTGCCAGCCATGCGCCCACATGCCGGGCCCTCGTCGTGATGCACGCCGGGAATAGTCCATGCGCCCGCACAGCCGGCAATAAATGGATACAGGTTCGAATCGATAAAGCCTTCGCGCGTGCCATCCGAGCAGCCCGTGCCATAATAACCTGTGTCGTATGCACGGGATTCGGGATATTTCGGAACATAAGGATCTGGAACGATGACGGGATCCGATACATACCCTCGTTCAACGTGGATATCCGAATGACATCCCCAAAGCGAACCCATCATTGCAATCAGTGCAACGGATAAAATGAACACTTTTTGCATCGTATGCCTCTCTATTAATCACAAAATGTGTGAATGATTTGCGATGATTGAAACGGAATGTTTCAATCTTAGGTGATGATAGCAAAAAATATGCCGAACTTCTCTTTCGGCATGCCTCATCCCAGGGGCGTCGAGTTCTAAAATCGGTCGACTTTATCCAAATTGCTAAAAGTCAGATGATTGCTTTGTCTGAGCCCTGAAAGGGCGAGCAGGATTCCGCATTCCGTATTCCGCATTATCAATTATCAATTACCAATTATCCATCCATTACCGTCTTCCCATTTCATCTTTTAGGCGTTGCAATGCCTGCTGCCGCTGAAGTGTCTGAAATTCCTTTTCGAGCGAGAGTTCTTCTTTGCTGGGGCCAAACAATTCAGCATCGGTAATGCTCGACAGTTTAAACGCATCCTCGCCGGTGGGTTGGTTGCTTACGAGACGTGCGCTCTGTTTGAGGACGGCTTTTTGCTGCTGGATTTGATCCTTTTGCTGCAGGAGGGACATCTCCTGCGTTTTGGCCGACTGCAGGCTGATCAGGGCCGAGTTGACGAGGTCATCGCGATTGTTTTGGCGCGCCAGATCGAGGCGGAGTTCCCATTTTTGAACCTCGCTGCTGGCGGTTTCGAGCGATTTGTCGATGTTCTTTTCGACGATGAGCAGGTTGGTATATTCTTTTTTGATTTCTTCTTTGGATTTTGCGCCAATGCCGGGAGTGAGGAATGGTGCGGGGGGCGGCATCATGCCGGGGGCGGGCTGAACCATACCAGGGGCGGGCTGAACCATGCCGGGCGCGGGCTGAACCATGCCGGGCGCGGGCTGAACCATGCCGGGGACAGGCTGCGCCATGGGCGGTTGTATCATACCGGGTGCGGGTTGCTGTGTCGCTTCGATGGGGGCAGACTGTATCGGGGCGGCCTGTGGCATCAGGAAATTCTGTCCGGCTGCGGGCGCGGGCATCTGGCCGATTGTTTCAAAACCATCATCGCTTACGGTCCGGCGATTGGGATCCGGTATGAGTTCTGCTTTCTTTGCCAATGCCGCTTCGATGCCATCGGCACACAATTCAATACTCGCCAGTTTTGCGATTTCCTGTGCCGATTTGCGCATATTCTCGCGAAGATTGAGATCCGTAATGGGCTGAGCAAGGATCGCCGATAGTTTGTAAAGTTGAGGGGCTACCATCGCCGCGCGCTCATGTTCGAGGAAATTGATTCTCGCCGAGACGGTATTGCCAGCGACATAAACCGTTGGGACGCCTGTATTCTCGAGCATTTCGGAGAGCGGTTCATCGACTGAAGCAACCGCAATATCAGCCATGGCCATGTAGTCGGGCAATGCATTGACTTTGCCGAACATGCGTGCATTGACGGCATATTGCTGAGCGAGTGAGCGGAGAATATTCGCTTTCGTGGCATCGCCGCCGTGATAGAAGAAAACCTGCATCGGCATCTTGAGCAAGGACAATTGTACCATGAGTGTTTGGAGCGATTCCTGGGGGAATCCGGTCGCCATGATGAGTACCACGGGGCCGTCGGCGCTGTTCAGATTAAAGCGTTTTTGAGCATCTTCGTGGCTCATGCCGGGGCGATCTTTGTCCAGTGCCAGATAGCCGCCTTCGAAAATGTGGGATGGATCCCAGTGGATGTATTCGAGATAGGGGCGGAATGCATTATGGGGAATGACCATGGCGTCGAGGGATGCCGGCTGCCATGTGTGATTGAGGGCCGTTTTGGACATAAAACCGATGCGAATGGCATCCCAACCGGCATCTTTTAAATGATCGGGAGAAGTGACGACGACGGCACGATCGCTCGATGCAACGGCTGCTGTCGTTGCGGCGGGCCCTATGGCGTCAAAACCATCATCCGCCGGGGCGGCTTCTTTGGGCGCTTCCTGCGATGTTTCTGGTTTGGTTTCCTCAGGTTTCTTGCTGTCAGGTTTGCCGACAAATGGTTCGACCATACCTTTGAGCATTTGCATACCCAAATTGGCGGCATCCAGCACGTTCTCGGCTACAGTTCCTGCCATATCACGGATGTCTTTGGCTGAGCGGGTGATGTCCCGCACGAAACCATTGGACTGTATCTTATGAATGGATACCCGGTGACCTCGACCTGCAAGCACATCTGCGAGTGCCTGTATTTCTGCTGTGCTAGCGGTAGTATCATCGTAACGCAGTTCAATCTGATAGGATTTTTTTTCGTTCGCCATGTGTTTCTCCATTGGGGGCAATTTCAATTGCGCATTGCGCATACCAATACACATCCTATATTACACGCAATTCATATTCGTGTAATCCATGTTTTCACTTTTCGCATGAGATGAAATCGGGTAAATGGTAACTTTTGGGATGAATGTATCCCCAAAAAATGAAGGATATACCTGATACAGGAATGGTTCCATGATGGATTATAACAATATCATTTTAGCCGCAGAACAACTCAATATTGGTGAACTCATCCTCGATTCGACCGGCGTCGTCATGGCTGTGCTCGTCATTTTGGTGGCCATGAGCCTTGCCAGCTGGTTTATCATCGCCATGAAATTGATTTATCTCTCTAAAGCTCGCGGACAAACCGATGCATTCCAGGACATTTTCTGGAAATCCAAACGCCTGGACAATACCTACAAAGAGGCCGAAAATCTCAAGAGCAGCCCGACTGCACAGATGTTTCGCGCGGGATATGTCGAATTGACAAAGCTTAAAAAAGGCGAAAAAGAAAAGGATAAAGAGGCCGAGGCCATCGAACTCTCGGGTATCGAAAATGTAGAACGCGCGCTGCGCAGAGCATCGGTTGTCGAAACGACATCGCTCGAAAAATATTTGTCATTCCTGGCAACGACGGGATCGACTGCGCCTTTTATCGGTCTGTTCGGTACGGTCTGGGGAATTATGCACGCTTTTGTCAATCTCTCGGGCAATGCTGCCGATATGGGAATTCAGACGGTTGCCGGACCTATCGCCGAGGCTCTTATCGCTACGGCCATCGGCCTCGTCGCTGCCATTCCCAGCGTTATGGCGTACAACTACTGCAATCAAAAGATTAAAAATCTCCATGCCGATATGGAGAGCTTCTCGAACGACTTCCTCAATATCGTCAAACGGCACTTCTTTAAATAATTCGTAATTCGTAATTCGTAATTCGTAATTATTCAGGCTTTCTCTTTGTGATTACTTAAGCATAAAGACATTTTAGCTTTAGAGTGACATTGGGGGGCTGCAATTTCAATTCCGCATTCAGAGCGCCATTTTCATTTAGCTTCAGACTATCCCCTTAGTTTTGCAATTTCAATTACGCATTACGCATTACGCATTCAGAAAGCCATTCATTTTAGTTTCAGACTTTCCCTTTAGTTTTACAAAATCCAATATGGCTGCTGGAAAACTCAGTGATATCAATGTGACGCCGCTTGTAGACGTCCTGCTTGTTCTGCTCATCATCTTTATGGTGACGACGGCAGCTTCCGAACAGGAGCGCCTCGAACAGAAAAAGCAGGAAAGTGTGCAGGAAAAGACCGAATCGCTCGTATCGCTCAATTTGCCCATTACACCCGATAACGACTATCTGGCCGATCCTGATACTTCAAAACTTGTCGTCGTCATTGATAAAAATTTGCGTGTATTTGTCGTGCGCGGGCTTTCGAGTGTGGGGGGACAGGATCCGATTGCCGACTGTTCCAAAACGCGCGATCCGGCACAATGGCAGCCGTGTTTCGATATCATTGTCAAAACATTGGGACAAAATCAGCGTATGATTAAAGAAGGACTCTATCTCGAAGCGGATGCGGATGCGCCTTATGGTTTTGTTTCGGGCGTACTTCAGGCTTTTCGGGGGTTGGGACTTCAAAGCGTCGATATTGTCACCGATCCCAATTTTTCTTCCGTATTAGAGGCTGAGCATGAGTAAAGATATCCATCAGCCGACTGCGGGCGAAAGACTGATCAGCGGTTTCGTGACCGTTGCTGTACATACTGTCGTTTTTCTGCTCTTTATTTTGAGCTCTGGTTCTGAAAGTACGAATGCGGTCGGCAATGCTCCCGAAAAAGAGAATATCTTCTGTCGTTACATTGAAAATGGACGCATGTTTACCGTTGAGGTGAATGCGGCTGACTGGCAGGATGCCGAGGAAATCGTCTGCGGATCGCACATGCGCGATGTTCGCATGGGAGCGCTTTTGCTTGAAGGTGCTCAGCTCATTTTGGATGGTGCTCCCAATGATGTCGTTCTGGCACAGCGCGAGAGTTGCTCGTGCTCTAAGGAAGAACGCGTGCCCATTTTACAGGATATTGGCATCGTTCAGGCACCGAGGCTCGGGGCAGAAACACGAAAAACTGCATTGCCGCGTATCATCAATACGCCCGAACAGACTCAGGCCAATACCGTGACTACGGTCAAATCCACGACGCCGCCAAAAGAAAAAAAGAAAACAGCTAAAGAGCCCAATCTCGACAATCTGCTCAATGCTGCGAGCAATTTTGATGAGGCACGCCCCATCAGCGATGTCGATCCCGGTGGTTCTGCCGATGGTTCAAGACTTTCCAAATCTGCCACCGGCTCGGGTGATCCCTATCTGCAAAAGATTAAGGCTAAACTCGACAACAATATGAATGCACCTGCAAGTATTCCAAAAGCAAAAATGCAAAAACTCAGGGCCAAGATCTGGATCCGCATCGGTGAAAATGGGGTCGTCTGGAATTGGGATTTCTATTCCAAAAGCGGTGATGCGGCTTTTGACAAAATGATCGAAGAATGCATCAAGAATTTTAAAATGGGGGGAAATATGAAATTCCCAATCCCGCCCGATAACTGGAAACTTCAACCCATTCCCATTACTGTCGAAGGCAGTGAGATTAGGTAAGTTCTTTTTACAAACGGATTTGTTCGCAACGCGTGTTGCTCACTATGAATAATGAGCAATTAGCAGTTAGCTAATTAGCAAAGAATGAGTCTTTAACAAGGTAATTCCTAAAGGACGACGTGAATCCAGATGCTTTAGCGACAGACATTGAGGATGTCCGAATAATTGCACATTGCTAATGACTCATTGCTCATGGCTAAAGGCCTGAACAAATCCGCTTGTAAAACAAACAATAGGAAAAATATGGACGAAAAAATTCAGGAAATTATTCAGAATCTCGAAAAGGACTTCAATGGCGATATCAATCATGATGTCGATATTCTGCGCAATTATTGCCGTTCTCTCGATAGAACCGAAGAAAATCTCAAGATCGTGACCTACATCGGTCGCTATGCTGCCGAGAAATTCCCCGATGCCGAAGCTGTCAAAGAAGCAAAAGCATTCGAAGATAAGCTCGTCGAATTTCAGGATAAAGTCATGCAGGCGCAGAAAATGATGCGCGAAAAGAAATTCGAGGATGCCGTCAAAGCTTTCGATGAAATTATCGGCGAAGTGCAGCCGCCTAAAGATCCGGATAAATACATCTGTTCGTTTAACCACCCATTCGAAGAAATGCTCTTTCGGGCACGCAATAAAGATAAACCTATCGAAAAAATATCCAATTTGCCCGAAGTTTTATATTATCAAAAAGGATGTGCCTGGTTTGAACTCAAAGATTACGACAAAGCCGAAGAGGCGCTCAATCATGCTCTGGAACTATCTCCTGTCAATACCATGATCTTCTTTGAACTCATGCAAATCGCACGCATTCGACAGGACTACAATAGAGTACGTGAACTGCTCAAACAGGTTTATCAGCTCCTGTATACGCGCCATCAGCTTGCTCGATTTTATCGCGAACATGCGGCACTCGCCATGCTCGACAGCAAATTTGATCTGGCAAATGCGCTGATTTACCTGAGCATGGATTATGAAGACACGCCTCAGGTGCGCGCACAACTCAATTCACTTGCAAAACATCGTGGCGTCGATCTCTCCAAACCCAAAGTCGAAACCGTCAAAGAACGACTGAATGCTGCGGATATTCCCGTCGGTCCAGATCCTGCCGTCTATGGACTTGCCATTGATATTGGCAATCAGACGAAAAAAGCTTATCCCGAAGTGGCACGCATGGCATACGGCATTGCCTATGATATCACACATTACGAACCCCTTTTAAAGGAATTGCGCTAACTTTACCACTGCATAAACCCGCTGGTTTTCATTGAGCAGACCTACCGTCTGATAGCCAAACTGCGACAGATCCACATCATCCCAGTCTTTTTGTGATACGAGACAAGCAACGTCACTCCCCAGCTCAGCCCATCGTTTTGTGAGTGTGAGCCATTCGGGGAGTGGTGCAAAGGCTTTCGAAATTACCATCTGGGGCGTTTCCTGCAAGGCGAGTGATTCTGCCCGGCATTTGTGGATTTGGAGCAGTGTGAGACCAAGTTCGCGCTCGACGAGGCGCAAAAATGCATAGCGTTTTGTGCGAGGCTCCACGAGAATGATTTTGGTTTCGGGGCACAATATCTTAATAGGGATGCCGGGAAAACCTGCACCTGTGCCAATATCGAGCATCGATATATCCGGTTTTCGCACGCGCAGTATTTGCAATGAATCGACAAACAGGGATTCGACTAATTGTCTTGGGGTCGAAAATCCCGTCAGGTTTGTTTGTTGCTGAGCATGCAAAAGCAACTCAATATATCGCCCAAAAAGCGAATCTGCCTCTGCATGCCATGCAATCTCAGATGAACGGCACCAATCTGCAAGTGCAGTCACAGCCTGTGCTATGCTTGTATCCATATCATAAAGACGTTTGGTCAAACGTCTCTTGGCTTCTCCATTTTAGTAGTTTTACTCTTCTGCTGCACTGACTGCCGAAATGATCGTTCCGTCTGGCATCGTAAAACCGTAAATGGCAATATCAAATACGCCGGTCACGTAACTGACGGGAGCGGCTTCTAAGGTGATCTTTGCGCCGGAACCTTCGGGGGTAATCTGCGCATAATGGTGCTCATTTTGGTACGCAACGATCATCTGGTACATTTCTGATCCGGTTTGTTTGGTCACGCCCATAATAACCAGATCACCAAGCGGTTGCTTCTTGCTGTACATCTCTTCCAGTTTGCTGATGACTTTGTCATACGCATCGGAGAGATGATAGATATGTTTTAGAGTGTTCCATTCGCCAGTCGTTTCGACATTCGTTACGGTAAAGGGCAACTGAAGTTTGGGCTCATTGATATCGCTAAAATCGTATGTCTGCTTGGCCATCGAAGTGAATGGCACGGCTAACAGACAAGCTGCAAATACGGCACGGATGATGCGCTTGGTCATTTTAAAAAACTCCAGATTCGTTCCTAGAAAATGGGGAATTTGCCTTGTTCTCCGAGTGGGACAAATATCGTATCGTTGATTGCACGTTCCAAAATGTTCGTCGCAGCAGCTTCGGCACCGCAGCGTGTCACGAAGGCTTTCTTGCTTTCTTCCATGTTTTCTGCCAATGCTTCAAAGAAATTGTCATCTTCAAAGCTCTTCAGAATTTCATCTTTATGATAAACCGCCGTATCGGATGCGGTCGCGCGGGCAGTACGTTCACTGCGTTTTAAATCAAATGCCATAATGGTTATCCTTTTTATTTGTCATTGGCCGCTTGCAAAGAGCAAACCATACCATGCTGTAATCTCTCAGAAATGATACCTTATTGTCAATGTTTATTCGCGTCCAGCCTGTCACTAGGTGCAACGATTCAGCCGAGGGCTGGTTTTGTTTTTACAAACGGATTTGCTCAGGCCTAACGGCCTTCGCGTTTTTAATTCGTAATGCGTTATTGAATATGCCAAAACCAAAATGAACCTCTAAAGCCAAACTGCTTTATTCTTTAGATATCACAAAGAGAATGCCTTAATAATTCCGAATTGACAAAGTGAGCATCGTTAGATGCGAACAAATCCGTTTGTTAAAACATACAAGGCTGGCGGCTGAGTAGTAACGTCATTAGAAAGTCACGCTCAGACCGATGCTCGTCGGCATCACATGAAACGAAAACTGGGTGTTCTCTTCTTCAAAATGCATGTATTTATAGCCGTATATGCCCCCCAATACCGCACCGCCTACGAGCATCGCCAGACCGGCACCAAGAAGACAATAACCTGCGAGATTACTCGAGGTATAGGCATTATCTTTGGATTTATCTCCTGAGTTATTACCATTATCAGGATCATCATCATCAGAAGTAATAAGCATAGTACCAAGCGTTGTTAAAGCGGCTCCCGAAATGCCGACCCCCAATCCAGCCCACATTGCGGTCTTATATTCATTCTTGTATTTGTAAAGATTGATTTTGGCCGAAGTCTCACCCATTACAATCGTTTCCAATTCTTCGCGTTTTCTTTTGATACTCTCTTCGTTCTCTTTCGAGGTCGCCATGTGAGCCGTGCCATCGCTCGCTTTTAATATATATGCAAATGCTTTGGCATTTTCACCCAATGCCTGATAGTCTGAGGCAATATAATAATTCAATGCGGGTGAGCGGTCGCACATCACAAGCATTTTCAGGCCAATCTCGAGTGATTCTTTATAATCACCATGATCGTGAAATGCTGCGACATCGATGAGATTGCGTATCCATTCTTCATTCTGTGCTATATCTTCACAGTCGGCGAAGGCATGCCCGGGCAACATCAAGAAAAGAGCTGCCATGGCAGCATGGTGTGTTTTCTTTTTCATTGGTCGTATCGAAATGTATGGATATGTGGGGGCGCGGGCTTTTTGCCTTTGGCAAATGCGCCCTGCGCACGCGGCTATTTCGGCTGTACCGAAATACGCCGCGTTAATATTGGGTCTTCTCGAATTCCTTTATTTCTGCATAGATCTTGAGGTATGCCTGATAGCGAAAATCCGCTAAATCATCATTTTCCACTCCCTGGCGAATCGCACAGTCGGGTTCATGGGTGTGGCTGCATGGCTGAAATCGGCATTTTTTGGAGAGCTCCCGAAATTCCGGAAAACAGTCGCTCAGTTCGCTTGAGGGAATGCCTGTAATCCCAAATTCACGTACACCCGGTGTATCAATGATAAAACCGCCCGCTTCAAACGGCAAAAGACGCGAGGCCGTCGTCGTATGTCTGCCGCGCTGGCTTTGCTGGCTCAATTCTCCCGTTGCAAGCTGTGCGCCAGGAAAAAGCTCATTTAAAAGAGAGGATTTGCCGACACCGCTATGTCCCAAAAAAGCCGAATGGCGTCTCTCGAGTATGGTACGGATTTCGTCCAGACCTATCTTTTGGTAGGCAGAGGACAGGATGCATCGGTAGCCCAATGCTTCATAAAGACGTACATACAAAAGATCGATCTCTTCGGCCAGTTCCCATTTGTTGATGATAATAAGGGGATCGAGTGCCCAGTGATGTGCACATACGAGATAGCGGTCTATCAGACCGGGCTTGAGAGGAGGCGCACCAACACTCGCGACGACTACGAGCGTATCCAGATTGGCAACGAGAGGTTTGGGACGGCGACCGCCTGGTTCAAGGCGCTCGACGAGGCTGCTCCGCTCGTCTATCGATTGTATGACACCTTGATAATCGCGTCTCTGTACCGTCTCGGAGTGAATGACAAAATTGACACGATCGCCAGGAACTGGACGCCCATTGCGGTATTTCTTCCCTAAAAGGGAACAGGCATAAGGTTTCTCTATGGCGATCCTCTCTCCCTCAAGCCTGCATACAAATACGACAGGCCCCAATACTTCAACGACTATCCCTTTTTCCATCTGTTCTTGCCCGGCTCAATCTTCAGATTATACGAATGCTAGCGATAAATTTCTGTCGCCTTATTGCCTGTCCATTCGCCACCGCCGGTATAGCTGTCGCCATATCCCCATTGACCAGTCATACTCAGGCCATCATCGCTGATCACCAGGTAACCTTTCCCTTTGACTTCACGGCGGCCAATCTGAAAATCGCCTGGCTGCATCCAGTCAAAAATAAATACGCCGCCTTCTACTTTCCCTTCGACCTGTCCTTCACCTTTATAATCAAAGGTTCCGCGCGTGTACCCATCCATTTTTTGAGTCAGAGTCATGTCGCCGAAATTAGTATACCATAACCCAGAAAATGTTGCACCGGCCGGCATTTCACGATGGGGAAGGGTCGCCGTTGGGGTCGTGCAGGCCATCGTTCCCAGAGAAAGGCATCCCGCTATGAGCGCTAGTCCGATTGTACGTAATCTCATCTTCTCTCCATGCTGATGGTTGAATATTTCAAATGCTGTCTGAGGTTACGGGAGTGCAAAGACAATCCCGCTATCGATCCTTTAGCATAAAAGAAATCAAATTGCGAATAAACACTCCGGAAAACGTAACGATTCGTTACCACTCAGCCGCCAGCCTGTATGTTTTAACAAACGGATTAACGATGCTCACTTTTTTAGTACGAATGTTAGCAGATTTGTAGGGACTGAGGCTAAAGTCAA
>DGWW01000273.1 GCA_002395385.1 Myxococcales bacterium UBA4248
TGAGGTCAGCGTAACCCCGGGAAAGATGATTATCCCAAGCTGTTTAGCCCTGAAGGGGCGACAGGAAAAAATCAAAAATTAGAACTCGACAGCCCTAGGGTGTGGAGGGCGTTCACAATCGAACGCCCCCTGCCGCTCGCCGCGTAGGCGAATAGGGTTTTGTATAAAGTTATTTAATGTGCGAAACTTGAGTAAAAACCTCTATACAGCCGACACGACGTCGGCTGCCAAAGGAAACAATCATGGAAAAAGCATTTCAACGACAGGATATCGATTTCGATTCGAAGGGAACGAGATGCAGAGCATGGCTCTATTTGCCCGATAGCGACCATCCATGCCCCATCATCGTCATGGCACATGGTTTGGGCGGAACCCGTGAAATGCATTTAAATGAATATGCCGAAAGATTTGCGTCAGCTGGATACGCCTGTTTCTTATTTGATTATCGCAACTATGGCGCAAGCGACGGCAATCAGCGACAACTCATCAATGTTAAAATGCAGCTCGAAGACTGGAACAGCGCCATAGAATATATTAAACGAGACAATCGCGTGGATGGCGATAATCTTTTGCTGTTTGGCAGTTCATTCAGCGGTGGTCATGTGATATGGCTATCGGCACATAGAAAAGATATAAAAGCGGCGGTTGCCCAGTGTCCTTATACAGACACCATAGCTACTACTAAAACTGTATCTCCTTTATATATTCTAAAAAAGATTCCTTATGTGATTGCAGATATATTATCCTGCATCACCGGTTATCATCCCGTCATGCTAAAACTCTCGTCATATAAGGGCGAGAATGCATTTATGGAAGCGGATGAAGAGACGACAAAGCGCTTTATAGGAGATATAGATTATATTAACGAAGCACCTGCAAGAACGTTGCTCGAATTTATAAAATATTCACCTGGCAAGTTTTTCAAGAATATCAACAATCCCGTTTATGTGGCAGCATGTTCAAAAGATACATTAGCGCCTGCCCAAAAGACATTGCAACTTGCATGTAATTCAGAATACACCACTTGCAAAGTGTACAATTGCGGTCATTTTGATATCTATTTACATCCGTTTTTTGAAGAAGCCATCAACGATTATATCCATTTTTACAAACAAACAATTTAACAGCTCAATAATTTACATTACCCGTCTTTCGCTAACGCGATACGACGGGCCTGACCGTCGCTATCGGGCTGTGCCCAATACGCGACGGTTATTTATATTTTTCAAGCATCCCATTATCAACGATAATACGAGTGATTCTATGCTTAAATAATATAACTTTCTACGGTATGGGCTGTGATTAATTTATTCTATTCTCACCACAGGTCGCTTTACCGTAGGTCACATTCTCATAATTACTTGTGTACCGCGACTTAGGATCATTATAATCCCACCAGCTGACATCTTTAATGACATCTCCGGTTGCTTTGATATCGGTTAATTTCGAACAAATACGGTTGGTTCCGTGAGCATCATTTGGAATGTCATACAACTTGATAATATCATGAACGTTATCGCCGCATACCAAACCAAGTCCCCAGATTTTGTCCGATTTATAGGTCGAACGCGTCTTTGTTAAAAGCAAATTGGTATTACTGGCAGGAACATTGAAAAGGCACGCTTCGTCCAGTTTCTTCATATTAACTTTATTTTGGCATGCCAAATAATCTGATTCCGCTTGAGCGAGATCTAAACAATTCTGTTCAATACATTTCGTATCTGTCTCATCTTCGCATTGATTAAGCACACATTCGTAGTACTTGTATCGCTGGTAATTCCAGGTAGATTCACAGGCATCCATATTGGTTGTTTTGGAATCATACTGATTTTTGAGCCATCCTTCGCTCGATTCATAGCAAACGGTAACCACTGGCAAATATATATTAGGACCAGCCACATGGCCCAAAATGCCGCGCGGGTTAAAAACACTGGAGTAGGCAAACGGATATTCGAAAACAAAGTTGGGGTCAATTTTAGTCGCATCCGTCTTATCGAGATTGACGCCGACGAGCTTGCAATCCCCAATTGGCGTATGAGTACCGAGATTGCCAATCTCGATGTAGAGATGTGCTGCATGTTCTGGGTCTTTCTTGTCATCCAGCATGCGAATTTCAGAGAAATACAGCGTCGGAGCTACATCCCCCTTCTCCATACATGCAAATTCTGTATTCAAAGTACAGCTATCGCAAACAAATAAATCGCGATCAGGCACGACAATTTTATCGTCTGGGCATACTTTGGCACCCTCTTTAAATTGACCTAAGTCGCAAACCTCCTGCCCGGTTACTTTGCCATCGCCGCAAATCGACGAAACACAAGCCTTACTGATATCGATCTGGCATTTATCGGTGCAGGAATAAACGGCGTTCTCAAGCTCGACCATATCGCCCGGGCAAACCTTGGCGCCTTCGGCAAATTGTTCACCATCACACACCTCTGCACCGCTCAGCACGCCATCGCCGCATTGGACAAGTTCATTCGGGGTGCAAGCAGCCGAAATATCCAGCTGGCATTTATCTGTACAACCAAACACCGGATTTTCCATGGCAGTCGTACCAGACGGGCAAACCTGGACACCATCGGCAAATGCATCACCGTCGCAGATTTCGTTATCATCGAGCTGACCATTGCCGCAAGAAGGCACCACGCAGGCCAGCGAGAAATCGATCCCGCAGGATGATGTACAGGCAAAGGCATTCTCGTCCACCATAACCATGCCATCGGGACATGCCTTTGCACCATCCGCAAATGCTTCCCCATCGCAGAGCTCACCTTCATCCAACTCGCCATTGCCGCAGGGATTCTCGAATTTACCGCCTTGTCCATCGCTTTTCACACGACATGCCTGAGAAATATCAATCAAACATGTATCCGTGCAAGTATAAACAGGTTCTTCGACTTCTTCCATCCCGGCTGGACATAACTTAACACCACTTCGGAATTTATCGCCGTCGCAAAGTTCTGCACCGCTCAAATCACCATCGCCGCAGCTCGGCGCGGCACAAGCCTTTGTAAAATCCACCCCACATGTGGCTGTGCATGCAAATGCATCCGCATTTTTAAGAACAAGGCCTTCGGGACATACTTTGACACCCTCCGCGAACTCTGTACCATCGCAGATTTCGTCATTATTCAGCACGCCATCACCACAAGAAGTTTTGATGCCTTCATTGGCGTCATCGTTGCAACCTGCTGCCATCAGCAAACACAGAGAAATACAGCTAAAAACAAATACTTTTTTCATATCCACCACCTCGAGCAAAGCGTGGGTATTGGGCTGCAGGCCCAATACCCACGGCAAACATAAAAATAGGCTCTGTAAAACAAACGTGGATAAGAAATGAACTGTGGATGACTACATGCATTCCCTACATGAGCGGCGACACGATGTCGCCGCCCGAACGTGTACGACACGATGTCGTTTCACGTTCGGCATTTCATCTTATAACACCGTTCAAGGGGGTTCGGGGGAAAGGCGTTCGAGTTTGCGCCATCGGCGCCTCTCGAACGCCGTCCCCCGACGCAACAAATGCTCCCCCTCGCCATTCATGGAGAGTGGGGAGCTGGCACGGCGTAAGCCGTGACTGAGGGGGTGAGGTCTGTCACGCAACACCCTTGACCGCCCGCCGCGTAGGCGCAAATGCTTTTATTTAGAAACATATCCACGCTGGTTAAACATAGCCTAAAAATAAACGGTTATATGCTATCCGTTAGTTAATAATTACGCGTCCACACACGGCTTTCCCCGGTGTGTTCATGGCCTGAATACTCAACTGATATGATTCAGCATTTTCATTACCCTGATAGGATGTTTTTACCTCATTTCCAGTAGCTGTAATATCGGACAATTTGTTATTTATACACATTCTCTCACCACCATTATCTTTAAGTCCATCGAGTTTTATCATATCATACAGATTATCACCACACATCACACCAATACCCCATATTTTGTCGGAATGATATGAGTTGCTGTACGGTTTCTGATCCAAACTCAATGTAAGCTTCTGATTACTGGAGTCAATGTATAAATCACAACTGTCATCCAATCGTTTATATTCTACTTTATCCTGACATTCATAATATAAATTCATGACTTTTTTGAATGCGATGTCACAGGCATTCCCGCAATCATTATCCTCAAAAGGACATTTTTCCATACATGAATTATACGATTGGTAAGCAGCTACATTATAGGCATCACAGATCTCCATACCCGCTGTCTTATCATCATATTTTGTTTTAATCCAGCCAGAAGTAGGTTCATGACAAATGCCAATGACGCTGTCTGGATTCTCTGCGGTATTTTTAATAGATTCAGCAATACCGGCGAGGGATTGTTCAAATACAAAATTTGTATCAATTTTGGTGTTATCGGTGGCATCTAATTTAATACCAACCAGTTTACAGTCTGCAAGCGAAGTCTCCTCACCAAGATTGCCAATCTCTATATAAAGATGTGCATCTTTATTGGTTTCAGTGTTACCATGCAAATAAATTTCAGAAATATATAATTCTGGCTGTTTTCCATCAGCTTTAATACAGGCATATTTTGAATCCAGTTCACATGTCTGTGTACATGAGAACAACTCTCTCTTGCTAACTTTCACTGTACCTGTAGGACATTCCTTTGCACCTTCCGCAAACAGATCGCCATCGCACGCTTCCTGCCCCGTCACCTTGCCATCGCCGCAAATAGACGAAACACAGGCTTTTGTAAAATCGATCTGGCATTTATCAGTGCAGGCATAAACGGGCTCTGCAAGCTCGACCATATCGCCAGGGCACGCCTTCGCACCTTCGGCAAACTTGTCCCCATCGCATACTTCCGAACCACTCAGCACACCATCGCCGCATTGGACCAGTTCATTCGGCGTACAGGCATTCGAAATGTCCAGCTGGCATTTGTCCGTACAGGCAAACACCGGATTCTCCATCGCTGTCGTTCCAGCAGGGCAAACCTGGACACCATCGGCAAATGCATCACCGTCGCAGATTTCGTTATCATCGAGCTGACCATTGCCGCAAGAAGGCACCACGCAGGCCAGCGAGAAATCGATCCCGCAGGATGATGTACAGGCAAAGGCATTCTCATCCACCATAACCATGCCATCGGGACATGCCTTTGCATCATCGGCAAATGCATCACCGTCGCAGAGCTCGCCCTCATCGAGTTCGCCATTGCCGCATGGATTCTCGCATTTGTCACCCTGCCCGTCACTTTTCACACGGCATGCCAACGAAATATCGATCAAACATGTATCCGTGCAGGTGTAAACAGGTTCTTCGACTTCTTCCATTCCGGCTGGACATAATTTAACACCATTTCGGAATTTATCGCCGTCGCAAAGTTCTGCACCACTCAAATCGCCATCGCCGCATGTCGGAGCTGCGCACGCCTTCGTAAAATCCACCCCACATGTGGCTGTGCATGCAAATGCATCCGCATTTTTAAGAACAAGGCCTTCGGGACATACTTTGACCCCCTCCGCAAACTCTGTACCATCGCAGATTTCGTCATTATTGAGCACGCCATCACCGCAGGATGTTTTGATGCCTTCATTGGCGTCATCACTGCAGCCGGCTGCCATCAGCAAACATAGAGAAATACAGCTTAAAAACGAAATTTTTTTCATACCTACCTCAAGATAAATGCCCTCACCATGAGTGCGTAAAGTTGAACGTAATTAAGCAGTTTTTATCCATTTTGTCAAATCCATGACATTTGTTTTGTCTTAAGTACATTATCAGTGATATAATATTCTCTTGGATTATCCCAAATGCCGCACAATGGCAGGGAACATGAATAAACAGAATCCACATTTATTTAAGAAACAAGTCCATAAAAATGTCTGAAACCAAAACGGCCCCAAATTCATCCGATATCCAGAATCATGCGGAAACATTGGATTCTCATTCGCAGATTGACCATTCTTCTCCGCTCGGCATTCTCTCCAAAGATTACAAATGCATCAATGAAATCGGTCATGGTGCACAAGCGAATGTTTATCTCGCAGAGAGAAAGATAGATCATGCACAGGTAGCAATCAAAAAGCTGAATATCGGTTCTGTCAAAACCTGGAAAGAATACGAGTTATTTCATCGCGAAGCGGATATTCTGAGCGCACTGGAATTGGATGGCATTGCCCGATTTTACGAGGCAATAGACGATCTCGAAGCAGATCCGCCGTGTTCCTATATTGTTCAGGAATATATTCAGGGACGAACACTGCAGGAAATGATTCAATCGGGGTCGCGATTCAGCATTGACCGCATTTATGAGATCATCCTGCAATTGATCAATTTGCTCGAAGCGTTACATACACACGAACCGCCAATCATTCACAGAGATATTAAGCCATCGAATATTATACTAAGGCCGCGCGATCATGCGTGGTACCAGGTTTGTTTGATTGACTTTGGAGCCGTGGCCAATCCACAGGTACAGGGCGGCGGTTCGACCGTTGCAGGCACTTTTGGCTACATGCCGCCCGAACAGCTCACGGGCAAGCCGACGCCGGCGAGTGATATTTATTCACTCGGTGCGGTTGCAGTTTTTTTACTTTCGGGCAAATCACCGGCAGATATGCCGGTCAAGGATTTTCATCTCATCTTTGAGCCCGACATGCAGAACATGATGCCTGCTGTTGTCGAAACACTTCGGCAAATGCTCGAACCTGACAGTACAAAACGCCTCTGTGACTACGCTGTTCTTCGTGAACGCTTCAGGAATTTTCAACAATCAAAGTTTGAACTCACAGCTGAATACAATGATATTTCTCAATATGAAGATACACTCAAAAAAGTATCCTCCTACTGTGAACCAGGCAATATCGAGCTGTGGCAAAGACTTCCGGACAGAACACCACGTCAAATTCCAGAAGATTATCGCGAAATTGTTTTGCAACATCCTGAACCCCGCAGACTGCTTCCAAAAGTCTCAGAAGAACAGGAAGATATTAAGAGTGAAAATGTATTACTTGCTTTCCCATTGATATATGCCATTATAGTTTTAGGGGGATTTTCGGTCGGGTTTTATTTATTCCTGCCTAAAGTATTCTTTATCTTTTTGGGGATAATTGTTGTCCCTATTATATTAGTTTTAATTGTTGTGAAATTATCCGGTAGGTCTAAAATGTTTTTAGACGAATCAAAAGAAGATAAAGAAAGAATCCTTCAAAAACATCAAAACTATCAGGAAATTAAAAATCGACTTTTTGAAAATGGACGCAAATGCATCGCAACGATTACTCAAATTGAATATATTCCACACCCTCATACACTCGTAGAAAATGGCCTGGTAAAACATTATTATTATCGAGAGCTTAATCAAAAAGAGATCGAAAAAGTTTTCGAGTACCGACAAGGCTCAGAAAGAACTGTACCTACAATTGGTATTATCAAAATTAAAAAAATTGAAGATATCAAAACCTATCACAATGAGAACGTTCCGATTGACCACATGCTCATCCGTGACTTTGATTTTCCGACCAGGGCCTATTATGCTATACACGGCCTCCCAATGTTCAAAATCACCTATGCATTCAATCCGCCCGACGATGAAAAGAAAGAAGATCTCATCCATTCGATCGTAACCCATGTCGCCCCAGAGGAACATTACAAAGTAGGTGACCCGCTGCCCATTATATATCTTATTCGCAAAGATGATAAAGGACGTGAACACGTCGACAGCATGCCATTTCCCATCCCTTTGGATGATGTATTATCTCTGCAGGATGTTGTTCACGCAGGATGAAATTTTATCCCAAATAATGGCGCCGTGTATGGCTGCAGGCCATAGCGGCGCCGCGCAGGCCGTATCGAGCACAAGCGAGATAGGCCGCGCACAAACGACAAAAATCTGCAGTACGCTTTCATAGTTCCGGCCAATAGCCCGACAAAGGACTGCACTTTTCGAAGCGTCAACAACACAGTCACAAAAATGCCTTGACTCTTTGGATTTTTGTGTCATGATTAATTTGTTAGACAAGTCTAACAGTTTTCGACAATTCTAACAAATCACACATCATACATGCGCAAAGGAATGAAATATGAGCCTATTCAAACGTTTTCTCAATCAAACCCGCAAACCCGAAGGAATTCTTGGATCGCTCATGCTCCACGGCATGAACTCAGGTCATGCCATACTCGCTGATTGGGGATTGTCGCAGCTGCCACAGATTACGCCACAAAAAGCGGTGGACTTAGGATGCGGCGGAGGACGCAATGTTGCTGCACTTTTAAAGAAATACACGCATTCTGTGGTCGATGGTGTGGATTATTCACCGCTCTCGGTCGAAAAAGCCATCGTTTACAATGCGGCTTCGATTGCTCACAACAAATGTACAGTTTCGGTCGGCGATGTTTCGGATTTAAAACTCACCCCCAATTCATACGATTTGGCGACGGCTTTTGAAACCATCTATTTCTGGCCGGGATTGGAGAAATGCTTTGCCAATGTTCACAACATTTTAATGGAAGGCGGCAGTTTCCTGATTGTATGCGAAAGCGACGGCATGGATGGAATTGGAGAACGCTATGAAAAAATCATCGAAGGGATGAAAGTCTATAAAGCCGGCGAAATAGAAGGCGCACTCAAAACAGCTGGTTTTAAGGATGTAAAAACGATCCATCACAACAAGCATCCATGGATTGCGGTGTTGGCAAAGAAATAGCGGGGACAGTTATGAAGCCGGAACAATACAAAGAACTCTCCATTAAGGAATTTACAAAAGCGGCGGAGATATATGACAGCGGACACGCGGGTATCTATGAACTCTGCAAAGATGATTATCCACCTATTCTGGAAGAGCTCGAAAAGTGTGATTTTCATGATCTGCTCGATGTGGGGTGCGGCACTGGCCCGATGATTGAGCTATTGTCCAGAAAATACCCGGACAAGCATTATACCGGTCTGGATTTAACGCCCAAAATGATAGAAGTCGCCAACGCCAAAAAGCTTCCGAATACAAAGTTTATCGTTGGTGACAGTGAAAACCTGCCCTTTGAGGATGAATCATTTGATGCGGTCATTTGTGCGAACAGTTTTCATCATTATCCTCATCCGCAGAAATTCTTTGATGGCGTCAAGCGCGTGCTCAAACCCAATGGCAGGCTGATTCTGCGCGATTATACGACGAATCCGGTGATGCTGTGGATGATCAATCATATTGAACTCAAACTGGCGAATTTGTTTGGTCATGGCGATGTCTGCATCTATCCGCCCGCACAAATCAAGGCCATGTGCACATCTGCCGGTCTTGAAGTCGTCAAAATTGAAAAACGCAAGATGTTCCGGCTGCATCTGGTGGCTGTAAAGAAATAATCATTCTGAGGAGAGTTTATGATGAACGCAAATTATAAAAATTGGGTTCCCAAAGGGATGATCATTGGATTTGTTGGAGGAGCCACGGCGCTCACGGCTGGTGCACTTGCACTCGGCATTTTGGGAGAAAGCACGCCGACCAGAATCATTGCAGGCATATTGGGAGCAGGTGCACTTGGACTCATGGGCGCATCCGCATGGTGCATTTATGCATACCGTCAGTTTTCGTATGATGGAAAACGTAAACTCTCCAAACAGATCGTCGACGGTGTGGCGGAATATGTCAAACTGCCGGAAGGCGGCGTCGGTCTGGATATCGGCTGCGGCAGTGGCGCGCTTACCATTGCAGCAGCCAAACGGAATCCGCATGCCAGAATGATTGGATGTGACCGATGGGGATTGGAATACGCCAGCTTTTCCAAACAATTATGTGAAGAAAATGCAAAAGCCGAAAATGTACAAAATATAGAATTCAAAAACGGCGATGCGACCAAACTGCCGTTCGAAGACGAATCTTTCGATTGCGTAACCTCCAATTACGTTTATCACAACATTCCGGGAGACAAACAAAAATGGCTCCTCGAAACCCTGCGCGTCCTCAAAAAGGGCGGTACGTTTGCAATTCACGACATCATGAGTGCATCCCGCTATGGCAGCATGAAGCAATTTGTACAAAAGTTGCTTGATATGGGTTACGAAAAAGCCGAACTCATCGAAACAACAGATAAATTCATGACCACGAAAGAAGCAAAATTGCTCGGTTTAAAAGGATCTGCAATTTTGTATGGCAAAAAGTAAATGGCAAAAATATGAAGATTATCAATCGAA
>DGWW01000218.1 GCA_002395385.1 Myxococcales bacterium UBA4248
AAAAGTGACCCGTGGGAATTTGCCAAAAGCTCGCCTAAACAAAAAGCGAGCCGTAGATAATAGAAAATAAACATGTAAATTATGTCAATCCGACGTATAATAAGAGGTACACTCTTATGATATGTGTTGCAATGCCGCAACATTAAAAAAAGGAGGACAGACATGAAGAAGGTTTCCAGTAAACTACGCGTCACCGAAATCGCCACGATAGCAAACAACCTGATTCGGCAGTACCAATGGGACCCCAATATCAACTCGGATGCCTTTTTAAAGAAGACGGTCGATGAGATTGACGAATTATCGGGGCGGCTCACAGAATCCATTCAACGCGGTACAACAAAGTTGGGACTCGACGAGGCCGATGCCGTTCGCGATGAAGCCATACGCGACCTGGGCACGCTCATCGACGGTTACACGGCAATACCATTTGCCGACCAAAAAGAAGCGGCTTATGCGATCAAGTCGATCTTTGACAAATACGGCAAACGGATTGCTATCGAGCCTTTTGCCGTCGAGTCTTCGCTCATCGAAAGCATGCTCGTCGATTTTAGCACGCCAATTACGATCGCAGCCATTCAGAGCCTGCCCGGCGTCGCCGAATTGATCGTTAAACTGCGAAAAGCCCAGGACGATTTTAACGCAGCCAGTGACAAGCAAACAGCCAATGCTGCCGACAAACCGGCTTCTGCCACTGAGCTCAAAAAAGAAATGCTCACCCTGCTCAATGACAAACTCATTCCCTACCTGAATACCATGATGATGGCCAATCCAGACGTATTCGGCACCTTTGCCAAACAGGCCGAAGTCGAAATCGACCGCGCCAATGCGACGGTTACGAAGCGAAGCAATGATGAATGATGAATGCATAATGCATAATGATCCGTACGCCCCGCAGGGGCGATACACTCGTAGCCAATAACCGTGGGTGGAGCGCAGCATACCCAACGACCTTCGGATACATCCCATCATGAACCAAACTCAATCCTATCAGAGTTCTACTTCCCATACTAGCGCCCAGAGCGATGACCTCGGCCTGCGCGGCTATACCCCCATCAAGAAACTCGGTCACGGTTCCCAGGGAGATGTCTTTCTCGCCCGGCGCGACAGCGACGGCATCGAAGTCGCCATCAAGCGTCTCAACATCGAATCGGTCAAGACATGGAAGACTTACGAGCTGTTCCATCGCGAAGCCGAAGTCCTTTCGACGCTCAATATCGACGGTATTGCAAAGTTCTACGAAGCCGTCGACATGCCCGAAGACGATCCGCCGCGCGCCTACATCGTGCAGGAATTCATCCAGGGGACGACTTTGGGCGCGTTCATTCATCAGGGACACCGCTTTAGCCTGAGCTGTACCTTCGACATCATCGTCCAGCTATTGACGCTGATCAAACAGCTGCACAGCCATACGCCGCCCATCATTCATCGCGATATCAAGCCATCGAATGTCATGCTCACCCCCAAAAACGATGGCAGCTATAAAGTCTATCTGCTCGATTTTGGTGCCGTTGCCAATCCACAATTGCAGGGCGGCGGTTCGACCGTTGCAGGCACTTATGGGTTTATGCCGCCCGAACAGCTCATGGGTAAGCCCATCCCGGCGAGTGATGTTTATGCGGTGGCAGCGGTAGCGGTGAATTTGATCACGGGGATATCGCCGGCAGATATGCCGGTCAAGGATTTCCATCTGATATTTGAGCCGCAGATGCAGTCCATGCCGGTGAATGTCGTCAATGTGCTGCGGCAGATGCTCGACCCAAATATCGACAAACGCCTGTGTGATTACGATTATCTCATCGATGTGTTCAGTTCATTCCGAGATGGCGATTACAATCCGAATGTCAATGACACACCACAATCCAATACATCCAATTACAACAAACAGCTCAAGTCAGTCGAATCGTATGCCCAGCCGGGCAATATCGAACTATGGCAGCAATTGCCTGATCAAACACCGCGCCCCATCCCCCAGATCTATGAAAACTGGATATCTCAGGCACAGTGCTTTGTCGATGAAGCGGATGCTCCCATAGAAGAACTTTATTTTAATACCGATTCAAGCATTTACCAAAAGTATTATACCGTCAAAAAGGAAGAATACGATAAACGCTATGAAATAAAACGCTTCGAATTTCATTTAATTACCCAATATGGCGGTGGCGACTGGGTTGCGACAGGTGTAACGATTCTTCTCTTCGTAATTCCTCTTTTCTTCACTCCTTTTTTTAAAGATAGTTCAATAATAGATAATATCGGACCTTTCATACCCTTCTATTTCATTTTCATCGGGATCTTTCCGTTTATTTTTGTATTTTGGTTAAGATATTATCTGGCCAAAAGAGCTTCACTTCGTGGTTATCAATTGAAGCAGACGACGGACGACACGGATTCCATTGAACGTTTACAGCGCATTTTAAGCGATGGACGCAAAACGATTGCCACCATTGTCGACATTCAATACGATGCCGTCAAAGACGAGTTCTGTGAGCAAAATGTTCACACCAAAAACTTTGCCGTTCATCAATATCCGCGATTCAGGGTGCGTTACAGCTTTAATCCGCCCGATGATCGCACGCCTTTTGATCTGACGCACGAAATCATCATCGATGAGGATCCCGAATCATTTTTAAAAGTCGGCGATCCGCTTCCGATTTTATATCGAATCTATAAGAACAAGGCGGGTGTCGAATTCGTCAACAGCATTCCCTTCCCCATCGCAATCAAGAATGCGCATTCGATTACGCATTTAATGGGGCGATCAAAGTGCAATGAAGCTGCGGGCTCTGCAGACGATACGGAGCATGCCGACCCCGTGCCCGAAACGCTGCACTGGGAGTGATGTTTTTAATGCGACATGCGCGGCGTATTTGCCAAATGCAAATAGCCGCGCCCCAAATGCAGAAACGCCCGCGTATTCACGTTGGGAATAGCGGGCGTTAACGAGCGTAGGGGCGCGGTCTCAGACCCGCCCCAAGCGAGCAGAGACGTGCGACACGCACGTCTCCCCCACAAAAATATATATTATTCGGCGTCGGGCAAAACCGTTTTAATATACAATTCATCCAATTGTTTTTGATCGACATCGCCCGGAGCCTCGGTCATCATATCGGTGGCCTTGTTCGTCTTGGGGAAGGCGATGACGTCGCGCAGGCTGTCGGCACCGGTCAGGAGCATGACCATGCGGTCGAGACCGAAGGCCAGTCCGCCGTGGGGAGGCGCACCAAACGAAAGGGCGTCGAGCAGGAAGCTGAATTTGGCGCGGGCTTCTTCGTCGCCAATGCCGAGGGCCGCGAAGACTTTTTTCTGGACGTCGATGTTGTGAATACGAATCGAGCCGCCGCCGAGTTCAATGCCGTTGAGCACGAGATCGTAAGCCTGTGCATAGACTTTGTCGAGTTCGCCGCGCTCGAAGGCCGGCCAGTCACACGAACGCGGGGAGGTGAACGGATGGTGCATCGCGTACCAGCGGTTGTCCTCGTCGCTCCACTCGAACATCGGGAAATCGGTGACCCAGGTCAGGCCGACGTCTTCGGCTTTGGTCATGTTTTTGGGAACCCAGTTGTTGCGGACGGCGATTTCTTTGCGGACGCGGCCGAGGGCATTGCGTGCCGTATTGAGCTTGTCGGCAACCATGAGGATCGTCCCGCCCTCTTCGGGTTTGAGCAAGTCGATGATGGCTTTCTTTTCGTCGTCGGTGAGCTGTTTGGCGATGCCGGCATCGAGCGTGCCATTGGCCACTTTGGTCCAGATCAGCGTCTTGGCGCCGTAGGTCTTGGCGACGTCGCATAGCGAGGATTCGATGTCCTTGCGGCTGAGCTTGACGCTGGCCGGGACGGCGATGGCGCGCACGGTGGGCTGTTTTTCGGCGAACACGGCCTGGAACAGCTTGCATTCGCTGCCGCGCAGAATCTCGGTAATATCATTGAGTTCCATGCCAAAGCGGATATCGGGGGCATCGACGCCAAAGCGGTCCATCGATTCATCCCACGTGATGCGCTTGAAGGGACGCGGCAGGTCGATATTGAGCACCTCTTTGAAAATGGTCGAAATCATTTCTTCGCAGATATTCTGGATATCATCGGGTTCGATGAAGCTCATTTCCATGTCGATCTGCGTGAATTCGGGCTGGCGGTCGAGGCGCAGGTCTTCGTCGCGGAAGCAGCGCGCGATCTGATAGTAACGGTCAAAACCCGACACCATGTAGAGCTGCTTGAAGAGCTGCGGCGACTGCGGGAGCGCATAGAATTTACCGGGCTGAACGCGGCTCGGAACGAGGTAATCGCGGGCGCCTTCGGGCGTGCTTTTGCCCAAAACAGGCGTTTCGAGATCGAGGAAATCATTGGCTTCGAGCACGCGGCGGATGATGCGCGTAATCTGGCTGCGCATAATAATGTTGCGGTTCAGGCACGGACGGCGCAAATCGAGATAGCGATATTTGAGGCGCAAAAGCTCGGAGGCATCGACATCGTCGTGAATCGCAAACGGCGTCGTTTCGGCACGGTTAAAGATGCGCAGTTCCCTGGCTTCGACTTCGATTTCGCCGGTCGGGAGCTTTTTGTTGACGTTGGTGCCGCGCGAAATCACTTCACCTTCGACGCCGATGACCCATTCTGCGCGAATCTTCGATGCCTGATCGAACAGCGGGCTGGCCTGATCGACGTGAATCTGCGTAATGCCATAGCGATCGCGCATGACGATAAACAAAAATCCGCCCAGATTGCGGTAATCCTGAACCCAGCCGACCAGACGCACGGTCTTGCCGATGTCCGAACCACGGAGCGCACCACACGTATGCGTGCGCTTAAAACCATTTAAGAATTCACTCATTGTCTTTCCTTCAAATTTGCTTGGGCCTATCGGTCTTCGCAAGGATTAATTTGTTTTTACAAACGGATTTGC
>DGWW01000102.1 GCA_002395385.1 Myxococcales bacterium UBA4248
AGTTGGTTTTTCGATGCCCAATTCTGCTGATGCGGGCTTGCCGAGTCCCAAATTAGAAGCCGGTTTGCCGAGCCCCAAAATGAATGCGGGTTTGCCGAGTCCCAAATCGGATGCTGGTATTCCCAGGCCAAAATTTGAATCTGCAGAAGTTGGGTCACAAAATAACGTAGATTCGTTCGGATTGGGATTGACAGAGGAGTTACCTTCTCTAAAACAAATTGCGGAATTGCCATCTCCAAAATCGAATGCAAGATCCCTGGTTCGGGATGATTTCCCTGAACCACAAAACTCTGCCAGGTCACGGGATGAGCAGCCTCTGAGCGACGAAATCCCTCAGGGGGCTGTGCGCACTAACACCAAGATGTTTTCTGGTGCACTGGATTCGAGCATTCGGTCTTCGGTGACCAATCCGGTGGATCAGCAAAAGAATAATCTTGAAGTAACAGGTCATTCTTCCGGGCCCGTGGGAAAAACGTTCGAAGATTCTGCGCTTGGCGTTGTCAAAACCGGACCATCCATACAGCCTCCGATTCTTAAATTGGATCGACAGGAACCTACTGGTGCCTTCAAACAATCGCGCGATTTTGACAATGATTCGGGGCTTCCTGTTGCAGATGATCCTTTGGGGCTCAATCTGAATTTTACGGATAATGCCATTCCCGACACACTCCAGGCGGATTTGCAGACACATAAACTGCCTGTACCGAATCTGGATATGACGGGTACCAAGGCGGATATGCTGACACATGAAATGGAACAGCCAAGTCTGGAACCAACGGGCACCGATATCGAAATGCCGAAATTCGATGTTCTCGGTTTGCTCGGAGAGGAAGGGGATTCGGAGGATTCTATTCGGACTTTGACAAATTCTGTTCAGAAGTTGAAAGATAATGTCGCTTCCGGTCAATCTGCACAAGCTGCGGGCCTCGTCAATCCACTGCTAAGAGAACCTGCTAACCCGGAATCAAACGCCCTTTTGGGCGAACGAGGCAGCTCCGGACAGGCGGACTTGTCGGGAGCTCCCACAGGCAATGCACCTGTTCCGCCCCCCATTCCACAGAATTTGCCTGGGGGGAGTATTGTCGAAGCCGATGATGGTCAAAACGGGGAACTTGTCTTTGACCTCAACAGTATTCAATCGGATAAGCAAAGTATTACACGCGAAGATAAAAACAAAAAGGCATCGGCTGCGAAAAAGACCTTCAATAGTAAAGTCATTCTCATCGTTGCTTTGACCATTATCGTCCTGGGGGCCGTCGGTGGAGCAATTTACAAAATTATGCTCGACATGCAGACGGTTCATGAAGAAGATCTTGCCAATATACCTGAGGAATCGAAGGCTGAAGTGCATTGGGATATTGTAAAACTCGACAGCAAGGAGGCATATCTCAGTTTCTTTACACAAGCCATTAAGCGCCTGAAACAAAAAGATATTGACAGTAAAGAGCGCCAGGAAATTCAGGGAAAAATCCTGATTTCGACGGCTTTGTCCATGGTGCGTTTCCCCGATGCATTGCAGGACCAGGTCGAGTCGCTCGACGACAGCGTCCTGGAAATTGTCAAAACATGTGAATCCTCATGGTGCGCGCTCGGCCTCTGGAGTTGGGGCAAGTTCAAAGGACAACAGGAATTGGTAAAGAGCGTCGAAGATAAGCTCTCGTCCGATAAACAGGACATTCAGAATGTTGTTCTCAACGCGATGTTATACCGTGAATGGAAGAATAAAGACCAATCCAAATCGGATGCCCGGAAATCTGCCGATGCGCTTCTCCGGAATCTCAAGGATTCGGATTGGCCGCTTGCTGCATGGATAAAATCCGACTTGCTTCAAACAATCGGGAAGTTTGATGAGGCGGATAAAGCGCTTTCTGCCAGTATCACTGCAAATACAGGCGAAGAAAATGCCATTCCTCCGAGCGCGCTTATGTTGAAAAAAGTCCGCAATGATCTGGCCCTCGATAGAATCGAGCAGGCCGATAAAACATTGGCTTCTTTGATGGCGGCTACCAATATACCGGCGGGTGATAAAAAAGAAGCAGAACAGCTTGCCCTCGGTACGAAAGCCTCGCTCGGAGAGTGGAATGTCGAACAAAAGAATTTGACAGATTTCCTTCAGAATCATTTGAACAGTGAATCGGATGTCCAGTCTGTTGCGCAGGTCTGCCGCTGGTTAAATAAGACTTCGGATTGCAGAATTGCATTTCAGATCCTTTTAGAAAACAATCAGAAAAATTTAACGCTCCGCTCTGAGTTGATCCGGATGTCTCTGGAAGAAATGGATGCTGCTGCGATCTTTAATCCGGCTATGCCCTTGAGCAAAGCCCCGCTGGTACAGATTGACATGCTGATAGAGGAAGGCATTAAGCTTTCTCCCGAATCGGAAGACCTGTGGGGGGCAAAGGCCGTCAGCGCTTTTGCTGCACGCGATTACGAAACCATGGAAAATGCTGTTGACGAAGTGGAACGCGGTGAGAAAAAAATCTGGGTAGGCGCGTTCCTTCGCCAGCTAAAGTCGTTTGCAAATGGGGATGAAGCACAGCAGAATGCTGCACGCGATGCGCTAAAGGGATACATGAAGGATGTCTCTGATCCGGAAATGGCAGTTTCATTGAGTTATGCGCTCAAGGCGGTAAACGAGAGTGAAAGTGCCTTGCAGTTACTCGAGGAAATGGCCAAATATCATCCGGACAATACCACGGTAATGAACGCTTATTTGAGACATACCATCGATTTCGGGGATCAGAAAAAAGCGGAATCCATTCTCAAACGCCTTGAAAAGCGTGGCGCTTTGACGTCGGAGCATGAGTATACCTATGCGCGTCTCGTAGAACAGCTCGGTGATATCAATGGGGCATTGGAGCGCATGATCGTTCTTTCTGAAAAGAACGATGGCAATATGCCTGAATATCTGGCTTACATTGGCGAGCTGTTTATGAAACAGTCAAAATGCGAATCTGCATTGCCGAAATTCAATCAGGCTCTCGAGATCAACCCGAGCGATCCGGAGACCCATTTTAACAAGGGATACTGCCTCTATCAGGATAAGCAGTTCGATCCTGCACTCGTCGAATTTAATGAAGCGGCGGCGCAGGATGATTCAAATCGAAAATATGATTTGTGGATTGGCCGCGCGATGAAGGATCTCAAAATGAATGCTGATGCCCAGCGTTCATTTACGACGGTGATTGACGAATTTGTCCAAAAACCAGAAGAAAACCGAACGGAACAAGATATCAGATTGGCTGCAGAGGCTTACTTCTATCGGGCAGAGACGCATAAACTGCAGAATCGTCGCACCGAAAGCCGGCTCGATTTCCTCGAGGCTTTGAAAATGGAACCCGAGAATCTTCAATTCTTAAGCGGATACGCCATCTTCTTGTATGAGAATGAGAAGCTTAAGGATTGTATTGCGACGGTGGATAAAATTGAAAGCATTGCGGGCAGTTCGATGGCTGCCAATCTGTACTTCATTCGAGGTCTTTCCAAATTAAACTCCCATAAACGTTCGGAAGCCGTTACCGATCTGGAACTCGCCTATAAACGCGGATTTGCAGAATTGGCAGACCCCGGAATCATTGGTGTCAGGGAATCTGCCGAGATTTATGAACGTCTTGGGTATCTCTATCGGGATTTGGGCAGAAAAGCGGAAGCCAGGGAGATGCTTCGCAAATTTATTGAAAAATCGGAGGCATTGTCGGACAATGCACGCAAAGATATTCAAGGAGATATTGACAAAATATAGGTTTTTGTCTCAAATAGAGGCGTTTCTTGGAACGTCACATTGAGAATGGCCCATTCGGAAATGTGCGGCGTACTTTAGTAGCCGCACGCGCAGGGCGTATCGGTCACAGACCGATAGCCCGCGCACCCAAAAAACATAAACGGTTGTATGGAGAAACCTTTTGAAACTTCTAGCTGTCGTTGAAGACAATTTAAAATCTGTTTTGCAACATTCTTTGGGGTGTGAAATCGATTTTCGTTCCTCATGGCATGAAGTGCAGGCGTCTACCTTGTCTGGCTATACAGCATTGATTGTCTCCGGGAGCATCGTTGAGGATCCATATTCGCCGCTTGTCTTTTGGGGGGTTGCCAGCGAAATCCGGTATTTTAGTTTACAGGCCGTGCTGGTCGATGTTTCTGGCGATGGATGTAGCCTCATCGCAAGGGTTTATCCACAGATTAAATTGGCATCCTATCGCGGGGATGAGCAGCTTCTGATATCGCAGCTGCGTGCCTGTCTGCCTATGCTCTTTCACGATCACCCTTCATTTGGAACGGGGACGTCGGCATCCTCGTACTATGCAAGGCGCATTGAAGAGCGCCCAAAAACGACGCTTACTCAGACGGATCTGAGTGGCCCGCGCCAGAGCATGCCTGAAATTCCGGCTCCTCCGATCGCTCAAATGCCCGGCAGTTTCGGTGCCATTTCTTCGATTCCGCTCGGTGTGCACAGCACACGCTCGCAAGCCGCACCGAGGTATACACAGGATAATCAAGTCTCTTCGCCATCGTTCAGAAAAGAGGGAATGGGAACCGGCCGGAGTGTCGGTAGCTTACAGAACGATTTGGATCTGGACGATAATATCTCGAGCGTGTCTGATATCTCCGGTATCTCTGGTATCTTGGATGCCCCTTCCGATGGTAACAATCCCCCAATCGATCAACCTGAATCACCTCGGACGTCTGAACTCAAATCCAAACCCAAAGCCGCACGACTTCAGGATGATACGGTTGTCATTCGTCGGTATGCAAAAGACATTCAAATTGGCAATGTCGAATTCGGCACCATCATTCATGTCGTACAGACGATCATTCGTCTTGCTTTAACAGGAACCCTCGAAATTCAGAATACGACGCGGGTTGTGAAAATTGAGTTTCGTGAAGGACGCGTTTTTTCGGCAGCTGCTGTGGGGTTGATACAAAGTGCTTTGGCCTGGACACAGGGCGAGTTTACTTTTAATTCTAACCGAATGCTTTCTGCGAATGCGCAGCCACTCGAGGTGCATAAGCTTTTTCGTGTTGCATCGGAACAGTTTCCCATCAACGCGGTTTTGCGTACTTTGGAGCAGAATTTTAACCAATATATCAAAGTCACCAATCAGTTTTTGGCCGATCATTACGATCAGACCGTGGCGTTGAAGTGGTGGAAATCGTGTGATGGCATGACGAAGCTCTCCGACATTATCATGAGTGCCGGTGCGGAGCTCGATTTGATTTCCCGTGAGATATTCCTGGCCTGCCTCTGTGATGAAGTGCAGTTTTTTGATGCCCCCATGATTCAGCTTGTGCGTGTTCAGTACGATGAAGATGCACCTGCAAAATCTCATAGCGGGCATTCGAGCCTGTCTCGGGCGCTCAACGAATTATCTCAGGAAAATTCGCAGATCAATGTGATTCGTGCGGATCTCCTTGAAGTGCGCGAGCGATTTAATCATGAAGATGGTTATGCCATACTTGGGCTTTCTGCGGGATGTGGCACCAAGGCGCTGGATGCAGCTTACTATGCCTGGATCAATCGTTACCATACGGACAGGTTTGTTCGTTTTAAAAACCCGGAATTCATCAAGCTCGCAAACGAAATCCTGATGCTGATGAATGCCGCTTATACCAAACTTTCTAAAGCAGAACAGCGCAAGGAGACGCGCGAAAAAGCGCTCAAAGCGATTGCACGCCCGCATAGTGATGCGGAGGCCCCCAAAGTGAGTGAGCGTATCGGTACGGGACGAGCGCGAATACAGACCGTCAATCCGGCAAATGCGCTCGATAATGAACAGCTCAGAAATTTATCGAGTGAATTGAGATCGATGCAGAATAGCCAGAATGCCTCTGCAAATCCGCCGAGAGTTCCGGTTCGACCCGCTTCAATTCCCCCCGAAGGACGGTCGCGTTCCCAGAATCTTTCGGTACCGCGTCCTCAGAACAGTGCTTCGGGCGTCGTAAAGATGAGCGAGATTTTACAACGACGTCAAAGTTCTCAAGCTGTTTCTGCAATTGAAGCAAATGCGACCCTCAGGCCTTCTTCGCCGCATTTGCCTTCTCAGCCTTGGGCTTCTTCATCTGTCACACCCGAACAGCATTTTCAGACAGCAAAGAAAAAACTGACTTTGGGACTGGCACAGGAAGCTTATGTCGCATTAGGGTGGGCACTCGAAGCACAACCAGATAATATCGATTATATTATTTATCACGCTTATGCAGCTTATCTTGTAGACGCTTCCAAACGCGAAGAGTGTATCGAACGCATCTTAAATTCATTGGATGATATCAAAAGAAAATTATCCAAACCTGTAACTCAGGAAGAAATTGCCCAATTGTTCGCTGCGAATTATTTTCTTGGAAAAATATATATCAGCGTTGAAGATTATGAAGAAGCTGTCAAATATATCGAAGCTGCGAGTAAATATAATCCAAATGATATCGATACCCAACGTTGCATGAGATATATTAATATGCAGCGGGAAAAGAAATTATCACAGTCGGAAAGTAATAATAAAGGTTTGTTCTCTAAGTTAAAAGAGCGTTTGAACAAACCATTGTGATTCATGTAACTGTTCAGACTCTATGTTTTTTTTGAAAGCTCAAATCATTCGCTCATGCATCACGATGAATGCATCATATTGAATGGATCGCTTCAGCTTTTTGCCTTGGGGCAAATACGCTTTCGCGTCCGGCCTGCTTCGCACGGCCGGAAAAACGCCGCTATGCTTTTGGCATACGCGGCGTTAATAATTTCTATTATGATTTCTTTTTCAGTTTCGCAATTTCGGCTTTCATATCTGCGATGATGCCGTCAATGCCTTTTTCATCGATTTTCTTGGAATACTTCTTTTGATAGGTCTGTGCCAGGCTGGCACCATCGACCAAGATGTCGTAAATTTCCCAATTTTTATTGACGGAATGAAGGACAATTTCCAATTCGGTTTCGACATCTTTTTGCTTGGTAAAACATGAGACGATGGCAGATGTTTTGGTTTTGACGACGCGATCCCAGTCAAGTTTGTAATTGTCTTTGAAGGCTTTGTCCGACAATCTTTTCAGGTATGTCAGCTCGAGCAGCTCCTTAAAGAGTGATTTAAATTCGGACTGTTTCGCAGCTTCAAATGAAGCCCAGCGATCGCCCATGCTGCGTTCGGCCAACTGGTCGTAATCGACGAGTGCATCGACAAAAGACTTGATTTGCGCGTCACGGGCTGCGGAAGGAGCCATGGCATTGAGTTTTAATGCCTGTGCATATTGGGCTTTTGCAAAGCTCATGGGTTCGGGGAGCTGTGAAAAATCTACTTCAGTCGGTGCTGCAGGGGCTGGCGCTGCTGCCGCCGGTGCTGCTGGCGCTGCTGCCGGTACCGGGGCGTCCTGGGCGGAGGCTAAACACGGTGCGAATAACAGGGAACTTAAAGAAAGTAAGAAAATTGCCGTATTTTTAATTTGAAATTTTTTCATTTTAAGTCTCCGATTGTCGTTTATAAGAACCGTTGCAGTGTCAACGTTCTTTCGATAATATATGCAATGTGTATGCCATTGCAATCAATGTTTTGGGGAGGTCGCCATGCAAATTATCCTGAAAGATTCTGAAAATAATCTCATCGTCAAAACTCAGTTGGAAGATGATCGTCGTGCATTGGTTAATTTTTTATCCATATTGGATAAAGACAGGATCGATGAGATGGAGATTATCGACTGCAAAGACCAAAAAATTCCCAGAAATATCCAGCGATTTGAGCGGCTGAATCGTTTAAGATTTGTGCGTTGCCATGCGTTGACTGGGCTTGGCCCGGAATTGGGAAAATTACCGGCATTGCGCGAACTCGGCTTTATACGTTGTGCGGATTTTCACAATTTGAATGGCATCCGCCAATGTCAGAACCTCGTCGCACTTCATGTCTCAGGATGCGATTGTTTTTCGGATGTTCCCGAAGAACTCGCCGAACTTGAGCATTTGCGCGCACTGGATTTGTCTTACAGCGAGTGTGTTGGATGGATCAATCTGGCAATGCTGCCCAAATCCCTTCGGCTGCTCGATATGCATGGCTGCTGGCAAGGGGATTTTTCTCCCGAAGATATTCGGGGGTTGCATCTCATTTCTTTGCAGATTCAGGATATGTCCAAAGGGCTCGATTGGGATCATGAGCCTGTCATTCCTGATCTTGGCACGCAACTGCGCCATACATTGGCACTTCGCAACGGATGTGCGCTCGATAGTTAGTGTTTATTTGCAAAAGTATGAGATTATTTGTGGAATCTCTACGGGCTTCTTTTGATGATAATATCTATGATTTATGCAAATAAACACTAGTTTTCCTTAAAGATAATGACGACTTCATCGGGGCGTGCCATGCCGAGTTCGTCGCGTACTTTGCGTTCGATGGCTCGCGGGTCGGATTTGATGGACTCAATGCGGATGCGGAGCAAGTCATTCTTTTTGGCAATGACTTCGTTGCCAGCCTTGACTTCTGCAAGATCCGATGAAAGACGCACATACGTGTCCGACGAAGCCTGTTCAAAAATCTGGTAAACCAGAAAGGCAACGAAGATAATAAAGGCAAATCCCAATGTGAGTTTAAATAAGTTTTCCATATTCTACCCATGCGCAGGGCTCTGTCCATGAGCCACATCATGGGATTTTTTCACACTTTGAAGGGATTGGCAAAAATTGGCGTTATGGATTGATCTTTGGGCGTGGTTTGATAGAAAATTCGGAATTCGGAATTCGGAATTCGGAATTCGATACTCAACAACTGAACATCATTCACATTTGTCATAACCCCAAAACACCACTTTTCTTTTGGAAGGGGGCGAGAAAAAAATGCTTGCATTAGAAGGCATACGCGTCATCGATTTTAGCAGGATTTTAGCAGGTCCTTTTTGTACCATGCTGATGGCAGACCTCGGGGCGGAAGTCATCAAGATAGAGCGGCCAGGCAAAGGGGATGATTCCCGTGCTTATGGGCCATTTGTCAATGAAGAAAGCCTTTATTTTATCAGCGTAAACCGCAACAAAAAGAGCATCGAGCTCAACCTGAAAAATCCCAAAGCACATGATTTTTTGCTCAAACTCATCGATACAGCCGATGTCGTCGTCGAGAATTTCAAGCCCGGTGTCATGGATCACCTTGGGTTGTCTTACGAGACGCTTTCGGCACGCAATCCTCGTTTGATTTATTGCTCGTGCTCGGGGTATGGCCATTCCGGTCCATTGGCCATGAAATCCGCATACGACCTCATTATTCAGGGCATTACCGGGATGATGAGCATTACCGGCCCCGATGGCGATCATCCCTATAAAGTCGGCATGAGCATTGCCGATGTCGATACCGGTGTCTTTGCCGCTCTCGGTGTTGTGACTGCATTGTATCAGCGCGAAAAAACCGGGCATGGGCAGCATGTCGATATTGCGATGTTCGATGTTCTGATGGCCATTCTCGAGAATGCTGCTACGCGGACTTTAAATACCGGCAAGCCACCGACGGCCATTGGCAACCGCCACGTCACGATATGCCCCTTTGCGGCGATCAAGGCATCCGATGGCTTTTTTAATATTGCAGCAGGCAATGACGCGCTCTTTGTCAAATTGGCCAACGCGCTCGAAGACCCGCAAATGGCCGAAGATCCCCGTTTTTTGACGAATGATTCGAGACTTCAGAACTGGGATGCACTCGAAGCACGATTGAATGCTGCCGCCTCTAAAAAGACCATTGCCGAATGGTGCGCCATTCTCGATACAGTCGGCGTTCCGGCGGGCCCAATCAATAATATGGCTCAGGCACTCGAAAATCCTCAGATAGAGGCGCGCAAAGTCGTCACGACCGTACATCATCCAGTGGCAGGCGATATTCGTACCGTTGCCACACCTGTGCGCCTAAGTGACAGCGCCCGCGAAGAATATGCGCCATCGCCAGTCCTGGGTGAAGACACCGTGCGCTATGTTGCCGAAATTCTCGGATGCTCTGAAGATGAAGCGCATGCCATGGTGAATGAAGGGGCGTTTGTGTAATTCAATGCGGAATGCGGAATACTTTTCTTTGGGAAGGGGAGTGGGGAAACGCTTTTCTTTTTGGCTATGTTTAACCAGCGTGGATATGCTTCTCAATAAAAGCATTTGCGCCTACGCGGCGGGCG
>DGWW01000329.1 GCA_002395385.1 Myxococcales bacterium UBA4248
GTGAACGGTGCGAATTGAGGGCACCAAGAGCAAATCCAATGCACAAGTTGGAGCACCGATAGGTGCGAGAAACGAAGCGAATTGGATATTGCGAACGGCAAGAGCCCTTTGGCGGGGTCCGGGGCAGAGCCCCGGCTGAATATTACCACTTCTTTAACCATTCAGACCCTAACCCGACTTTTATCCATCGTGCCCATCTCCATCCCCCTTTTCCGCATTCCTAATTTCCTAAAACGTGGTATAAGGAACGGCGGTTCACTTTGGGTCGACACAGGAGATTTTTCATGCCCAACCCTCAAATCTTCATCGCATGCCGGGATAATTCCGAAGCTCAGCGCATCCGCAAGGTAATAGGACAACCCTCTATTCCTGCATTCCATAAATCCGCCCCCTTGCTCGAACGCCTCGAGTCGGCCAAAAACTGTATGCTCATCACGACACCACTCATGATGGATGAAACGGCACACGGAATACTCACCAAGTCGGCCATTCTCCAAAATGGCTATATCATCCTGTACGCATGCCACGGAGACAGGGCCATCAACCTGCTGCGTCTGTACGGATGCGGATGCTCCGCGATTCTCGGTCCGGATGAACTCGACATGCTTCCTGCCCTGCTCGATACCGAAAAAGTTCATCCCGATGAACTCGTCATCCCCCCCTTCTTCATTGACGATGACGAATCCAAACTCAAGGAGCCGCCCCTGCAGTCCGCACATCCACTGCACATCACATTTCTGGGTTCACAGGCCATCATGTCATGCGCCAACGCCATGCTCAATATCACCGCATCTGAAACGATGTCCATGGCCTGCGTCGCCCCGAAACAACCGTGGGCCTTGTCTCATCTCATGAAGACCATGAACGATTTCACTTTGTGGAAAGCACAAATGGAATCAACCATCACTCAGGGCTACGTCTCTTTCTGCAACGATTTGAACTCGCTCATTTCGCTCGAACCCACAGAACAGCATTTTGTCATTTGCCATGGACGGCTGGATGACAATGAACTTTCCTATATCCAGCATCTTCCACCAAATATCCGCATTTTTAGAGCCTCAAACCAGGGGTATTCTGAAGAAAATTCCGATGAACTGCAACCCGTCATGAGACCCGAAAAACTCTGGGATATTTTTATCACTGCCCTCTATGGATAATCTATGAAGCCCAAAAGGCTCCTTACAATCGGAATTCCTGTTGTACTCATTGCTGGCATAGGTACAGGTGCATTCTTTTATTTTACACCTCGCCACACCCCAACAGAAGCATTGCTATACGATGTGGGCGGATTTTCTGGAATTGTAGTAAATGGCATGACAAACGAACCCGTCAAGGGAGCACACGTCCTGGCACGCCATCAACAAACACAGGATACACAGGAAGTCACGACGGACGATAGAGGACGGTTTGCACTCGACCTCGAAGATGGCACGTGGAATCTGACCGCCACTAAAGATCTGTTTCTCCCCCAGGGAATGGATGACAAAGGGAGAGAAATGACCATTCAAAATGGTACCAAATTCGTCAATGCAAAACTTAAAATTTGGCCTGCCGCACAAATTCATGGGCGCGTACTCGCCGGAAATGTCGGCATCACTGCAAATATCAGTGCTGTCTATCTCCATGACGCATCCGGAGCAGAAGATTATTCATTCGAAAAAATTACCACACAGGATGACGGTACATTTACCATTACAAATGCCTATGCGGGAGTCATGAATATCTCCATCGCTGCCGATGGATTTGCAAATGTTACACTCAAAGATGTCAACATCAGCGCCGGACAAAATCTCGATCTCGGCGATATCCCCATGCAGGACGGCGTCTCGCTGTTTGGCATAATTACCGATGCTGCCACAAAAAAAGGAATCCCCGGCGCAGCCATTCTCATCAAAAATCAAACCGGCAAAACCCTCGAAACAACACATTCCGAAAATAATGGTGAATACAGGCTGCCGCCAATCGATATGAAACAGCTTGAAATCAGCATTTCCGCCGAAGGATACCACGATTTTTCACGGAGAATGCGACTCGAAGGAAACGCAAACCGGGAACTCAATCTCGCGCTCATTCGCGCATGGGGCCTGTCTCTGGATGTTCAAAACCAGACAGGAAGAGAACCTATCGAAACGCATATCACCATTACCGACGTCAACACACAAAAAATCGTATACGACGAAACAGTCTCGAACGGTGTGTTCTCGCTCGATACACTCAAGGGCGGACCATTCCTCATTGCCGCTGAATCCTTCGACAAACAGACACATCAGACACTGCGTACACAGGCCGGTGAAAGTGTGCGGATCCGACTCAAGCCGTTTGCCAAAATCATTGGAAGCGCCAGAGACAGCGACGGTTCAAAGCTGACAAAAGGACAATATCGCTATTCTTATAAGGAAGAAGCCAATGGTGACGAGAGCTTCATGCCATGGAACTCACTCACTTCCGCCGATTTCGAAATTGCAGAACTTCCCTCGGGAATCTACCGCGTCATGATAAAAAAGAATGGGGATGACAAGGAAATATCATCACCGGAATTCATTCTCAAAGACGGAGATATTCGCAACGTCACGCTGCAAATGACCGAAGGAGGCGTCCTCAAAGGGCATGTCATTTCATCCAATGAAGGTTACAATATCCGCGCAACTGTCTCGATCGAAGAATTGAACCGCAGCACACAAACCGATGTCGATGGCTATTTTACTTTCGATAAATTGCCAAACCATGCAGTCACACTCATCATAAAACCGGACAGGGAAGATGAAGAAACCCGATTTACAGGCATCGTCGTCAAAGAAGACAACACGGTCGAACGCGATTTCAGAGTAACTGCAACCAAAATCGAACGACGTGAAAAACGACGTGAACAAATTCGGGAAATGCGTGAACGAGGTGAACGTCCAACCCCGCCGTGGGGAGACGGAAAACCGCCATGGGGAGACGGACCGCCGCCATGGGCAAATGGCGACGGGAAACCACCATGGGGAGACGGAAAACCGCCATGG
>DGWW01000163.1 GCA_002395385.1 Myxococcales bacterium UBA4248
TTGCTCAGTCCTAACGGCCTTCGCAATTTTAATTAGTAATGTGCAATTGTTTTTATTCGGAATGCGGAATGCGGAATTATAGAGCAAGTTACAGAGTATTATTCGTGATATCCGAGGGCTTTAGATTTTTGATGATATTTTTGGCCTTCTTCGACATTTTTAGGGACACCTTGTCCATTGATTAATAGTGAACCATAGTCATGGACGGCAGGTGGATAATTTTGTTGTGCTGACTTGGTCATCCATTCGGCTGCTATTCCATAATTTTCATTATCATAATTGATAAGGGCCACAAAATATTGTGCGATTGGATGTCCCTTGATTGCTGATGGTTGCAGGAGTTCAAGTGCTTTTGTGGGATTTTTTTCCATACCTTCGCCCAAATAATACATAATCCCAAGATTAATTTGTCCGAGTGAGCTATTGTTGGCAACAGATTTTTCCAACCATTTAATTGCTTGTTGTAAATCCTTTGGAACACCATTTCCTTCTTTGTACATCAGGCCGATTTCGCTCATAGCGTCACCTTCGCCTTTATCTGCGGCCTTTTTGAAATAATCTAAAGCTTTTTCTGAGTCTTTGGGTATGCCGTTATCCCCTTTCTTATAAATTATTCCCAGGTTATATAACGCCATGCTATCTCCCTTTTCTGCAGCTTTGATCATCCAGTTTATGGCTTCCGCCGTATCTTTGGTTACACCCAGGCCATTCAAATATGCAAACCCAATATTGTTATAGGCCATGGCTTCTCCCTGATCTGCAGATTTTCTGAGCCATTCCATGCCTTTGCTCGTATCTTGGGGGACGCCTAGTCCATTGAGATACATCCAACCAATATCATTTTGTGCAGGTGCATAACCCTTTTCGGCAGCTTTTAATAGTTTTGTGTGCGCTTCCTTATATTTTTCCTGTTTGTATAACTTAGCCCCTTCGTTGTAAGCCTCGATGGTGTCAGATGTGGTGATTTTTACTTTTATCAAATCACATGCAGACAGTGAGAGTTGAAGTAAAACGCAAAGAATCATCACAAAGATAAATTTCATTTTCATATTTTCAAACCTCAATCATGACCTCAGCCATATCGTCGAGAGCGAGACAAAGCATGAGGAGCCGTTCGAAACCAAGGGCATTGCCGCCGAGTTTGCCGAGTTTTGGCAAAGCCTTAAGAAGTTCTTCGTCGATGGGGAGCGTTTCGAGGCCGAGGCGCAGTCGTTCCTGGTTGTCTTCTTCGAATCGCGCGCGGAGTTCGACGGGATCATTGAGTTCAGAGTAGCCGTTGCAGAGTTCGATGCCGCAGATGTAGAGTTCGAAGCGTTCGGCGACATCGCCTTCGGGGGTATGGCGCAGTTGGGCGAGTGATGCCATGGAGGCAGGATAATCACAGAGGAAGACGGGATGATCCATGCCCAGGTGCGGTTCGATGCGATCGACGAGGACGCAGTTCATAATGTCGTTCCAGCTCCAGTCTGCAGAAACGCGGGAGCCTGCTTGCAATGCGGCTTTGACGAGATCGGGCTTATTCATTCCGATGGGTGAGAAACCGGCATATCGCTCGAAAGCCTGAGCGAGTGTGAGACGCTCGAAGGGGGCATTCACGTCGATGGGAATGGCATTTTCGCGGGCATTGGAATGAAACTGGATGCATTCGAGCGATTGAGCAACATGACGTACGAGTGCTTCGGTTTCGTCCATCATGTCGTTGTAATCGGTATCGGGGTGGTACCATTCGACGAGGGTAAACTCGCGCCGATGGAGTGCGCCGTGAATTTCGTTGCGGAAGACGCGTGCGACTTCATAGATGGGATGGCGGTACTCGGAGAGCAGGATTTTATGGGCGTATTCTGGCGACGTTTGAAGATAATAGTCGTCGCCATGTCCGCACCACTTGGTATTGAAGCTCTCGATATAGGGATCGGTGGCCGTCGTAGCGCGCATAGCGCGAGTTTCGATTTCGAGATATCCTCTTGAATTAAAGAAATTTCGGAGAGTCGACAGTGCTTTTGCGCGTTTTTGCAGTGTATTCCATTGTGGCAGTAACATATGCGGTGAGAACATCGCCTTAAATCATGATACGGCCACTTGAGCCGGAATTGCTCTTTTTAGCTGCAGGCTTCTTTTTACTTGAGCTGGATTTTGATTTTGGTTTTGGTTTTGGCTTTGGTTTAGCAGCGGGTTTGGGTGGTTCCGGTTTGGGCGCGACCTCAGATTCGAGTGTGATATCCTCATTGACGGCAGCATTGAGTTTAACTCTGATGGTTTTTTCAGTATAACCATCTAATCGAATGACCCATTCTTCTTCGCGATCTCCGGTGACATGCTCGTCGTGTTCATAGGGGGTTGTGCCGCGCAGAGAGCCATCCTCATTGTAGATACGTGCATTTGGGGGATCGGTAGTGATTTTAATTCTAATTTTATCTCCCAATACGGAGCCAGCGGTACTGACGTAGTGCCCGGTACCAAGGCTATAGGCTTCCATCATTCCTTCAACGATATTTTTATCGGAATGCTGCAATGGGGGAAGGGCTTGTTCGCGAGGTTTTTCGGCTTCTTTTTCTTCTTCCTGAACTTCTTTTTCGGCCTTTGCAATGGGGCCTTCAGATATGCTGTTGTCTTTTCTTACGAGCATAAAGACGAGCGCGGCGACGACAAAGAAGACGATGACGCCCACGACCGCGATCAAGAGGATGAGATTTTTTTTGGTTGTTTTAGGGGAGCGCACTTCCCTTGGGGGGGGGACCAAGTGAATTGGTTTGCCGTTTTTGGGGGCTCTCAAAGTCATGTGTGCTTCAGAAATGGGGCCGACGACAAACTTAATTCTGGTAGCTCCTACTTCGATTTGATCTTCATTTTTTAGGATCACGCGTGTAATGGGGTATCCATTAACACTAGCGATATTGTCGACGCTAAGTGCTGCAAGTTCGAAGCGGCCGCCGACATAATTGATAGTGAGATGTTTTCTGCTTGCATATTGGTCATTGAGGATGACCATATTGTCGAGTCCGCGTCCAATACTTGTGACTATTTTTTTTAACTCATAGACGACAGGCTCGGTATCTGCCTGGAAAATAATGATAGACGCTCTGGTTACGCCAGGAATGTCGTCACCGGAGGACTGTGCCAAATTGGAAATTTTTGCACTTGCTCTCATATCTTCCTCTTCTTCCTTTTCTTTTTTTTCAGCCGCAGGCGACTCATCATTCCATTCACTGACAGGTTTCATTTCTGGCATAGGGACATTTCTTTGCTGCATGATATCAGCATAGGGGTCACCTTTTCTTTCCTTGACGCCAGAAGTTCCAAAAACTTCTTTTGAACGGTATAAATCATCGCGTTGCGCACGCCCATCGACGTAGTTGCTCGTATCGACCTGGGCATACTGAGAAGCGGCCTGAACCCTGCGGTAGCCGCCAAAATCCTTACTTTCCTGTTCCTGTTCGAGTTCTTTTGGTGCGCCGCCAAAATTGTCCCAATCGTCCCATCCTTCGCTGGTAACGAGGACATCTCCTCTTTTTGGGGCATGCCAACCGGCTTTAAGTGCCTCTTCGTCAGCATCCCACATCGATTCATTTTGATTCTTTTTTTCTTCGTCATCGCCGTACCAACGGTCATCTTCGGCCCAGCGGCGACGTCTTCGACTTTCTTCGGTGCTGTTCCACGGGTCATCTCCCCATTTGTCGAGTTCAAAATCACCTCGAACTTTGTACTCAGAGGGGCGATTTGCAGACTCTACATGGAGTTCGTCCAGGTCAAGTGCCTGTGTTTTGCCCGATTGGAAATTGTCTGTCATATTAAATACCTCTATAGCGTACACCTATAGCTATTCCTGATCATAGCTTATCCGGGCGGGCGTTGGCAATAAACAATTCGCAATTCATGATTTGCATTTCTCAATGTGTAATGAGTGTATGCTCAATTTATTCCTGATGATTGATGTGATAGAATTCAGAATTTGGGGTTAGGGTTGAGGATTTTTATGAAATGAAGATGGATAGGCGTTACAAAAGAATTCTTATCGATGAGCCGGCAAATAACCCGCCGTATTTGACGCGCCGTGGTGCGAGAATTGTTCTTGGGATTATTACAGCCTCAGGATTTGCTGTTTGGGCACAGGCAGCACAGTGGCAGGAATTGGCAGCCTTTTTGGCAGGCGTAGCAGCAACGTTATGTTTAATTATGGCATGGTTTTATGCGAGAAATCTTTTGATTTGGCGTGCCATGCAAACAGAGAACCTGTGTTTTAGTGCCGATGTGGACAAGGAGACGCTCTATCCTGGTGCGACTTTTAAGGTCGAGTTTCGGTTCATCAATCGCCTGCCTTTTGCGTTGAGCGTGGATGCCATTTGTTGGGATTACACGCAGAATCTTTCGGTTGATTTACGTTCGGATGCCATTTGCGTGTCTAAAACTACCGATTTGGGGATATCCTTTGAAGGTAAGGCCATCGCCATAGGTCATGGGTATTTGTTTGGTGTTGGCATGATCCTGAGCGATGGTGCGGGCATTTTTAGAATGGAGAATCACGTTGAACTGAATTTGGCAGTCAATGTTTATCCCAAAAGACCAAATCGTTTTAAATCACGCACGCATGATCATCCGCTCGTTCAGTTGATTGAGGATAAGCTTAAAACATCTATTCATGACGGGGATTTGGAGATCATTCGTCCCTGGCAGAATACTGATTCGATCCGGCAGATATTGTGGCGCGGGTATGCACGTCACCTGGATATGCAGACGATCGAGCGTTCCCATCATCAGGAATCGTCTTTGCTTTGCCTTATTGACAGCGGGGTATACATGCGTCTGACGCGACCGGACAAATCGTGCAATCTGGCTGATTGTGTCGAATATCTTTCGGAATGTATATCGTTGTTCGAGACTGCAACGATCGTGACTTACGATGAGTATTGTCCACGTGTGATTGCTCGCCAGCAGTCATCCCAACGTGCTTTTGAGCGACTTGAAAAATGGCTGTTGGATACTTTGGATTGGCGTGCCCCTTCTAAGAGTGATCCGCATCAGATGGAAATCTGGTCGGTTGCAGCGACTCAGCTGTATCGCGATTTTAAGTTGTATAAGGGAGTAGATTTCATCAAGAGATCGGGCAAGAAATCGAAGATAGATTTGCAAGGTCTTGTTCAGTGGGCGATGGCAGATATGGCGTCCAAAGCTCTGGCTCAAAATGATGTCATCGGTGCATCTCAGATACTTCATGAGTCATATGACAAGCAGCTTGTTTCATTAATCCGTCAGCGCTGTCGCATGCCTCAGTCAACGCTCATGCCGGAGAATCCCGTACCGGAATTATCGCGTGTGATGCCTTTGATTGAAAAGCAGATTCGCTCAGGGTCGAGTCAAACGTTTATCTGGTTTTCGGATTTTGCCATGCCCGTAGATGCGCCCTCGATACGCAGTTTAGGCAAATTGCTTCGCGCATCGGATTCGGCATCGCTGGCTGTTTTTATGCCAATGCCCCGGCATTCCTTGAATTTTAACTGGCGCAAAGGCGAGTTATTTCGGGATTTGAACCGCGCCAAACTTGGCAATCAGTTTGAACTATTGGAGATGACGCAGCGCTGCTCCCAGACGAACACGGTCGGCGTATTGCCGAAGCAATAGCCGACCGTAAGTGCGCCGTATTGCCGTAGGCAAAAGGCGCATTATTTTTGAACCATTTTATAGAAGCATCGATTTGTGGGGGTGTTTTTATCATCATAAAGATGCATAGCACCGCCGTGGCAGATATCGAATTTGTCGCAGTGTCTGCAGGGTCCGAGTTTTTTGGTCCATGAACGGTCACGATAATCTTGATATCGATTGTTCCAGACTTCGGAGAAACGTTCCTTTCGGATATCGCCCTGATCGAATACCTGTGAGATTTCGGGACAAGCTCCGATTTTGCCATCGTATCGAATGCCGCCGACGTTGATACCTGCGCGGCACTGGCACAGGTAAGGTCGAACGAGACCTTCGAAATCGTCGCCGAGATAGCCTTCTTCGCTGAATTCGGGGCGGAGCTGGACATTGTCGGAGAGGCGGTTGGTTCGGACGAAACGGAGAAGTTGTTTGATGTCATCGTCATCGAGCAGGAGGTCGGGATTTTCGGCGGCGCGGCCAATTGCAATGACCGGTGCGACGCGCCAACGTTTGATGCCGTGGTCGGTGACCCATTTTTGCATTTCGGCGAGATGCGGCATGCATGGTTTGGTAATGGTCGAGAGAATTTCGAGTATTCCCGTGTACCCTGCGTCATTGAGATTTTTGATAGCTTTTTCGACGTTATGGGACATGCCCTTTCCGCGGATGCTGTCGTTTACCTCAGGGATAGAGTCGCACGAGAGTGAAATCGAGTTCATGCCGTATTCGACGAGTTTTCGTGCGGCTTCTGGTGTGAGCAATGTCGAATTGCAGACCATGCCATAGCGGAAACCTTTTTCGTGCAGGTGTTTGTAGATTTCGAAGATGTCTTTCCTGAAGAGGGGTTCACCGCCGGTGACAGCGATCATCACGCGTTTTGGTTCGAAATCTTCGGCGAGTTGGTCGATGATGTCGAGCCATTCCTGTGTGGTGAGTTCGCTGGCACGTTCGTCGAGTGTGCAGTCACTGCCGCAATAGCGGCAGCTGATGTTGCATCGTCTCGAGACTTCGAAAAAGAGGTATCGAAGTTCGTGTTCGTTGCGATTGCGCTCTGTGCGAAGATTATGTCGTTTCCACATCATCGCACGATAAATCATCAGTCTTAGATCTGGCATGATTAACTATCCTCTCCCTGGCCTGGATCAGGCATTCCATAAACGGTCGTTGCTCCGCAATGATTTCCGTTTTCCTGGTAGTTTTTGACACATTTTTTGTAATTGACTTTATCTTCTTCGGATGCGTCAGCCGCAGGTTCCTGACCGCAACAATCTTCCAATGCCGTGTCGATTTCGGGGACGTCAGTTCCGGGATCTGGTGCAGGTCCATAGACGGGAGGATCGGGGATATCTGGTGCGGGAACTGTACAAGTCTGGCCATTTGCATTGTAATCTTCGACGCATGCTTTGTAGGTGTCAGAATCGTCTTCAGGACCGCAGCATTCTTCGATGGAATCGACTGGCGGCATGCCATATTCAGGGACGGCGATTCCGCCACATCCACCGGCTTTATTGTAATCCTCGACGCATTGTTTGTATCCTTTAGATCCGTCATCTTTTCCGCAGCATTCTTCGATGGGATCTATACTTGGACCGTATTCGGTGTAGATGGGTTCATCGGGATTTTCGCACTTGCCCGATTCTTTATAGCTTTCGACGCATTGTTTGTATTTTTCTGATCCGTCATCTTTTCCGCAGCATTCTTCGATGGGATCTATACTTGGACCGTATTCGGTGTAGATGGGTTCATCGGGATTTTCGCACTTGCCCGATTCTTTATAGCTTTCGACGCATTGTTTGTATTTTTTTGATCCGTCATCTTTTCCGCAGCATTCTTCGATGGGATCGACGCTTGGACCGTATTCGGTGTAGATGGGTTCATCGGGATTTTCGCACTTGCCCGATTCTTTATAGCTTTCGACGCATTGTTTGTATTTGTTTGAGCCGTCGTCCTCACCGCAGCATTTTTCGATTTCATCGGGTTTAAAGGGGGCCGGTCCATAAACTACGGGTGTTAGCGGATCTGGCACACCGTAATCGGTCGTTACGCCTGGATCGATATCGTTGGAACAGACGCCGTTTGTCTGATAATTTTTGACGCAGGCCTCATAGGTTGTCGAATTGGCATCTGTACCACAGCATTCCTCAAGTTGTGCCTTGGTGATTTCCTGAGTGGCTTTTCCTGAGTTGCCATCGTCGCCGCAACCGGTCATGAGGATGCCAAAACCGGCAAGTGCGCCGATGCCGCCAAGCAGTGTTCCGACAAGGGATTTGATTGATTTCATAGCAGTTTTCCTTTTTTATTGGCTAATCGCCAGGTTCTATAGGGGTACTGGGCATACCGTATTTCGTTGAGATATCGGGGTCAGGTGCATTTGCACAGATGCCACTCTGCTTGTAATCTTTGCACCAGTCTAATTTATCTTCTGAGTCTTTGCAGCAGGTATCGACGTTTTCCTTAAACTTGTCGATGCCTAACGAGTCGCAAAGATCCACTAACTTAGAGTATTGGCTGTACTGAGCGACACATTCCTCGTGGTTTATGTCACGACTTTCTGGACATCCATAGAGTGTAGCTTCTTCTTCTCCTTCTCCACATCCACTCACACCTGCAGTCAGCCCGATGAGTGCAGAGAGCAGTGCGACACATTTGGTTGATTTGGTTTTAACAAAGGGAAAGAGTTTCATCGTTAATTCTCCTCGTTATAGCGCATTGTTCATTGATATAGGGCAATGAAAACAGAACATTCACTATCATGCATCGGGTTATTCATCGGGTACGTCAGGCATACCATATACAGGCTCGGCATCGGCTGGAATCGGGCATGCACCGGATTTTAAATAATCTTTGACACAGGCGGTCAGTTTTTCTTCATCTCTAATTGTACCGCAGCAACTTTCAATTTTTCCATAGCCGATATCGGCAGGGCAAATCCCCGTATTTAAGAAAACATTAAAACATGGAATACTCATGATGTCGAAGTCTTCATCATCGGGGTAATGGTATCCGCAGCAATTATCAGGTGGTGGGCCATAAAGAGCGATCTCGTCACCAATATAGTCCGGTATTGGCAGTCTAATGCAAAATTCTATGCCATTGGGTGAGTAGAACTGTTCGACGCAATCCTTGTAAAGAGCAGTGCCCGTATCTCTACCGCAACAGTCAAAAATTTCTTCTTTGTCTGGGATGTCAGGGTCTGGGGGTGGTTCGATCATACCATACACAGGGGCAGGCGGATCTTCCCTCTGTGAGCAGAGTCCACTTTGTATATAGTCTCTGACGCATGCCGCATAATTGTCATTATCGTCACGTGAGCCGCAGCAGTTTTGGATTTTAAACGAAGAGATACATTTGCCTGAATCAATGTAACGATTGACACAATAAGGGTATTCAGGGTCAGTTTGGTCTGTCCCGCAGCATTGCTGGACCTGTTCTTGGGTGACCTCGACTACGGGCTTATTATCCTCGTCTTCACTGCAAGCATTCATGAGCACACTGATTCCCGTGATGGCACTGATACCACTTAAAAACGTTCCAATCAGTTTTGAGAATGACTTCATCGATTTCTCCGGCTTTTGCTTGATGTTTTTGTGTGATTGAAGAGAGGGGCCACAGAAACCTCTATAAAATACTTAGTTTAGCATTAAGTATGGATAGTCTCAAGGAAAAGAAGGTAAAAAAAAACGGCCCTTTGGGCCGTTTTTTCATTCTCCCGGTTTATCGGGGCATTTGCCGTCTTTGAGGTAGGCTTGTACACATTTTTCCCACGGGGTTTCACCCACATCTCCCTTACCTGTATAGTCTGATGTTTCTGTGTAGCCTTTGCCACAGCATGCAATGGGATTGGTATTGGGAGCGGGTTCGCCTTCATCCAATGGCTGCAGACAGCTTTCACTCTTTCCTTTTTCTTTGTAGGTGTTGAGGCAGTCAGAATAGCCTTCGGCTTTATCATCTTCGCCACAGCATTGCTTTGCCTCTTCTTCCTGAAGTTTGACATCGCATCTGGCGAAGTCGATGCATTTTTTATAGTCGCCCTTGTAATCATCGCACCACTCAAATGGGAGTGGTCTGAAGTCGCCGCCATAAATCGTGACAGGACCTCCATTAACATCATCTGCATCTGCACAGACATTGTACTGATTCACTTTTTTGTAATAATTGATGCAAGTATAGCTCCAACTCAATGGATAACCATTACTATCCCTTTCGGTACAGCAGTTCAACATGTCCTCGTCGTTGCACAGCTGTGCGTAGTACATGCTGTGGCGGCATATATATCTGGAGTTATCATTGGCTGAGTCTTTGCAGCATGTATCGACATCTTTTGCACACACATGATACTTGTCATATGTGTGAGCACATAATTCGTCAATTTCTCCTTCATCATTTTGGCAGCAGGTATTAAATTCTTGATCGCATGCGCCCTTTTTTTCTACCCTATTGGCACAGTATGGATCGATAACCCCTTTTGTGTTTTTGCAACAGGTTATGAGTTCAGTTGGACATTTGCCAGATTTGTCAAATAATTCGGTACATTCGTCATCATAAGTGCCGTCTTCGAGTCCGCAGCAGTCTTTGAGCTCAGCACTGCACTGATTGTTTTTTCGAAGCATGCTGACACAAACATGATTAAAACCTTTGTATGATTTGTATGAATCCTTTGTATCTGTACAGCATTCTTTTAGATCCTCATTATGGCATGTACCGGTTTGCTCATAATCCTGAACGCATATTTCATCTTCATGCCCATTGTTCATTTCGCAGCAATCCCAGACACTTACAGGCTCGTCAATGGGTGGATCATCCGGCATGCCGTATACAGGTTGTGGTGGGTTATCGATATAGGAACACACCCCCTTGGATTTGATGAAATCCAGGACACATGCACCGGGATCTTCTGTTTGTGCGCAGCATGCCTCAGATTCGCTGGGATCAATTCCACTCGTGCAATCGCCGCCATGAAAATAAATATCGGAACAATCATTCCATTTGGGGCCGCAACACCATGTGGGATCGGGGCCGTAGATTGCGATTGGCTCACTGTGGCTGCATTTCGGTTTATTATTAACATCTATGTAGTTTTCGACACATTCTTTATAGGCTTTCGATCCATTATCATAACCACAGCACTCCTGAATTTGTTCGGCCGTGGGGGGGACGGGATCGGGCATACCATACAAGGGAACATCCGGAAGTGGATCATCTGGTTTGAGGATCGGTGAAGAACATACGCCGTTGGTCTGGTAGGCCTGGACACAAGCCGCATACTCCTGAGAGGTTTTGTCCGTTCCGCAGCATTGTTCGATCATTTGGGACGTCACTTCCTGCGTGATTTGTTTACCCGAATCGTCATTGCAACCTGACGCAAAGAGACCGATTCCCGTGATCGCACCGATACCGCCTAATAATAAACCAAATAATGATTTGCGTGATTGCATTGTAAGCCTCCTTCTGGTGATTCAAAACACTTATACCACTTGGAATAACTATAAGTATTATCAGACCGCTTTGCAATGCGAAATTGGACTTGTAGTACTCTGAATTAATTAGCAGTTAGCAGTTAGCAATTAGCAATGAGCAATTAGCAATGAGCAGTTAGCAGTTAGCAGTTAGCAATGAGCAATTAGCAATGAGCAGTTAGCAATTAGCAATGAGCAATGAGCAATGAGCAATGAGC
>DGWW01000348.1 GCA_002395385.1 Myxococcales bacterium UBA4248
CGATGACGATGAATGCTCGAATACTTGCATCAAAAATGAACAAGTACCGCTGGATAACGAACCCAAATGCAGCAGTGACGGATTTTCGTCAAACCCAGGAGCTATAACGAAATGCGGCGACAACATACTTGAAGCCGGAGAAATTTGTGAAGTAGGGCAGATTAACAACACAAATCCCGATTGGAAATGCATCAATGACAAAGGCAGCTGTTACTGGAAAACCCCTAAAATCGCATGTGGAAACGGGGTTGTCGAAGATGGCGAAGAATGTGATGATGCGAACACTGTCCGCGCAGATGGCTGTTACAACTGCAAAAATGAAAGTGACCAGGTGTGCCAAATGCGCAATGGTTCAGAAGGTGATGTATTGCTCGTCGTCGATGGCGATACGCTCAAAATTCGCCTGACAAACGACGGCAAATGCAAAGACAAAAAAATCGTAACCGTACGAATGCACGGCATCGACTCCCCCGAATGCCTTAAAACCAAAACTACATCACCCATCGATCCCAGTTATAACGAGGCAAATGCTTGTGATCCCAATCAGAGTGAGGTTTGTTCAAAGGATTTGAGCGCTTCAGAATATCAGGAATGCCTGTACCACAATGAACGTGGCGGATACGATGCGGCAGCCTATCTGAACAACATCATCTATTCGGATGAAAACAAAGGCCATGTCACCATTTCATGTGAAACCGTAAGTGACAAAGATCCTACATGTCTTCTTGATAATACACGAACACGATATCTGGCCTATATTGGTGCCATCCGAGACAAGGCGTGCATCGATGTCGCCGAAGAAATGGTACGCGCCGGCTATGCAATGGCCTTTACGGCTTTTACTGCCCAACGTACCGAAACATACTGTGCTGCCGAAAAAGAAGCCGTTGCCAATCAGGCTGGTGTCTGGAGCTATGGTAATTCTTTCGATGAAGTCGTCAAAGGGAATTTTGGCGAGGAGAAACGAAGCTGGCTCGTCAGCGGACACTGTGATGAATGAGCAAAACTCAAGGGAAAATCTGAAGCTAAAGGAGAATGTCGTTCTTAATTCGTAATGCGTAATGCGTAATTAGATTTGCAAGCCCCCAATATCCCTCTGAAGCTAAAACAACTCCAATCCTTTAGAAAAAAATATAGAGAATGCTTAAGTAATTACGAATTACGAATTACGCATTTTATCAAGATTGCTCATTCCTAATAAAGGTTGTCTTTTGAGTAAAAAGAAATCCAAACAAAAAGGGATGCCGACATCCCAAAAGATCCAGATCATAGCAAAATGCGCTTTTATCCTTCTGATACTGGCAGGAATCGCGGGGGGATGGATGTACCATTCCTATCAAAAGTTTATGCATACGCCAATTCATCTGAATGCCTCTGAGCGCATCATTCAAATACCACCCGGAAGCAGTGCAGGTGCAATTGCGCGGCTACTGACCAAAGAAGGAATTATCGAACATGACTGGATGATGCGATTTATCTTTATGCGCAGCGGCAAACAAAGCCGGCTTCAGCCGGGGGCTGTTGTCCTTACCCCCGATTTGACACCTGCCGATTTACCAGATGTGTTTGCCAGAGTCGGTAAGTACGCACGCCATTCGGTACAAATTCTATCGGGAATGAATCTCTATCAGATTGCAGAAAGACTGCAATCGGAACGCATTGCAGACAGCAAATCATTTCTTTCAATGGCGCTTGATCCGATGCGTGCTGCTGCTGCCGGTATCCCCTCAAAAAGTTACGAAGGGTACATCGCACCAGGTGCCTACACGTTTGAAGCTGGTACTACGACAGAAATTGTACTCAATGAAATGCACGAACGCTGGGTCAAACAATGGAATAAACTGACAGATGAACACCGCGGTCCTTATGAGATGGCATTAAAACGATTATCGAGCGACCATGCCATCGTAACTTTGGCCAGTATCGTCGAAAAAGAAGCCGTTAAAGATAAAGAAATGCCAGTCATTGCAAGGGTTTTTACAAACCGTCTGCGCAAAAAAATGAAACTTCAGTCTGATCCGACGTGCATTTATCCACCTAAAACATTGAAGGAAAAACCATCACCCGAACGCTGTAAAGATGCAAATAATCCTTATTCGACCTACGTCATCCCGGGATTGCCACCAGGACCTATCTCAACGCCCTCTCTTCCCAGCTTACTCGCCGTTATCGAACCATTCTCAGGGCCAGATTCGAGTGTACTGCTTTATTTTGTAGCAAAACAGGATGGATCCTGGACGCATTATTTCTCGAAGTCCTATGCCGAACACCAGATTGCTGTCGATTACTATCTTAAAGACAAAAAACAAAAGAGACCAACGGGGACGACACAGCCTTTCGATTAATTCGGAATGCGGAATTGGAATGCAAAAACTAATTGAAAAATGCCATTATTGACCTGAATAAAATCTTTCAGTACTAATAGGGTAAAGGTTCGTCGTCATGAGACGGCGCATCACTACGAGGGAGAAATAAACATGTTCCGAAAAATAAGCATCATTGGCCTAAGCATTTTTTGTGGGCTTTTAGGGCTTTGCGGATGTGTCATTGACGGTTCTGAAAGCGGTGTAAATGCTACGGTCGAAAGCCAGACAGAGCAATACATAGATCTCGACAATAATCAAAATGGCGCACTGGGTCTCATTTTCGGAATGCCTCAGATCGACGACCGTCTGGATTTTGATGGCGGGGATCGGGAAGATTGGAGGTATATCATTGTGACAGGCCCGGGCATGATGTCCATCACCATAAATATTGACAATCCTGCCAAAATCGATGGTGGATGGAACATCTATGACTCTGAACTCAGAGCATTGCACACGCAGTCCTTCAGTAAAAACCAGGGCTATTATGAATTCAAGAATTTCCCGGTAAAGCGAGGAACTTATTATTTTAAGACATTTACGACAGGCGGAAAATCCATCTATACGATTGCAACGTCATTCCAGCCGACACAGTCAGAACCCATGGTCGTTTCAGAACCCGAACCCGTCATGGATGACGATGAGGAAGAAGAGGAAGAAGAGGAAGAAGTCAAACCTAAGCCCAAAAAGACAGGCAAAAAGAAGCGTCACCATTCAGAAAGTGCCGATGATGAGCCTGCACCCAAGCCAAAAGAAAAACCGTCAAAAGAAACCAGCGGCGGTACAACAGTTATCGGTACAATATCGGTCATTACCAAAAAAGCGGATGGTTCTGCTGAAATCAACATCTCCGGAACAGGCAAAAATAAAGGCATAGAAACGGGTGATGTCGGCACTATCGAAGGCATTAATGTCAAAGTCGAAATGATCAAATGCTTTAATACCTCGTGCAGGGCACTCATTCCTGCGAGCGTCAATACGAACAAACTCAAAGACAACGCAAAAGTCAGATTCAATGTAAAATAACGTAACTGTTCAGCCCCTATGCTTATTTTTCTTCGAAAGATCAAATTATTCTTTTATGCATAATGCATAATGATGAATGCATAATGAAATGTTATGCTCGGAGGATTTGGACGATCTTTTTGGTTTTGCACAATCATTCAGCATTATGAATTAAA
>DGWW01000321.1 GCA_002395385.1 Myxococcales bacterium UBA4248
CTCTTTCTTTTGGCACAAAAGAAAGAGGTTCCCCCGGCAAAAAAATAAAATAAAAACTAACTCATCTCGAGCATGCGTTCGATGGGGAGTACAGCTTTTGTCATGATTTCATCCGAAAGTTGAATTTCGAGTCCTTTGCCGAGCAGGGCATCGCGCACGAGCGGCAAGGTAATGCGCTTCATATTGGGGCACAGGATGGGATGGTTGAGGCCGTAAAACTGTCGATCGGGGAATAGCGTTTCGAGGCGATAAATCATGCCCTCTTCGGTGCCGATGATAAAGGATTTGGCGTTGCTCTTTTGGACGAACGTGAGCATACCAGCGGTCGAGAGGGCGGCATCGGCCAATTCGACGACTTCGGGTTTGCATTCGAGGTGAACGAGTACCGACGAATCGGGATGTTGTGCCTTTGCCTGCCGGATATCGTCGGGGGAGATGCGATTATGGGTATGGCAATAGCCATTCCAGAGCATCATATTGAGACCGAGTTTGCGATTGAGATTGGCACCGAGGTTTTGATCGGGCAAAAACATGACGGGACGCTTCATGTCGAGTTTTGTGACGATTCTTTCGGCATTGCCCGAAGTCACACAGATATCGACGAGCGCTTTCGTAGCTGCAGTCGTATTGACATAAGCGACGATATAAGCCTCGGGGTTGGCGGCTTTCCAGGCGCGCAAAGCCTCAGCCTGACACATCTCGGCCATCGGGCAGCCGGCATTGGCAGCCGGCATGATGACACGTGCCTTGGGAGAAAGAAGTTTTGCAGTTTCCCCCATGAAGCGCACACCGCAGAAGATGATGATTTCTGCCTGATTTTCTTTGGCCTTGCGGCTAAGTTCCAGTGAATCACCTATAAAATCGGCGATATCCTGGACATCGGCCTCGACATAATTGTGAACCAGTATTGTTGCATGTTTTTCATGCTTGAGTTTGGTGATTTCGGCTTTCAGATCTTCGTTCATTTGCACCAATCCTCTATAAAAAACGTTCTCTGCAGGAATTGCCGCAGGGGCGTTGCGGGGCTTGCCCCGCACTGGGGGTAGGCGCGTATTTGCAAAGCAAATAGCGCCGAAGGGGGCTTCGCCCACTACCAAAAAAAGATCAGAATTAACAACTAATTGCTGATATCATTATTAATCATAATGGAAACATAATTCTTTTCCATCAGGTCGCTGAGCCAGGATTCGATCAGGCGCTGACTTTCGCGCATGGCAATCTGTTCCCGACAATGTTCGACCGTCTTTTTCCAGGTTTCGGATTCGCCGAAAGTGACCTCATCGGCCTTTAGAATATGATATCCAGCTCCCGTCGTAATCAGCGGTGCGACTTCACCAGCCTGAAGTGTAAATACCGGTGCGAAATCCTTCGAAAGATCACCGGGGGAGAACGAACCCAGAACGCCCTCGCGCTCTGCACTTCGCCCCGTAGAATAGAGCTTTACATAGTCCACGAATTTTTCGGGATGTCTCGAAGCGATTCCCTGGATACCGGAAGCATATTGCTTCATGGCACTGTCGAGGCTGTTCCACCATACGGCATTGAGCGTTTTTGCAGCAGGTGCAGACATTCCGGCAGAGCTATCGCCACCAAGCTCAGGAATAATGATTTGGCGCAGCGCAACAGTAATGCTTTTTTCCGCATCGGGAGCTCGTTCCTGCGCACATGCAATCACATCGGCTTCCGAAGGAGAAACCTGCCCGGCCAGTTCTGCGCGAATCACGTACTGGGCTTCAATTTCATCGCGAATATAAGCGCGATAGGCAGCCCACTCCATACCTTCCTGAGCTATCATGGCCTTGTAAGCCTCTTCGCCCTGCCCGGATTGCTGATACATCTGCTGCAGCTGCATATCGACTTCGCGATCACCAATATTAATATTGTTCTTCTTCGCCTGTTTCGAAATCAGCCGAGTCTGCACCAGATCTTTGACGAGTTTTTCGAGTTCCTCCTCGCGATTGGCGGATTCATCGATCATCGTAATATCCCTGCCTCGAACGGCATATTTCAACCGTCCCTCGACACGGACATCATTCATGGTGATAATTTCATTTCCCGCGACTGCAGCGATACGCTCTATGGTCTCGGCATAACCCGGAGAACAAATACCCAATATCGTCAGAATTAAAGCGAACTTTATCGATGTATGCATTGAAAATCCTGAAACAAATCATATAAGGAGACCAACCTGGCTCCCGTTAAACCTGCTTATCTAATGAAGGATAGCAATTTTGGCAAGCGTTTTGATTAATTCGGAATGCGGAATTGGGATGCAAAACCAAAGTGTGTTTCTAAAGCTAAAGGTGGATGACGTTCGTAATTCGTAATTCGTAATTCGTAATTCGTAATTGGGATGCAAACCCCAAGTGTGCTTCTGAAGCTAAAAAAATCAATTCTTTAGGAATAAACTTGAGAACTCATTCATTGCTAACTGCTAACTGCTAACTGCTAACTGCTAACTGCTAACTGCTAACTGCTAACTGCTAACTGCTAACTGCTAACTGCTCATTGATAATGCTCGACGCAAATTCAAAAAAATGTTAATTTAACATGCGTTTTATCGAGGCATTAGATGCAATCTTTGTGATTCTGAACAGTTGCATGTTTGCCTTATCTTTAGTTACTCACATTTTCCAGGAGCGCCCCAATGGCAAATTCTTTCAATCTCGATTCTCTAAATCACAACGAAGTCCATGATTATTTAGCAGAAATCACAAAGCAGCTTGATTCAGTCCTCCCCAAGGGTAAAGAAGAAGCCAAATCCTTTTTGGATGCCGTCGAAAAATTCGACAATGCGTGGGATAAAACAAAAGACGATGAATTGATTGCTCTGGATGCTGCGGCCGACATGGCATGGGTCGACTTCAATGCATTTCTCATTGGTGTCGTCAATTATCCCGACAACAATATCAGTGGTGCTGCTGCTGAAATCAAAGATACTTTCGATGAATTCGAAGATCCGACAGAACTCCCTTACGAACAGGAATACCAAATACTCGCCAATCTCATTGTCAAACTCGACGCCATCTCGGAAGCAATTCGCAAAGAATCCCTCTGCCAACCCTTCATCGATCAGCTCAAACAGCGATGCGATGCCTTTAACAAACTCTTCAGAGAACGTCAGCTGGCCGGTACCGAAGGCGATTTCATCCGCGCCAAAGAAGCCAGAGCAGAGGTCAACCGCGAATACAGCCAATTCATGGAAAAAGTCTATCGCAACTCCAATGAAACCTACGGCGACTTTACAAGCTCACTCAATGATTTAATTTCCAAGCCCCTCAGTGGCGCAAAAAGCCGCAGAGCCGTGAAGGATTAATAAAAAAGCCATCGAAGATGGCTTTTTTAATGCATAATGATGAATGCATAATGATGAATGCAATCTCAAAATTCTTTAGGATTTACTTTGGGATTAACCAATCATTATGCATTATGAATTATGAATTACCAATTAAATATTCTGCAACTGGTCGAGTGTTGTATAAACCCGGGTATCACACTGTTTAATATCACCCGTGGTTAGACCACGTTTAAGCCATTTCATGCGCATTTCTGCAGAACCGTGGCCAAAATTCTCACGACGTTTGACACCTAATTTATCATCGCCAACAGCTTTTGCAGCATTGATGCCTTTGGCAATATCAGCGTCCGAAATAGAATTGTATTTTTTGCCTTCGCGATTGGCCCAAACGCCGCCAAAGCAGTCAGCCTGCAGTTCCGTCTGAACCGAAATAAAATTAGCTTCTTCTTCTTTTCCGCTCTTGCGAAGCATCTGTTCCTGAGATCCATACTTGACGAGATAGCCCAGTTCATTCTGAACATGGTGTCCCACTTCATGTGCAATGACATAGGCGTATGCAAAATCGCCGCCTGCACCGAGGGTCTTGGACATATCGGCCAAAAAGTTCAGGTCAATAAAAACGCTCTTGTCTGCCGAACAATAAAATGGGCCGGCATTGTAATCGGCATGACCGCAGCCCGTATCGACGGCCTGTGAAAACAGCGTCAGCGAGGGTTCATGATACTGAAGACCATTTTCTTTAAAGACCTGATTCCAGACATCTTCGGTACTGGCTAAAATCACCGAGACAAACTTCTTTAACTCGCCTTCATTCTTAAATTCGCCCGTCTGATACGCATGACCTTTGGTGTTGCTGTCAGCAGCCTGTGTATCGACCTGACATTCTGCGCCCACGCATTTCTGGGACTGCGCCTGTGTCTGAGCGAGTTGTGGTGCGACATTCTGACCGGTCAGCATGTAAATGATCACGGCAAGAATCATACCGCCGCCACCGATACCCGCTGCAGCCTTCTTACCCACACCACCGCGCTGATCACGAATGTTTGAACTTTCTCTTCTTCCTTCTACTTTCATACGAATCCTTAAATGATATGTAAAAAATCCCCCAACGAACCCGCGCCTTTTTAACGCCATGAGAAAAATCTTTCAAGTACTGTTATGGGCAAGCCTATTGCGCCGTGGCGCAATACGGCTCGCTCTTGCGGCTATGCGCTCTGCGCATACGCCGCTCTCTCCGGGCTCGCTCGTTCCTCGCTATGCCCTCCGATATATCGTTCCTTCCTGGGTAAATACCCAATAGACACATTATCCCGATGGGCAGCTCAAAACGCTACCCCGGCCCTCAGGGCTATCAAGTTCTATTTTTACTTGTTGTTGCCTTTCACCCTTACAGGGTGATTATTGTTGGGAAAACACCGAGTCCCAGGGTTGCGCTAACGCTCCCCCCGGGCTGTTATCTGCTCGCCCTTTCAGGGCTCAGTTCAAACAATCATCAAGTTTTTTGCGATTTCCATCAAGTCAGGCATTTTTAGAACTCGACAGCCCTGCCCGCGGGGCTTCAAAATGCTTTTGGGGCTTGCCAGGTAGTACGCTCAAAAGTTGTATGCGCCAAATGCGCATACACGAAAAAGTAACTATTCAGCCCCATGACAATGTCATAATCCGTTATCAAAGCAAATCCGGGGCATTCGGCACTCGGCATTCGACGCCGGGACAGCTCGATTCGTTTGCTGATTGCCGATTGCCGCGTCTTTGCAGGCTATTCGGAAAAAAAAAGAATTCACATGAGGGCTGAACATTCCCACGAAAAAAAAAATGTAACAACGCCATCTTTGACGGCATCATTATTAATGAAGGAATGGGCCTTCTCTTTTTCGTGAGGTGGCAAATGTTCACATCCGGCTTTGTCTGACGCAGAAATCCCAACATAATATATGGCCGACTGAGGGACAGTTTACTGCATTGTGGCTCCGGACGCGGACTTCGTGCAGAAGTGCCATATAGGCCAGGCACATTGGGATGCCCATTTTTTACGACGGTACAAGTCGGAAAGGGTGACGTGTGCCAAGACCGTGCGTTTCCAAGGGTGGACGGCGAGTCGGCGGGCGGGAAGGGAATGCGGTAACCCTTGTGGTTACCTAGAAATGCGACAGACGATTCACACCTACATATAGCGCATTCACACACCAGTAACTAAATTACCCCAAAAAAGCATATTTGATACGGTGTTGATTCAGCTCATCCTATTTTTAAGCTCTGTTTAACGAGCGTGGATATTTTGTTCGTTAAAAAATTCAATTCTTGCTTAGAGCTTGGAGCTTAGAGAAAGGGATCGCCGTTCAAAGCTCTAAGTTCAAAGCTCTAAGCAATGAAAAGCTGAAATCTAAAGACAAATACATATCCACGGTGGTTAAACAAAGCCATTTTTTATCTTCAGAATAAAAAATAAAGAGTTGAGCATCTGTTCAATTGTACATTGAATATATATTTATAGTTATTTATTTTCTATTGACATCGGAATTTCTTTCTTCTAATTGTACAAAACTAAAGAGAGAAGGATATTCTCTTTGACGATAGCTTTGTTCATTTCAGGATAAAAAATGTTAGAAATATTGCTCACGACCATTATGAAATTACATGCGGCTTTCCGTATGCGGTCGTGTCTGCATTTTCTGACGACAGCTCTCCTGCTCTTTCAGATCCTCTCCTGGGGAGCGCTTTTTGTTCACAACCAGGAATCGGTGCATGCCATCGGTGCAAATGGCATAGTCGTTCACATCGAACACCCCGATGTTCAAATGACTGATATTGCCAATCTGCATGCCGAAGACATCGATGATCACGATGACTCATGCCCCGCTATGGAGCATGCATTAAGAGCTTCTACCCCCGTTCCTGTCTTTAATGCGCATTCGTTTGAATTCTGCAAAGACGTGACGATCTCCCACGAAATTATCGCAAAACGCCTTGAGATCGTCTATCTCTCTCACCATGCTCTATCCCGCGCACCCAAACAGTCACCACCTGTGGCTTAATTATGCCCAATGCGCAATGCGATGTTTAAACAGCGTGGATATGTTTTGTTCCAATGACGATTCATTTCATGGATTAGAACTTTGAACTTTGAGATGTTAATCCCTTCTCTAAGCTCCAAACTCTATGCCTGAATGAGTATAATCGACGGACAAAATATTCACACTCATTCCATAAAGCAATGCGTTATGATGCGGGCATTCTCAAATATGTTCTAAAACGTATCATTTGTTTTGACTTAATTATGAACAAATCAATCATTATGATCGATTGTGTGCTAACCGTAGGGCATGTTCTATTATCAAAACAAATATATCGCAATTACGACTGTATCACGCTTTAGTGCATTATTTGGGAATAAATCTGAATATGCCATGTGCAATGAGCCGTACATGCCCATTGTCTGCTCTAAAGAATTAGATTTATTCAGCTTTAGAGAATCACTTGGGAATGAATAACTCAATTGCCAATTGCTAATTGCTAATTATATTAAGGGCTCAATATGTATAAAAGAAGCTCACGCTCGATCTGTATTTTGTCGTTGCTCATGGGGCTGATCTGCTCACCCCATGCCGCAGCGCAGGACTTGGCATCTGAAACGCAGGAGAAGGAACGCATTTCGAATGCCAGCGAAGAGGCATCACCTTCGGACCACACACCATTCGAAGGTGATGCAGCTTCGTTATCGCTAACTGATATTTCACAAAAGGAAGATAAACAAACTCAAAATGCCGATCTACAGGCCGACGATCCGAATTTGTCAGAAACATCATCTATATATAATGATGCATCCGGAAAGGAGGCGTCCGTAGCCGAATCGACCGAAATCCCTCCCGAAGACTCAAAATCTCCGGTACAAACAGAGACATCCGCACAGCCAGAGGCACCACTCCAGATTGCCGAAACAAAACTCACCCCCGAAGAAGAGGCCGAGCTCATGGCGGCACTCGAAGCCGATGCAGCAACATCCGAGACACAGTCCTCCCAGAACAGCAATCCCATCGTCAGTGCCATTCAGTCGATGAACCCGGATATGGCTGTCATTGCGGACTTTGCACTGGCCTGGTTTTCGGAAGAAAAGAACCTGCAGACGGGCGCACACGATCCCAAGAGCATTGGCTTTAACCTGCAGCAGCTCGAAATGAGCCTAGCGGCGAGTGTCGATCATGTCTTTAGTTTTAGCGCCAATCTGGTATTCGGCCAGGCCGGTGTCGAACTCGAAGAAGCCGTCGTCACGACATTGGGACTGCCTGCCGGACTCCAGGTGCGCGCAGGCCAGTTTTTGTCCCGTATCGGTCGCATCAATAATACTCACCCGCACACCTGGGATTTTGTCGATCAGGTGTTTGCCATCGGGAAATTCTATGGGGCCGAAGGCAATCGCGGACTGGGTGTGGAAATCTCGTGGCTGACGCCGCTGCCGTGGTATCTCGAAGTCGTCGGGTCGGCACAAATGCCGACCTCCAATGCATCGAACCGCAGTTTTCTGGGCAACGACGGCAGCGTCGAAGGCGCACAGGATTTCCTCTATACGTTGTCTGCCAAACAATTCTTTAGCCTCTCGGATCATCTCGGCCTGTTTTGGGGGCTTTCTTACCAGACGGCCCCGAACAGCACCGGACGTGACACGCGGACGCATATCTATGCCACCGACATTTATATAAAGTATTCACCGGCAGCTTATCCCGAAATGTATCTGGCATTCCAGGCGGAGGCGTTTTTCCGTCAGCGCCAGGTACCGCGCGATAATCTGTTCGATGCCGTCGGCTACGCCCAGTTTATCTGGAAAATCGACCGCCATTGGGCCACAGGCATTCGTGGCGAGTATGGGTCAGGCGTCGAAAACGACATGATCGATCCCGAGTGGACAGACGACCGGGGACGCGCATCTGTGCAGGTGACCTGGTACCCATCCCATTTTTCGAGATTGCGCGCCCAGGCGTCCATCGACGTTCCCTCATGGCGTGACGATCCCATTTATGCCCTGTTTTTAGCCCTCGAAATCACCGCGGGCACGCACCCCGCACACAGTTATTAACGCGCCGTATGTGCCGCAGGCGCATAGGCGCGTTCTGCGAGACGTAGGGGCGACCCCGTGTGGTCGCCCCAAGGCGAGCATCCAAATAAGCAATACATAAGGAGATTTTTATGCGTACATTCAACAAATTCATGACCATCGCAGCCATTTTAACCGCATCTGCCCTGACGGCCTGTTCCGAAGACGGCAAAGCCATGGCGCACGCCACATTCAATCTGGACACAGCCCTCGTCACGGCGGCCAAAACCGAGACGGGCTCGACCTATACCGCATCGAACGGCGACCAAATCCGCATCGACAGCCTCGAAGTCGAAATCGAGTCGATCGAACTGGTATCGGCTGGATCAGGCAACGCTGGCAATGTCGAATTTGACCCGGCCAATCCGCCTGCACCGTTTACCAACTGCCATGCCGACCACTGCCATTCGACCGAATCGGATGCTACCTACACATTCGAAGAAATCAAACAGATCCTGGCCGACAAAGCCTCTGGCAAAGCCACCGTTTTTGAAGCCGATGTCGAAAAAGCGGTCACGCTCAACACGTTGAACCAGAAAGTTTCGCTTTCGAACATTGCCGAAGGCGACCTCGACGAAGTGACGCTTTCGGAATTCCGCGTCAAACTTGGCGAAATTCACTTTAAAGGACACAATGTCACCAAAGACACCGCCATCGACATCAACAACCATCACGAAGAAGAAGAAGGGGATGATCACGATCACGAACACGATCACGAACACGCGGGCGAAGACGAACATGAACACAGCCATATCGATCCAGTGTCGCTGAGCATTTCGTTGTCCAGGGTAATCAATGCCAAATCGGATTACGAACAGGAATTCCATGGCGTGATTTCTATCGATGCGGCGTTTATCGATGCCATTGTCACAGCCGAAGGTGAAATCGATTTTGCCGATGTCATTGCGGATCATGCGACGCTCGAAATGGCACATTAATTATTTTTTTGTGGAGGGGGAAGTCTCCCCCTGCGGCGCTATCTCGCTGTGAGACGTGTCATGACACGTCTCTGCAGCTCAATACGCGCCTACCCCCTCGCACCCCATCCAACTGAATACGCTGAAGAAAACGTGAACTATGCAAAACTCAGACAAAACAGAGACGACGCCATGCCTCATCTGTAAAAATCTGGAATTCGGCTATGATCATGCGCTGATGCCGCCCCTGAACTGGCAGGTCAATCCCGGCGAATGCTGGGCCATTGCCGGTGAAAATGGATGCGGCAAAACGACGCTGCTCAAGACCCTTTTGGGCTTTATCAAGCCGATCGGCGGCAGTTTCGAGAAAGCACGGGACTGCGCCTACATTGCCCAGGTCTCGGAGGCTGCATCGACAGCGCCGGCGCGCATTCGAGATACGGTCGCGCTCGGGCTCGAAACGCGTACATCCTTTTTAAAGCCCTTTTATGCATGGCGTCACCGCAAAGAAATCGAAGATGCGCTCGAACAGTTTGAACTCACCGACATCCGAAACCGCGATATTTCGCGCGTCTCGGTCGGTCAAAAACAGCGCGCCCTGCTGGCAAAGGCATTTGTCAGACGACCGCAGTTAGTTTTTTTGGATGAGGCGACTTCGGCCATGGATCCCAAACATGCCAAAGCCTGTTTTGTCCATCTGGCCCAAATCGTTCGTTCGCAGAATTGTGCTGTCATCGCCGTTTCTCATTCGCTTTCGCTGCATGCCGAGAGCATGACCCACATTCTGGAATTTACCGAAGATGGTTATCAGGAGACGGCCAATGGATAAACTGACGCTCTTTTTCGACAGCTGGGAATTCTTCGCCGAAGCCGCCATCAGCGGCGCACTGGCCGGTGCACTGCTCGGTGCGCTCGGCATCTACATCCTTTTGGGACGCATCGTATTTTTAAGCGCCGCGCTGTCTCAGACAGCCAGCGCCGGCGTTGCATTTGCGCTGTGGCTGCCCGCTCTCCTCGGATTGCATTTTCACGACGGCGCGCCATGGTACATGCAGCCGATTCTCATCAGTTTTATCCTGACTCTCGGCGTTTTTCTCATTGCATCGCTCGTGCTGCGCCGCGCCAAACTCCCGGACGCCATTCTCGCGGCTCTGTATCTCGGCGGCGGTGCAGCAACGATTCTCATCGGCAAACAAATCGTCCACGAAATCCAGGATGTCCAGCAACTGTTAATCGGCAATGCCGTTCTGGTCGAACACAACGAATACATCGGGCTCATTTTTATTACACTCATTTTACTTGGCATCATGATTTACGGGCATCGCGGGTTCGAATCGGCCTCGTTCTGGCCCGATGCATCCCAGGTGGCCGGCATCCCCGTCACCGCCCTCAATCTGGTCAAATACGTCGCACTGGTACTCGCCATTACCTATACGACGCGCATGATGGGTGCCATGCCCGTATTTGCTTTATCTTGTCTGCCCGCCGTCGCCGCACGCCATGCCCCCAATGTGCGCATCATGTTCTTCATCTCACTTGCCATTGGCGCATGCTGCGGTTTCGTCGGATATATCTTTGCCTTTATATTCGATTTCCCCGTCGGACCGACGCAGACCGCTTTGGCGCTTGCCGTGGCACTGCTTGGTGAAGGCGTTCACTTCATGATTCAGAAAAAGCAATTTTTAACAAACGGATTTGTTC
>DGWW01000060.1 GCA_002395385.1 Myxococcales bacterium UBA4248
TAGAGAGATGGGGGAGGGCCCCATCGAGAGATAAGTTGGCTGGGGGCACGAAAAGTGATAAAAAAACATTAATAATGATTGTGGATTCCAAAGGTCTCAGACCTTTGGCGGGGTCCGGGGCAGAGCCCCGGCTGAGTTGTAACGGTAGAATAAAATCTAATGCATAAATTCGTTTAAGATCCTCAATGAATATGTTAGAATATTCAGTTTGGGGCATCTGACCTCAGAAATGATAAACCGAATCACCGAATGGCTTGGGTACGTGAAACAAGACACAATTCCTTCACAATCAAAAGAATCCGAAATGCCGCCTGTCGAAGAAAAGGCTACACATCCAGAAGAACCATCCCTGGATGCAGCCGAACCGCGTGCAGAGGAATGCCCAAGTATGGATATTTCTAAAGAGGCATCCACCTTATCGAACAAAACATCTGCCAATGACATTCCCTGTCCGGCGAGTGGCGACAGGATTGTATTCTGTGCAAATGTCGATGCCTATACAGCCTCCCATTCGGAACCATGCAAAAATAGCGGCGGTAAGAATGGCATTCGCTATGCCATTCTCGAAATGCCCAACGATCTGCTCAAATTCGTCGTCATGGTCCCGCAAATTGAAGAGACCATAGAGATATGCCTCAAAAATAGCTGCCCCGGATTTGACTCGGTATCCATGTGGCATGGAATTGACGGATCACTGCGTGAGTGGTTTTTGTGCATTCATTATCCTGTGTCGAGCAGGATGCCAATTCCGGAATCATGTCAATCGCTGCTTTATCCAAGTGATATGGAAGGCATGCTTTTTGACTTAAAGATTCAGGCTTATCAGGAAAACCACCTGACGACACTGCGCAGCTATCGCAATTCACACGAGAATCTGTCGCCCAATGTCATTATGCAGTGGGTCATGCGCATTGGTGACATGTTCAAATACATTTTTGAGCATGGGCACACACTTTTACGCGTCAGCCCGGATATTCTGGTAATCTGCGACAATGAAATCCGGCTGCTTGGAACCTACTCCTTTGATTTGCCCTGGAATGAGCGGTGTGCCAACGACCACATGCAGCCCGAGTATGCCCCAATGCCGCCGGAATGCTTCGGTTTTATCCGCCATCGCATGACAGAACGTGAATGTGTCTATCTCATGGGGTCGATCGTCTACTTTCTCGTTGCAGGAACCGATATTCCGACATGCGAAATGCTGGCCTATGAAGCCGCAGTCCCGGCCCGCACATTCCATCCGGCTTTTCCCATCGGCTGGGAAGAAATCATCGATCGTGCCATTACTCCCAATCCGGATTTCCGTTATCCAACGGTTGCCAAGTTTATCAATGCACTCACAGATGGCCTGGATCAAATGATTGCTCGCCGCGACTACCGCCGCACGCTTTCTTACGATACAGCAATCGACACACACATCGGCGTGACCAAATGTCTGCGTTGTCCAGTCAATCAGGATGCCATTTTCCTTCGTTCTACAAAAGACCACCAGCGCTTTCTCATCGTCGTGGCAGACGGTGTTTCGACCTCTACCTATGGTTCGGGGGATATCGCCAGTGGTATCGTCGTCAGTACTGCACAGCGTTTTTGGGATGATCATATTATTTCTGCCGAAACCCTCAATGCACAGGCCGAAATTACCGAAATCCTCAAAGCCGCAAATCAGGAAATCTGCAATTATATTGTCGAAAGATACGCCGACCAGTCACCGCAACCCTCCGAATGCATGGGCACGACAGCGCTCGTTGCCATCATCGAAAAAGGAGAACTGACACTCGCTTCGACCGGAGATTCACGCGCATACATCATTCGCTCCAATCTCATGGAATGCATTACGCGCGATCATAATCTCTTTACAATCGGAATCATCAATCACGTTCCCGTCGAACTCTGTGCCGTCCACCCGCACGCTGGTTCACTCGTCCAATGCCTCGGCTATTATGAAGAAGAAGAAGAGCTGGCCTTCGACACCTTTTCTATGCGGCTCTATCCCGGCGATACCCTGATGATGACCACCGACGGCATCCTGGACTATATCGCGTGCGATATCCCGGAGAGCGAGAAAAAAATTGCTGAAATCGTGCGTTCCAATCGCGATGCCAAAGCCATCTGTGAGGAATTGATTATCCAGGCCAATCTTGGGGGAGGTGGAGATAACTGCGGTGTTGCAATTGTCCGCGTTTTGGATAATGAATGATGATTGGCGCGGGCTATCTGCGATACGCCGCGCGCGGTGCGGCTATCTGCGATACGCCGCACCTGCTTCTTGAAAAAAAATCCTTAATGCCAATCAAATTACTTTTTGGCATTTAATTTGCTAATTAAAACATGCATGGTACACGACGTACCAAACACTTAACCATGACTTCAACATCACCCTTTTAGAGGAGACAGATAATGAAACGTTCCTTTTTTGCTTTTGCAGCAGCCCTTTCTTTTGCGATTCCCTCGATGGCCATGGCAGCCGATCTCGATCCTATCGATGTTTTCATTGGTGATTTTGCAGGAGTTGTCAGCCTCGATTTTGACAAACTCATCACCAACAAACTGGTCGATGATCTCATTACCAAGAATGCCGGCCCCGCAGGAGGCGATGATATTATCAATGAAATCAAGGCAGCCGGCCTGGATTACAAAAAAGACATCGACACCGTGACCATTGCTGTCAACGAAAAAGGCCATATTTGTGCCGTCATCGACGGTAAAAAATCACTCCAGGGTGCACTCGACTACGAAGCCAAAAAGAACAACTATACCTCGAGCGATTACAATGGCATTTCGATTGCCACAGATGGCGCCAACTCATTTGTGATGCTCAGCGAAAAAAGGCTGTTAGCCTGCGAAAAACAATTCGATGTCAAACCAATGATTGACAATGCCAAAGCCGAAAAGCCCAAACTTCTCAAGGACAGGGATGCCACCATTTACAAATCCTTCCAGCAGTCAGACAAAAAAGCAGAAATCCGTTTCGGCGGAAAAATGACCAAGCATCTCAAAGACAAATCGCAGAGCTATAAACTGAACAACGCGAAAAATGAATCCATTGGCGCGAGCGATATCGACTCCGGATCCATTTCTGTCAGCCTCAGCAAAGGTCTGGAAATCAGCATGATTGCTGTGTCAAAAAGCGATGCCGCAGCTGCACTGGGTGCTTCCATTATTAACGAAAATATCGCTGGCATACTGGACGAAAATATGCTGAACGAAATGGGAATTGGGTTTGTCAAAAAGGCCATTTCTGTCGCCGCAGATAAGAAAAACGTCAACGCCAAAATCAAGTTCAGTGAAGAAGAAAAAGCTAAACTGGCTGCCCTTGTTCAGGATTTAGCCGCAAGCTCCATGCCTCAGAAACCGGCCAAGAAAGCTGCTGCCCCCGCCCCCAAACCGGCCGCCGCTGCTGCTGGCAAATAACCCAAATGGCGAGCCTCTCATTTTCACCCGAATGGCAATGAAGAAAGAGGCTTTTGGGCGCGTATTGGCTGTCAAAGCCAATAGCGCCAAAATAGCGAGCGTATTGGCTGTCAAAGCCAATAGCTCGCCACCAAGACAAATAAAGAATATTAGTGATACAGACCATCGGATGACTGAGGAATTATAACAGTTACCCCCAAAAAACTAAAAAGTACTGCAAATTTCGCATTCCTCGTCAAAATAAGCTATAATGTTTGCGCTTCATTTCTTAATGTGTGGAGGCGCAAATGAAGAAACATTTATTTTGGATTTTATTCGCAGGAGTAGTCTGCATGTCCGCATGTTCAGACGATGCAGATCCCTCTGTATCTCTCGATGAACCCTGTTCGACAGAGGGAATCACCAAATGCAGCCAGACAGGAAAACGGCTTGTCTGCCATAAGGGGTTTTATGTCGCAGAAACATGCGATGTCGGTACCATCTGCTACGAAGGCGAATGTACAAAATCGTGTAATCCTGACACATACGTCGTCACATGCTACGACACAGATTCACTCGCTGTTTGCGGCAGTGACGGGACTATTGGCCCACAAAAATGCGAAGAAGGCAACATCTGCCAGAATGGTCATTGTCTCGATGCCAGTCTCGAAAAATGTGACAATTCCTTCGAACAAAAATGTCGTGATGATTCTTCATTCCTGACATGCCAGTATGGATTTATTGTCAGTCATAAATGTGAAGAAGGTCGGACATGCAGCGATGGATTGTGTGTCGCTGTAAATCGCTGTGACAGTGCTTCATACACACCATCCTGTATCAGCGATATGGTGCAAAAAACATGTCAAAATGGTGTTGAGACCGTACATACATGCTCCGAAGGACAGAGATGTCTCGATGGAAAATGTACGACCGCCTGTCCGGACGGCTTTAGTTATTGCAGTGAGGATGACAAGACGGAATATGCCTGCATAAATGGGCAGCTGACCCCAAGATACTGCAATTCGGAGATGTTCTGTCATACAGACGGATGCCCTGATGTTGAAACTTGTGACCATAGTACTTATACAAAGACATGTGCCAGCGACACAGTAACGAAATACTGCGACCCATATCTGAATATTGTTAAAGAAGAACCATGCCCCACAGGACAGGCTTGTTTCAAGGGGATCTGTGTCTCTGATATTCCCTGTACACCCCAAACCTTTACACCGATTTGCGACAGCACAAGCACTGTAAAAGTGTGCAGCAATTCCGGGAGCGGCTTTACAACTTATGAAGATTGCAAATTCGGCGAAACATGCGAAAACGGCATCTGCCAGACATTGACAGAAAGCTGTACAACGGGCGATGTCGAATGCGCATCCGCTACAATCAAACGCGATTGTATCGATGGAATATGGCATTCGTCCTACTGTGATATTGCAACACAAATATGTACTGCCGGTACCTGCATCAGCAAATCGGACGCCGTCAAATGCGTCAATTCAGATGAAATCTCATGCGATGGGAACAGCATCGTCAAATGCGAAAACGGATATGTTGCAAAATATCCATGTGAATCTGGAAAACATTGCGATCTGGGTAAATGCTACGACAACGTAACCGTCGGAGATGCATGCGATACGGCAACATTCGAGCAACAATGCCTCGATACAGAAAAAGTTTTAATCTGTCATGATAATGTCGTCACCGAACTTTCGTGCGGTACTCAGATGTGTAAAGCTGGCGCATGTGTCGACAAAAAATGCGAAGCAGACAGCTTCAAAGCAGAATGTACAGAAGGCACCAAATATACGGCTTGTGAATCCGGAATTGTTGTCGAAAAAACTTGTGAAACCAACAATCACTGTTCAAAAGGTGTCTGCCAGCCCGATGCCAATGAAGGCGATCCCTGCAACGAATCGACATTCGTAAAATCCTGTACGACAGACGGAAAACTCGCAGAATGTGTCGAATCCAAAATCGCATTCTCGAGCTGTTCCGAGGATAACCCCGTATGCTTTAACGGCGCATGCGTCGCATGCGATCCCACCAAGTCAAGCAAAGCGTGCTCCTCCGAAAAAGCATTCCAGGAATGCAGCGCTACCGGCGAAATTGTCGAAACCGCATGTACCGGTGATGATGTTTGTTATCTTGGAAATTGCACAGAATGTGACCCGAGTAAAACGACGTCCATCTGTACAGACAACAAGCTTAAAACATGCAATGCCAGCGGAAAATTTGATGTAACCGATTGCCCGGAAGGATACAAATGCGACGGCAATGTATGCTCGGATGCATGTACTTCGAATGAAGACTGCAAAGTGGAACATTATGTTTGTAAAGAAAACAAATGTACTTTTGAACCCGAATGTGCACTGACAGATACACCAATCTGCTCCGAAGACGGCAAATCCATTAAATCCTGCAAGGCACCAGGCCTTTATACCGAAACATCATGCGCTGCCACAGAAGTCTGCAAAGATGGCGCTTGCATTGGCAATGAATGCGATCCCGCAACTTTTGGTACGCAATGTTCAGAGGATGGCAAGAAAACGCTGCAATGCATCGGTGGCTATATCAAGGAAAACATCGCATGCGCCGGTATTTGTAAAGATGGTGCATGCGTCGACTGTGTCTATGGAGAAACACCACTCTCGTGCAAAAGCCCATCCGTCGTCGCCGAATGTACAAGCACGAACAATTATAAAACTTATGCATGCGATGCAAACAGCGAGTGCAAAGAAGGCAAAGGCTGCATAAGCAAATGCGGTGAAGGTTTTACCAATCATTGTGACGGCAACAAACGCGTGTACTGTGACAATGGCGTCGAAAAAACCGAAGCGTGCAGCGCTGCTGCTGACTGTAAAGAGGGCGTATGTGTATCCCGCGAAGGACAAGACTGCATTCCAGTGATTTATTCAAATACCTGCCACGAAATAGAAGGCGTCACAAAAGTTGAATTCTGCGATCCTTCAACCAAAAAGGTTCGCTTTGGCACTTGCTCTGCCCCCAACTTCTGTGGTGAGCTCAATGGTGTCACCGATTGCTACAGCTCTTGTACGCAAAACGATATCGACACGGACACCACAACATGTGTAACCTGGTGGGATTACAGACAATATATCGGCAAATGCACGAGCGGTACCGACTATAAAGGTAATCCTGCACTTGGAGTTTATCGCAATGCCGCCATCTGCGACGACGGCAACTCTGTAAGCTGCCGCAAAGATACCTTGACCGGACACAACGAACATATCGTATTCGACTACCTGAGTTGCAACAAACTGGGTGGAAGTACATGCACTACCGGTTCATGCGGCTTTGCTTCGTGTGCTGCAGCATCCGCGGCATGCACAGCCAATGTTGCCAACAATTGCATCTATGATCCCGCCTATGACAATGGATCCGGGGGCCTGGTTGCTACCAGTATGAATTGTGCGGATGTCGGCGGAACCTGCGTCGTCTACAATCCCGATGGCGTCAATCGTGCCGTCTGTGCTGTCACACACTCCGTATTCACAATTGACGGTGTCGCGAATCAGCCAGTATCCACTCTCGGTACGTGCTATGGCAATACGCTCTACCAGCTGCTCTATCCTAATTCCCCATCCGAACATCACATTCGCATTCACAATTGCACGCATGAATGCGTCACATCTACTATCGGAACGGAACAATATGCCTACTGCCGATAACAGATCGCATGCCTAAAAAAAAACGCCCGCAAACGGGCGTTTTTTTTGGGCTTTGTTTAACGTTTGTAGATAGTTTTTTTCACAGATAACTTCCATCCTGGCTTAGAGCTTGGAGCTTAGAGAATGGATTGACCACTCAAAGCTCAAAGCTCAAAGCAAAATGATTTAGCTATCGGAACAAGTCCTATCCACGGTGGATAAACAGAGCCCTTTTAGTTTCTTTACTTACACAGCCTGTAAAAAAAGCGCCCTCATGGGGCGCTTTCTTTTTAAGCTATTTAAACATCACCTTTTTAACTTCACCAGCCCCAAGGGTCACGCTCTGTTCGTTATCAATACCCTGTTCTTCATTGACACATCGAATGGTATAAGCATTCGCGGGCATTTCTATCTTCTTAGGCGTCGTCCCATAACTCTTCCCATTGATCGATACAGTGCAGGGCGGTTTTCCTGCAATCTGCAGAATCCCGGGAACACCAGCCGGAGGTACTTCTGTCTTCTTTTCTTCAGCTGGTTTCGGGCGAGGAGGCTCAGGTGACTCTTTTACCTCTGCTTTTGGACGAGGTTCCGGTTTTGGCCTGGCCTGTACCGGAGGAGCAGCAGCTTCGGCGACTGGTTCTGCATTGGGATTGGTTTTGGTTAAAAATACCCGCTCCTGATCTTCATTTGGCAAATTCATAACTTGAGGTACCCAAATGGTCTCAGAGGTATCTTTACCATCATAAATCGTAATCGAATATTTATCATCCGCAGGCAGATCCGTAATGCGCTTGCCATTGGAATCCGTACGGCCCGTCTGGAATTCGCCTGTGCGAAGGTTCGTCAGTTTGTAGGATGCCTCATAGGGATTCGTCTTGAGCAGCAATGCAACCACCGCCGGCTTAAGCTCAAAAGTCAGGGACTTTTGCTCTGTCGGACGAATAGAGAAGATCTTTTCTTCTGGTTTATAGCCATCCTTTTGAACACGAACAAAGTGTTCTCCTGGCGTCAGTCCTGATACTTCAAAATTGCGATCGCCTTCAATGGGAACATCATCCACCGTAACGCGAGCACCATCAATATTGGTGACATACAATTTGAGCTTGGTCATTACGGCAGGCTGCAGACGAGCTTCGACAACTTCACCGTCAGCATCCGCAAGAATACTCCCTTCAAACGGTTTATAGCCTTCTGCTGTAATTCGGTAATGCGTTTCCCCGACCGTCGAAAGATCCCTCACATCAAATGAAGCTCCAAGCCCACTTTCGGTCTGTTCATGATTGATCTCGAGATTGACTACGACATTGTCAGGATACACTGCAAAATGAAGCTGACCATTACGCTTGTCAAATAACTGCTGGACGCCCCCCCTGCCATACAAAATACCGAGCAAAAGCGCCACAATCAAAAACAATCCGACAACAATGATCACCAATATGTGTTTGGAATTCTTCTTCTTGGGCTTCTCCGGAACTGACGAAGTCAGCATGGTTTCCCGATTCTTTACGACTACGGGTTCCATAGAGGCGGACGACTTTCGTGCAACTGGATGCGGCTTGCCCGCCGTCACAGGGGCCGAAACAATATCATTCACGTTTTCGAGACTTATCGTAGGACTCGGCGTTGACTTGGGAGAATAAACAATATTGTCACTCGGCGGCTGAAAATCATCCAGTTCGGCATATATCGCCTGTTTGGGGGCAGGCTGAGCATTCACAGACTCATACTGAACACCGCTCATCTGGCGGATATTCTGCTTCTCGTAAAAAGCCGTCTCATCCTCGGGCGTAGCACTCGGCTTTTTCGATTGGGCAAGAACATCACAGGTAAGTTCCTTATAAAACTCCATCTTTTTCTGCTCAAGCGCGATTTCCTGCGCAAACATCGAGCTCATAAACTCGCTCAGATCTTTGGCCGTATAATAAATATTCTGCTTGAACATAAAGCGCTGAAGCGCTTCCTGAAGTTCGGCTGCCGTCTGATAACGCTGAGAAACATCTTTTTCGAGCGCCTTCAGTACGATATCTTCCAATTCCTCGGGAATGTCCGAGTTATAGAGCGTCGGAGGACTCACCTCGACTTTGCGGATCTTCTCGAGCGTTTCAAAATCACTTGCACCCAAAAACAGACGCTTGAGGGTAAGCATCTCAAACAGGACGATGCCCATCGCAAAAATATCGCTGCGACGGTCGATATTCGTCTTGCCCGAAACCTGCTCCGGACTCATGTAGCTGAATTTGCCCTTCAGAATGCCCACCTGCGTGGCCGAAGATTTATTCGTCGCTTTGGCGATACCAAAATCGATGAGCTTGCAGTCACCCTCATAGCTAATCAGAATATTCTGAGGACTGATGTCACGATGAATGATATTCATCGGCTCACCATTGGCGTCCTTCTTATTGTGAGCGTAATCCAAACCTTTGCAGATTTCGCTCATAATATAACAGACACAGCCGATATCGAGCTTCTGGTTCTTACGAACACAACGGTCATAAATCACACGCAGATCATGACCCGAAACGTATTCCAAGGCGATGTAGTAGTCATCGTCGATATTGCCGAGCTCATAGACCTGCGCAATATTGGCATGAGTCAATTGTGCCGTAATCTTCGCTTCATCAATGAACATCGAAATAAATTCTTTGTCCTCAGAAATCGACGGCAAAATCTTCTTGACCGCAACAATGCGTTCAAAACCCTCAACACCAAATGTCTTGGCCTTATAAACCTCGGCCATCCCGCCCGTGTTGAGCTTTTCGAGTAAAAAATAATCGCCAAATGGAATGGGTTTCGCCAATACGCCCATAATGTCCTTCCTTATGTGCGCGCACACATGCGCATACAAAAAACCTTTCGCATTCTACTCTGAGTTGGAAAAACACGCAAGTTATCAGACGCATTCTTTTTGAGTCGTAACCCCATAAACCAAAAACCTGTTCTAAGATCTGTCAATTCTCTGCTATAATCCATAGGCGTTAAGCGAATCCACAGTCGCAAAGCCAAAAAGGAATCCACAATGACCGCTGCTCGTACGATTTGTATCATTGCTCTATTGGGCATTGCCCTCATGTGCGGATGTACTCACCCGCAGCCACAAACCGCAATGGATGTGCCCCAAAACATCGTCACCCCATGGCAGGTCAATACGCCCAATCCCCTTCTGGTCTTCGTGCCCGAAAATGCCGCATTCGTCATTGCCACACAGCGAAAGCGCGATATGCACAGCACTGGAGTGCTCGAATTACTCAACCTCATACACGATGCTTTCGGTCACAATTTAACCGGAGATTTGGATCGGCTGATGAAGGATTACGGAACTCAGGCACCCACGATGGGACTCGATCCAAATGGACATTTCGATTTGGTAACCTATCTTCACGACGACAAAGCGGTGATGCACATCACCGTGGCTGACGAAATCAAAGCGGCACAATACATCCAGCATCTGCTCGAAGAAAAAGCCGTTTTGACGACACAGAATGAACAAAACTGGATGATCTATTCGTACACCGATCCCGATAGATCCTATAATAATGTAAGCGTTGCCACACATATACAAGATGGCATGCTCTCGCTCATGCTTTTTAACACGCATATCCAAACGGCCCCCCAACTGCCGGCTGCACACAAAAAACATTTCGCACCCAAAGTCACAAACGACGATACAGTGCTTGTCGCTTATATTCACTATGAAAGATTGGTTGATTTTATACTTAAAAAACCTGCTAATATTGAAATGTACGATTATCATACAGGATTATGGCATCAATCCGAAGGATTTGATTCGGAGCAAGTGGATCATCCCACAGAATGGTTAAAAGCCAATGGCCATACGAGCATCGGGGACGACGTCTGTATTCGCGAATTCAAGTCGATGGTTTCCGAATTGACATCGTCCAATTGGGAGCTGACATTGTCGGACAACGGCATTGCCGGCATGAGATTCGATACCGTCATGACACCAGCCTTTTTGGGAGATATCAAATCCCTGATGACCGAACATGTCGTTTTGAATGATTCGGATGCCAAAGCCAGAGGATATGTCAGTTTTTCGATGGATAAAGCCGTCAAACTTATACAAAAAATATTTCTGACACAGCGCGACTGGAAGTGTACACAGGCTCGTATCTTTGTCGATCATATTATCGATGATTATGATATCGATGAAATTGAAAATTTTGATTATCAAAATAATATCAAAGATTTCGAATCACTATCCTTTATGATCAAAAGTATTATCATTCCAAACCAGTTAGAGAGACAACCCCAGCAATTTCTCATGCATATAAAATACGGTACAAAAGCATTCAATGATAACGTGCAAAGCTTTTTTGACATCCCCTCTACAGATGGCATCGCACATCCGATTGGGCTGAACAGTTATCATAAATATGCAATCATGTTTCAAGGCAACGATACCTTTTTCGGATCAGACTTGCCCGCCCCGGACGAGCAGTTGCAAAGAAAAATGGATGCATTTGTGGATTTGACCGTACATAAGGACTTTTTATACCCGCTGCTCAAGGATGAAGTGCCGAACAACCTGCTGGGGAGCTATCACATCCACCTTGGCATCGAGAATAATGCACTGGTATTTTCGATTCTCCCCAAAGATTGATTCTATCCGTTTGTTTTAATGTAGAAAGGAATATAATGAAACCGAATACATGCATTACTATCATCGTCGCATTAGCCTTTGCAGGGTGTGCCAATCAATCCAAAGAACTTCCTGAATCATGCACACCCGCGGATACCATTACAAATGCACAGAATTCCGAAAATACAATGAATATATCGAATTCCGAAAGTACAACGAATACATCAAATTCGGCGGATTCGAAATCGTTTAAGTTTAGCATTACAACAGATGATGAATCATTGTATGATGAATCAACCGGAATCACCATCTATATAAATCCCATGTATGGTAAATACCCAACCCATTACGATTTGGATTGCGATGGAAATGGCGAGTATGAGTGGACAGGGCTTACCAAAAGCCATAAATGTATGTACCCCCAATATAGCGGAATGCATCAAATCCGATTGCGTGGTGATATTCCGGGAATATGGCTTTGCAGCCCGCCTCCCCAGGAAACCTGGAAAGATTCGAATAAAACACAACCGGTTGTATCGATCGATGACTGGGGCGATATCGCTTGGAAAAGCATGGCGGGCATGGCCTATAACTGTGACATCTTAACACAAATCCCCGAAGCCGCTCCCGATCTCAGCGGTGTTACAGACATGAGCCGGATGTTCGAGCGTGCCAGATCCTTTAACCAGCCGCTCGAATCGTGGGATGTTTCGAACATTACGGACATGAGCAGACTGTTTGACTCTGCTTTTTCCTTTAATCAGCCGCTCGAAAAGTGGGATGTGTCAAACGTCACCACGATGAAAGAAATGTTTAACAAGGCCGATGCCTTTAATCAGCCAATCGGGACTTGGAATGTTTCGAAAGTTACGGATATGGAGCGAATGCTAAGTGCCCGAGCATTTAACCAGCCAATCGAAAACTGGGATGTGTCAAACGTCACCAGTATGCGAATGATGTTCAGAGGTGCCGAGGCGTTCAATCAGCCGATCGAAAAATGGAATGTCTCGAAAGTCACCAATATGTATGGGATGTTCGATGGGGCTGACCATTTTAACCAGCCGATCGAAAAGTGGGACGTCTCGAAAGTCACGAACATGGCACAAATGTTTGCTTTTACGCATTCCTTTAACCAGCCGCTCGAAAAATGGAATGTTTCGAACGTCACAGACATGAGCGGAATGTTCGAGATGGCTTATGCCTTTAACCAACCGCTTGAAAAGTGGGAAATAAGAAAACTCACAGAGGTGATGTGGATGTTTTCGGGGACACATTCTTTTAACCAGCCGCTCGAAAAATGGGATATGTCGCGCATCATTTCTCTGCACCGTATGTTTGACGGAGCCAAAGCCTTTAATCAACCGCTCCAAAAGTGGAATGTGTCAAACGTCGTCGATATGCACAAAGCGTTTAATGGCGCAGAATCTTTCAACCAGCCGCTCGAAAAATGGGATGTGTCAAACGTCACCGATATGAGTTACATGTTTAGCGGTGCTCAATCATTCAACCAGCCGCTGAAGAAATGGAATGTTTCGCAAGTCCGTAAAATGAATAAAATGTTCATGAATGCAAAGACTTTTAACCAGCCGCTCGAAAAATGGGATGTCTCGAATGTCATGAATATGGAAGAGATGTTCGCGGGCGCAGAATCTTTTAATCAGTCGCTCGAAAAATGGAATATCTCGCCCGAAACCCAAATGAAAGGGATGCTGGAGTGTGCGAAATCCTTCAAGCAACCGCTCCAAAAGTGGGTAGAATCCAAAGGAATCGATATAAACAATTTGTATAAAGGGAGTTCTGTGAGTTGTGTGATTGAGGATAGCAGACCCCGCGATACAAAATTGGATCTCATGTTTTGATATAAAAATGCGCGCCTTTTTGCCTTCGGCAAATACAGCGCGCTTCGGCGGCCTATGGGCTTACGCCCATACACCCGCCGCAATTATTTTCGATTTGATGTTGTTGCGCCCTTACAGGGCGCCAATATTGGGGAATTTCCCTTTCCCGGGGCTTCGCTGCGCTTCACCCGGGCTGTGACATTGCACCCCGTCGGAGGCCGTCCGAAAACTCGGAAAT
>DGWW01000207.1 GCA_002395385.1 Myxococcales bacterium UBA4248
GCCGAATCGATGGTAAAATCCGCCTCACGACCGGCCTTTTTGACCAGGTCTTTCATGATGAATTCAGCCATGGGGCTGCGACAAATATTGCCGTGACAGAGAAAGAGTATTTTCATGATGTCAAATGCGATTGTTCTCTGTGACTTATTTAATGTGACTACTCAGCCGCCAGCCTTGTTGTTTTAACAAACGGATTTGTTCGCATCTAACGATGCTCACATTTAATTGATAATTGATAATTGATAATTATGAATGCAATTGCGATGGGCATTGCGGGATTCGTTGAAATATCAATGATGGAGGGATTCTTTCTTTTTTACAAACGGCTTTGTTCGCATCTAACGATGCTCACGAGTTTTGTTTTTTACAAACGGCTTTGTTCGCATCTAACGATGCTCACGAGTTTTGTTTTTTACAAACGGCTTTGTTTGCATCTAACGATGCCCATGAATAAAAATAGCGAAGGCCGTTAGGCCTGAGCAAATCCGTTTGTTAAATAATCATCACACGCCAGGGAAGGTAAAATGACACTCTACGCATACGACATTTATTCGGGTTATATCGAAGAAACGCTCAATGTCCTGGGGTCGCGCGACATGACATTGGTGGAGCGCTTTCAGCGGCTCGGGGATTATTCTGCGCGGGCACTGGGGTTGCCGGAACACCTGATGGATGGCTGGGAGGCCGCACTCGAAAAGCTCATCATGGATCCGCCCAGTGAGTTCACGACAATTGCCGAGGCTATTGCGTTGCTCATCGTGATGCGCGATGCGGGAAAACGCCGTTTTCGCATTATCACCGAGGAGCGGCGCGACGATCTGCTCAAGCCTGTCTTTGCACACCTCGGTCACGAGGAATACTGCGCCGATTTTATTCACAGTGCCATCGGCGACTATATCTCCCCCGTAGAGAATGTGGATTGGGGATTTCTCGATATGAATCAGGTTGAGGCACTGCTGACGGCTGCGATGGGCGACGATAGCTATAAAGAGACGAAAACTGCCGTGATTGCTGGCCGTCTTTCGAATATGGCGCGCCCCGATGCCGAGCATGCCCTCATCGATGTCGGCATCGAAACCCAGAATTCGATTTCGCACAACATCGATTATCTTATTTTGGGTTCCAAGGGCACGGGCGGTACCAAGCACGACAAAGTCCAGAACCTCAAGAATACGGGCCGCAAAATCACGATTCTGGATGAAGCTGGGTTCGAATCGCTGCTGAAGTCGCCCAAACGTCCACCCGAGGACTGGTCGCAGCAGAACAAGAACAATTACGAGGATCTCGTGCGATCGCTGCGCCACATCTGGGCTTTTGAACTCGACCTGTACTGCCTGTCGTTCGAGTACGACCCCGAGGAAAATATTCTCTAGGTAGATATTTTGAATGATGGGGCGCGGCTATGTGCCATACGCCGCGCTGGCTGCGCTATTGCATACGCGCAGCCAACTTCTGATAGCGTGTGGATTTGCTGAATCCTCCAAAAAAAAGCCGCCCAGATGGCGGCTTGAGATTGATTTACAGTAAGCAGACTAGGCGTCTTCTGGACACTGCATAAACTTGGCCTGTTCAGCAGCATCTTTGCAGCCTGATGTTCCGCCGCCGTTGTCTTTGTTGTAATACACGCAGAAATGACCACCTGGTTTCCAGGCATCTTCGCGGGCTTTTTTATTGGTGATAGATTTTGAAGATTCGGGTCTGTTGTTGGGTGATGCTTTATCGCAAGGTTTGTCGGGGCTTTGGCCACCGCGCAGGGAACCATGTGGGCGAAGGTGGAAACCACAGGCAACCCAAAGGCCATCCTTGACTTTTACAGCACCAGGTCGACCGGCCCAGCTCCAGGAGCTGCCGTGGGACCAGTATTCGTAATCATCGGGGGCTCTACCTGGATTGACAATGCTTTTCATCGTATCGGTTGCTGCCTTGTCATTTGGCGAGCAGTCCGAATGGTATCCCGAACTTGGGGTGTGCCAACTGATGGTAAACCGCTTACCTGTTTGGAGATCGACGATTGTTTTTGGATGGAAGCCACTCTTGTGGTTTTGCTGGAGGAACTTATTGCTGGCATAAATCAGGCCGCCGGGGCCGGCTTCGCCATATTTAAGGGAACCAGATGAGGGTTTCTTAAGACCAGCTTTTTCCAGGCTCTTCTTTCCGAATTTGCCGTCTGCCTCCAGACCATTGCTCTTCTGCCAGGAAGCGATTGCCTGAACAGAGATCTCGTCAATTTTGTTTGTTTGGGCTGTGCCGACAACACCCTGGATGTCTTTCCAAATAGACGCCAGGTTATTTTTGACACTGTAGTTAATTGCCGATTCCACCTGTTTTGCAGAGAGGATTTTTTCGGTGGGTTCTGGGCTTGTTGCTTCGGGGGCTGCTGGAGTCTCTGTTGATGTGGGAGTCTCAGTGGCCGTTGGCGTTGGTGTTTCTGTGGCCGTTGGTGTCGGTGTTTCTGTCGGCGTGGTTGTTGGGGTGGCTGTCGGTGTACTTCCGTCGAGATTCATTGCTGATAGTGTACCCGGACCGCATTTGCCGTCAGCCTTGAGACCGTTTGCCAGCTGCCAGTCGGCAATGGCCTGAGCAGTTTTGGGGCCTGGATTGCCATCAGCGGTTGCTCCGACCTTGGTCTGAATTTGCATCCATTTGGATTTGGAATAACCACGCTTCTTGTTGTACGAGACAGCCGCACTTACATTGATGCTCGCAGAACTCGCTGGCGCTGCTGCTGGAGCGGATGATTCGGCAGGTGCTGGTGATTCGGCTGGTGCTGGCGATTCTGCAGGAGCAGGTGCTGCTGTCGTACCGCCGCTTGTCGTCGTGAACTTCTTGCACACGTAAGCTGTCTGGCTCTTGTAAACGGTCTGCAGCCAGCCATTTTGATCATTGGAATAAGTAAATGTCTCGCCCTTGTTCAGTCTGCCCAGGTATTTTTTACTCGTGCTCGGGCCCGATCTCACGTTGACGCTACTCGCTGATACTGTTGCTTCTCCCATGATGATTCTCCTTATTGTTGAGTTTATGGATTCATCGGATTACTCAAACCCTATTTTGATTATAGTGCAATCCTATCTGTTTGCAATTTAAATTAATAACATTTTCTTTACGCAATTATTTAGATTCTGCAACCTTATGGATTGCCACACTGTACACCATCGATAAATACTTGAATTGCAGAGAATTGAGCTCAATTTAAAAACAAAAAAAAGCCGCCAAAAGTGGCGGCTCAATCGAAATTGCTCTGAGTCTGAGACTGAGTTTATTCGGGACATTGCATATTCTTGGCCAGTTCAACGGCCTCTCTGCATGAGTTCGTTCCACCGCGGTTGGCAGAACTGTAGTACAAACAGAAGTGACCGCCAGGTTTCCAGTCATCGGCACACGTCATGTTAGCAGGTCTGCTCGCGGGCGAACCCGTATTCCATGGTTTGTCGGGATGACCGCCCAACGGACTGCCGTGCGGACGCAGGTGGAAGCCGCAGGCAACCCAAACGCCGTTCCTGAGTTTTAATGCACCGGGGTGTCCATTCCAGTTCCAGGAGCTGCCCTTGGCCCAATAACTGTAGGCTTCGGGGGATTTGCTGGGATTGACGATGCTTTTTACCGTGTCGGTGGACGCCTTGTCATAGGGCGTGCAGTCCGAATGATACGTTCCACTCGGCGGGCACCAACTCACTGTAAACTTCTTTCCTGTCTGGAGATCGACGACTTCTTTGGCCTGACGGCCAGAATCGCTGTTTTTCCTGACATAATCATTCGAAGCATACATCAGGCCGCCGGGGCCGACTGTGCCATATTCAACGCTGCCGCTCGATGCAGCTGATGGTTTGGAAAGACCTGCTTTGGCCAGGCTCTTTTTGCCGAATTTGCCGTCGGCTTCCAGGCCATTGTCTTGTTGCCAGGAAGCAATTGCCTGAACAGAGACTTCATCGATCTTGCCTGTCTGTGCTGTCCCCACGACTTTTTGAATATCTTTCCAGATGGACGCGAGATTCTGACCAACATTATAATTGATTGCTGAAGTTACCTGCGCAGCAGAGAGAAGTTTTTCTCCCGAAGATTCGGTGGTGGTGGGAGCTGCCGGTGCAGAAGGGGTCTCTGTGGCCGTCGGCGTACTTGTTGTCGGTGTACTGGGCGTGGCCGTCGGCGTACTTGTTGTCGGCGTGCTGGGCGTCGGCGTGGTCGTCGGCTCGCTTGGCGTCGCCGTCGTTGGCGTGCTGCCATCGAGACCCATTGCTGCCAATGTACCAGGACCGCACTTGCCATCCGCCTTAAGGCCATGAGACTGCTGCCACTGAGCAATGGCTTTCGCAGTATTGGGCCCCGGCACACCGTCTGCCGTTGTGCCAACTTTGTTTTGGATTTCCATCCACTTGGCTTTCGAATACCCGCGTTTCTTATTATAAGAAACGGCAGCACTCACATTGATGCTCACTGGGGCACTCGAAGTACTCTCGGCGGGGGCTGGACTTGGCTCGGGGACACTCGACTCGGTGGTCGGCGCTGCAGAAGTAGCTCCTGATGTGGTCGTCGTATACTTCTTGCACACGTATGCCGTCTTGCTCATGTAATCGGTCTGAAGCCAGCCATTCTTATCCTGAGAATATGAAAATGTCTCGCCCTTATTCAACCTGCCCAACAGTTTGTCTTTTGTACTTGGGCCTGATCTAACATTGACGCTGCTCGCTGATACTGTCGCTTGTCCCATGATGATTCTCCTTTTGGATGATAAATTATTCTGCTTTTATAGATGGATTGACTACTCAACTCCTAAAATAATTATAGATTACCCATATTGGTTTGCAAACTTTTTTTTTATTAATTTTCGGGCGGTTACTACTCAGCCGCCACCCTTGTATGTTTTAACAAACGAGTTTGTTCGCATCTAACGATACTCATTTTTTAGTACGAATGTTGGCGGGTTTGTAGGGACTGGGGCTAAGGTCAATACAAATACTGTAGAGAGATGGGGGAGGGGCCCCATCGAGAGAAGGATTGGCTGGGGTTATGCAAAGTAATGAATAAACAAAAATGATAGTGGGTTCCAAGGCACCGAAAAGAGCACCGTCCGGTGGACGGTGCGAATTGAGGTGACTGTGAGCAAATCTAATGCGCAAGTTGGAGCACCGATAGGCGCGGGAAACGCAGCGCATTGGATATTGCGAACTGAAAGCCCCTTGGCGGGGTCCGGGGCA
>DGWW01000036.1 GCA_002395385.1 Myxococcales bacterium UBA4248
GTCTACTAAAATAGGGATACCTCATAGCGCCGAAGGGGGCTTGCCCCCTGCCCAAAACAAATCCAAACCATTCGGCACCCTCTAATTGTCGGTTATCATCTGACATTCCCCAATTTCTGCCATGGCCGCATTATTACGAGAATCGCATTCATTCCTCAATGACAGCCCGTCCTCACTGACATTGGCCGTCATACGTACTAATTTTCCATTCAGGCTCTCTTCCTGAGCCCTGTCAAAAGAACATTCCACAATCACACATTCGCCCACGGGAATCGTCGCAACCGTATTGGTACTGCAGACGCTTTTAAACTCAGGATCTGCGGGCGGCACCTCCGGCGTTTCGGGTTTGTCTGCGATATAAAATGATACAGGAATCATTCGTTGGGCAGCTCTGGTTCCACGATTACAGACTTTTCCGCGCAGAGTAGATTGATTCTCACGTTCATTCCGGCACAGATCCTCGGGGTCGAGCGCTGTCGTCATATCCGGCAGCAGACCTGTTTCATCCGCGAGGAATGGATTCATCCGGTAATGATTATAGACGGGAACCGCCAGCGAGCCGCCGCCGGGCAAAGATATCTGAGCCGTCTCTTCAGAGCATTGCATCCAGGATTCCCGCGTCGTTACACGTCCATCATCCTGAATATGAATTGAATGGTAGGCATGCTGATTCCAAATGCCGCGCGCGCTGGCCCAGCCGCCATCGCGCGCCTGTATGATGGTGAAATTCTTCGAAGATTCATCCGATGCAGCCTCGGACATCCCGGGTTTCTGAACAGCACGGCAGACTTTGACATCATAGGATTCTGGGCGTGTCCCCACAGGATATTGAATCACACGGCCCGCTTCTCCATGAATGTACTTGCCCGTATCAGGATGAATTGGATCGACGCACCGATACATGCCTTTATCCCCCCAGGCATTGCACGCATCATCCGACTCACACGTACAGAGCATCATCCCGGCATGGCATTTCGTCCCCGTGGGGCAGTCCGCATCCTCCAGGCAAGCGATCCCTTCGTCGATGGGATCGGCACCGCTATCGGGCAAGTCGCTGCCGTAACAGGCTGCATTTTCCGAAGACCCGACGAGAATTTCTGCAGTTCCGTCCCCATCCGCATCCGCGACGGTCGGCATATCGATCGACGTCAGAGATGTCCGGCGTATACTCGACAGAACCTTTCCGTTTCTGCCATCGTAAATTCGCGTGGTGCAATCATCCGCATAAACCAATTCGACCCGGCCATCCGCATCCAAATCGAAAGAGACGGCCCCTGCAGAGGCACCGCCCTCACTCATGCGTTCCCAGCGAACATGCGTATCCGCGCATTCTCCTTCGGTATATTCCGTGCAGCCGGGATCGTAGACGCCGACCCTGCCCTGCGAAGCCATCGCAATTTCGGGGAAACCGTCACCATCAAAATCGGCTATCGACACAGGGCCGCCGGCAGTCATTCCTTCGACATGCATGACCTCACGGGCTGTATACATGGGCTTGCCATCCTCATCACTGCCCGTCGTCTCAATCGAATAAATGCGAAGATGATTCTTGCCCGATATCACAATCTCAGGCTTGCCATCGTACGAAGCAAAATCAAATGACTCCGGCGATTCCCCGGGAGTGCCGAAATCTGCATAAGCCGGGAATTGGCGCGCCCACGCTGGCTGCCCCTCATGGAGATTCTCAAACGCTGCCAGTTTTTTCCACCCATTTTCTAATTGCCAGGTATAAAGCCCCTCTCCCGTTACGAGCTGTGCAGCCTCGGGATAATCCTCCTTCAGCAAAAAACCGACTGCCGCCGTACTCCCGGCATGATACGAATACCCCTGCGCTCCATCATTCGTATCCTCGTACAATGCACTGCCGTATCTTTCGATGAGTTCCTTTATTTCTCCGCTCTCTTCGTCCTTTACGATGCTCACCACTTGCCCGAAGGGGCCGATGATTTCGGGATTGCCATCCCCGTCGATATCAAAAATCATCGGAGCCGCGCGAAAATCCAACGAACTCTGCATCCATTCGACATATTGTTTTGTTTCTGAATCCCAACGATACAGCGTCAAAGGATGAGAATCCTGCCCCGAACCAATGGCGACCAGTTCCAGAATCCCATCCCCATCCAAATCTGCAGCTGCAGGATAATGGTACCAGCGATCCAATACAGGAACTGACAGTTTATGAAGCGTTTTGCATTGGTCCGGATCGACAAAATAGATCGTCGTCCCCCCCGTATTTTCTTGACCACTCGGATAGGAGTAGACGGCAATTACTCGCTCGAGTCCTTCATCGTTACCAAAATGACCGATCAGCGGCGGCATTTCTACACTGCTGCCACCGGTTTCTGCATGCCAGCGACATTGGACGTTCGCGCGCCCCAAATGCGGCTCAAATCGACAGGAATCGCGATGTTCCGAGCTGCCAAAATGGAGACAATAACCGACTGCACCGCACGTTTCATCCATGCAGCAAAATGAGTCGCCCTCATCACAAACGCCCGTCTCTGCGCATTCTTTGCCCCTGATTCTGCATTGCCCGCCGATGCATGCCATGCCCTCATCACAAATCCGGGCTTCCGATTCGTCGCATGCTTCACCTTCTGGTATGACTTCTATACATCGCCCATCCTGACAAACGAGCGCGGCATCACAAATCAGATAACTGTCGTTGCAAGCTTCGCCGCGTCCCAGCCCCCCTTCGTATTTGTGACATATACCGTCGAGACACGCCAGCCCAAGATCCGAATTGCAGACATGAAGCGGATCATTCTCCGAACAGGTATATCCCTCTTCGAGCAGTGCGACACAAACCTCCCGACACGCATGGCTCGCTTTGCAATACCTCCCCTCACCACACACCTCACCCACTTCGAGATAGTGACCGCATTTGCCATTGGGCATGCAGATGCTGTCGGAATTGCGCAGCACACAATCAGAATCATGTCTGCATGTTCCATCCGTATAGATACACCCCGCCTCATGACATACCTGTTTCCGGGAACAATCTCTGTCTGTCATGCATCGATCGACCGCCCCATCCTCCCAAACGCATTTTTCCGATTCGCACTTCAGACCTTCCATGCAGACCGCACTCCAGCTGTCACACAACTCGCCAATCCGCATCAGCTTTGCACATTCACCACTCGAAAGACACCTGCCTGTCAGGCATTGGTCATCGTTCGTACAGCCAAACCTGTCGGTGGAATCATAGCCATTCGAACTCGAATCGCAGGCGCAAAATGCAAAAACACTCATCAATACTGCAAAGTAATACCTGGCTGACATCTGCACCACCCTTCAAACACACTATGGGCAAACTCCGGGCTGATCCCCCCTTCCTGCTTACATTCTATCACATAGAATTTTGTTTTTAAAACTTATAGCACGGCTTTTCGTGCCTGCGGCACGAATACGCCTTAGCCGCCGTGCTATTGCGCTGTGCGCAATACGCACGGCCTGCTTTTTTTGGGGGCTACACACAAAAAAATCGCCAATCCCCGACGGCGCATTTTTGTCATTTTTAAACCGTCGCCAGCGAGCGATAAACGACTAATCCTCTGGTTTGGTCTTAAAAAAGCTCATCACACCAAACATCAGCACGAGAACCGAGACTATTGTCAGCGCAATCGTCCAGAACATCGGCGGCAAAAAGAGTTTGTTAGATAAATAATTGGCAATATTGTGACCAAAAAAGATGTAATCGCCATGCGAAAAAATGCCAGTACACGAAGTGATCGCCAAAATGAGCATGGCATAGCGCGGAATGCTATTCGATTTGGAAAGAAGCGCGATGGAAAATGCACAAAAACCGGCAAGCACCAAGAGAACAATGCCGAGGAAATTGTGTACATAGAAGATGATAGAAAAGGCGCAAAACGCCGTAAAAGCATACAAGCCAATGCGGGACGCCTTTGCATGGCGGCTAAGCACGAAACAAAGAATGCTAAAAAGCAGCGGGCCAAGCAAACCGCCAAGCGCAATCAAACCATACGGGAAATCATACGTACTCCAGAATATGGTATAGGCACCACCATTGCCATCCCAATGCAGACTTAAATCTTTAAAAGTCCCCCCCATGATGAGATTTGAAAAGCCAAATGCCATCTGATGAAGAAAGGAATAGAGCAACCTAAATGGATAGAGTGCATATTTCCCATACGGAATCAGATAAACCCCAATGGTCGCCATCGTCAAAATTGTCCATAAGAAAAGACCTTTTTTACGATGTGCAACGGGCGTGTCCTTCGTCGTTTCCAACGGCTGTTCATCCATATTTTCCCTTCTCCTTTTTCTGTTTATTATTGCATATTATTCAATATGATACGCACCTATTTTGTACCACGTAAATTACAGCTCCTTCAAGCAATATCAATAATCAGGCAGGACTGCCGCATTTAACTTTGGCAGGCAGTTTTCCAAAGGCTCTGTTAAACAAACGTGGATAAGAAGTGAACCGTGGATGACTACATGCATTCCCCACATGAGCGGCGACACGATGTCGCCGCCCGAACGTGTACGACACGATGTCGTTTTACGTTCGGCTTTCCATCTTATAACACCGTTCAAGGGGGTTCGGGGGAAAGGCGTTCGAGCCAGCGCCATCGGCGCCTCTCGAACGCCGTCCCCCGACGTGGGGATTGTCAAGGGTGTCACGCAACACCCTTGACCGCCCGCCGCGTAGGCGCAAATGCTTTTATTGAGAAGCATATCCACGCAGGTTAAACATAGCCTTATTTAAAGCATATCGTACGGATCCACGTCGATCACGCATTTCACATTGCCATTCCTCGCCCGAAATTCCTCGGTTTGCCTGAGTATCATGGCCAGCCATTGGTGCAGTGCCGGTCGAATTGCATGGCGCAAAAAGAGCTGATAGCGAGCATTGCCGCACAGCATCGGGATGGGCGCAGGAGCAGGCCCAAGGACACGACCGTTCGATAGATCTTTTAAAAGTGTTCGGGCAGCATTGGCAATCTGTATGGCGTATTTTTCAGTTACAGTATAATCGGGGCCTTCAAAGCGCATCAAAACCATATACGAGAACGGCGAATACTGCAGTGCACGTCGAATCTCGAGTTCTTGTGCGGCAAAAGAAGCAAAATCACGATCGACGATTCCCTTAATTGCAGGATGCTCGGGTTTTAGTGTCTGCAATATGACGCGCCCGGGGCGATCACCGCGCCCCGCACGACCACTCACCTGCGTCAAAAGCTGGTAGGTTCGCTCAGATGCCCGAAAATCGGGCAGGTGCAGACTCATATCGGCATTCACGATGCCCACGAGCGTCACATTGTGAATGTCGTGCCCTTTGGCGATCATCTGCGTGCCGACGAGAATGTCGATATCGCCGTTCCTGAACAAATCGAGGACATTCTGAATTCCCTTGGTCGTCGCACGGTCGCGATCCAGCCGATCAATGTGCGCATCGGGGAATTCCGACTGTAATACCTCGACGAGGCGCTCTGTGCCATACCCGGTGTAATTCAATTCACGGCGGCCGCATTTGGGGCATACGCCGTCGGTATGGGCGACGTAATCACAATAATGGCAATGCAGATCATTCGAGTATTTATAATAGGTTAAAGCCACATCGCAGTTGGGGCAATAGAGCACATGCCCGCAGTAGTCGCACTGGATGAATGTCGAAAAACCGCGCCGGTTCAAAAAGATCATGGCCTGCTCTTTGCGGTCGATCGTCTCGTGCAATGCCGCCACGAGCTCATCCGATAAGAGGCGCGCTCGAATCTCGATGCGCGTCTTTTCCGAATCGCCGCAATCGTCGGGAAAAACGGGCTTAGGACGATTGCGCATATCGACGATGCGAATTTCAGGCATCGGGCGAGCTTGCGGCCGCTTGGTCAACATCAGCATGGTCATTTTGCCCTGCAATGCGCGGCTGTAGCTCTCGAGTGACGGCGTCGCCGAACCGAGAATGACTGCGCATTTGGCCTGCATCCCCAAATATAAAGCCATATCGCGGGCATGATAGCGCGGCGCTTCGCCCTGCTTAAAGGAACCGTCGTGTTCTTCATCGATCACGATGAGCCCCAGGTTTTGTACGGGTGCAAACAGGGCACTGCGCGGCCCGATGGCAATCCCTATCCTTCCTTCCCGAATCCTGCTCCAGGTGTCAAAGCGCTCGCTTTCGCTCAGTCCACTGTGCAAAACCGCGACATCATTGCCGAATCTGCCCTTAAAGACGGCGCAGAACTGCGGCGTAAGGGCAATTTCGGGCAAAACAAAGATACATCCCTGCCCACGTGCGCGAACGGCCTCCATCACGCCAAGATACACTTCGGTTTTGCCGCTCCCAGTCACACCAAAGAGCAAAAAACTCCCAAAACCTTCGTGTTCGAGTACCGCCCGAATGGCTTCATTTTGTTCGTCAGTCCGCTCGACCTCGTGCACAATCGGTGTAATGTCGTCAAATGAAGTTTTGTCGCGGGGTTTCGTCGATACCGCAATCAAACCAAGTTCCTCGAGGCGATGCAAAACCGCCGAACAGGATCCGAATTTTTCCAGAATCGCCGAATGCCGCACGAGCCCATCCTGCTCTTTGATCCATTCGTACAAATCCCGTTGTTTTTGGCCAAATCGTTTGGGAAGCTCAGCATCGGTCGTTTTATAGACCGCTTCGACGGTCTCTTTTTGATGCGCTTTGGGTAACGTCCATTGGGGAATGAGCTTGCCATCGGTCACCCATTGGTCAAAGGTCGCCTGGTCAATTTGGTATTGTTTTTTGATTTCGCGTTCGGTGACGGCGTCACCATGTGGAGACGTGTCGCGACACGTCTCTTTGGGTGACGCCATCACCGTATACAAACACTCCCCTTCGCGCATCATCCCTGCTGGAATGGCCAGTTTAAGACAAAACCCCAGCGGGCTTTGATAATACGTCGCCATGAATCGCAGCGTCGCCATGAGCGGCTCGCTGATAAAAGGCACAGAATCGACGACCTCAAGGATGCTGCGAATGCGCCCATTATAGGCCGGTTTATCCTCCGAAAGCGCTGTAATGATCCCCGTGCATGACTTGCGCCCAAGCGGCACCTGGACGACCGCCCCCACACGGATGGGAATATCCACGCGGTAGGACAAAGGATCTAACGGGCGAGAGAAGAGAACGACGGAACAATACATAGCAATGTGCAATGAATAATTACAACAATCCGACGCGCCTGGAAGGCGCATCAATTCATTCATAACCGTGGGTAAGCGCAGCGTAACCCACGGATCAAACGCGCAGCGTAACCCACGGATCAAACGCGCAGCGTAACCTACGGATCGGACGCGCAGCGCAACCCACGGATCGGGGCATGTCCATCCCCACATTTAGAGACGTGTCGCGACACGTCTCTCTATCCCCCATGCATGCGATCCCCCACGGATCGCGGCGCGTATGCCGCCCTGCGGCATAGCGACGCAGCCATGCCGTATCCGGCTTTGCCGGATAGGCATGGCACATCCCCACCAAAAAATAAACCAAAATGTAAAGACGTGTCGTGACACGTCT
>DGWW01000149.1:0-9581 GCA_002395385.1 Myxococcales bacterium UBA4248
CTGAGCAAATCCGTTTGTTAAAATTTTTTCCTATGCCTGAATGGATATGATCTAGGGAAATCGTATGAAAAAAAATCTATTGCTCTCCTGCTCTGGTCGGCGCGTGGAATTGCTGCGCATTTGGGAAAGAACTTTTTTTGAACTCGGCATGGATTGTACCGTCGTCGCTACGGATGCACAACCGTTTGCGCCGGCTTTTGCACTTGCTAAAAAACAGGCAATCGTTCCCCGAGTGACAAAACCCGATTTCCTTCCGCGCATGTTCCAGATTTGTCAGGATTATGGCATTCGCTGGGTCATTCCCACGATCGATACGGAGTTGCCAATTTTGGCCAAAGCACGTCCTTTATTCGAGGATGCAGGCATAAACGTGATGGTTTCGGATCCTGAAACCATCGAAATTGCAGCCGATAAGCGCAATACCCATGCGTGGTTTGTCAAAAACGGCTTTCCGACATTTAAACAATGTACGATGCAGGAAGCGCTCGATGATCCCGATTGGCAATACCCCTGCTTTGCAAAGCCGGCCGATGGTTCGCGTTCTCTCGGTGCGTCGCGCGTCGAATCGCGTGATGCCCTCGAGATCCGCAAAAATAGCGGCAAACATGATAAGGATGTGGTTGAATTACTCGGCTCGGGCGTCGAAGTAACCGTCGATGCATACGTTTCCCCAAAGACGGGCAAATGCCTGTGCGTCGTCCCCAGGCGTCGTCTCGAAGTACGCGATGGAGAGGTCTCGAAAGGCAAGACGATTGAATCGCCGGAAATTGTCGATCTCGTGCGCAAAGTCGCTGAAACACTGCCTGGTGCACGCGGGACGATCTGCGTTCAGCTGTTTTGGCACCCCGAAACACACGCCATTCAACTCATGGAAATTAACCCAAGATTTGGTGGTGGTTACCCCTTGACAGATGCTGCCGGTGCACACTTTACACGCTGGTTCATCGAGGAGGACGAAGGGATTCCCTGCACGGCCTGCGATAACTATCAGCGCGATCTCGTGATGCTGCGGTACGATCAGTCGGTATTCTTGCGGGGATGAGTTTTAATTCGCAATTCGTAATGCGTAATTCGCAATTGTAAACTAATGCTTGAAAGCATAATAATACGAGTGAGGGGTAGTCATTAAAACGTAAATATTATTAGTTAAAACGTAAATATTATTAGGACGTCAGGTTTCATTCGGAATGGGGTAGGGGCCCCATTTCGCACGGATAAGTGCAAACGAAAAAACTAAAAATGATTATGGGTTCCAAGGGCATTATGCCCTTGGCGGGGCCCGGGGCAGCGCCCCGTACAAGTAAGTTTAAAACATAAAAACAACGAAGTCGCAAGTCTTCATTCGAAATGGGGTAGGGGCCCCATTTTGCACAGGTTGGCGAAGGTTATAGATTAAAAAATAAAAAATATTGTGGGTTCCAATGGGCTTAGCCCCTTGGCGGGGTTCGGGGTAGCGCCCCGGAAAAGGAATAAAAAATGACTCCAGAAATCAGAAGTACGACAATTTTAGCGGTGCGCCGCAATGGCAAGGTGACGATTGCCGGCGATGGCCAGGTCTCTCTCGGCAACATGTCCATCAAGCATGGTGCACAAAAAGTTCGCACACTCGCCAATGGCAAGGTTCTCGTGGGGTTTGCCGGATCGGCTGCCGATGCACTGACGCTGTTCGAGCGCCTCGAAGCCAAACTCAATGAGTACAATCACGAACTTATGCGCGCAGCCGTCGAACTGGCCAAAGATTGGCGCATGGACAAATATATGAAGAATCTTGAAGCCATGCTGCTCTGCGCCGACAAAGATGTGACGCTGACGATCTCGGGCACCGGCGACGTCATTACGCCCGATCAGGATGTCATGAGCATCGGGTCTGGGTCTGGTTTCGCGTTTGCCGCAGCCATTGCATTGATGGAAAATACCGAGCTATCATCGGAAGAAATTGCACTTAAGGCGATGAAAATTGCTTCGGGACTTTGTATTTACACTAACGATCATATTATTTCTAAAACGATCGATGCTGTATAATGGGCGCCGGCTATTTGCCTTCGGCAAATACGCCCTGCGCGCGCCGCTTTTCGCTTTGCGAATACGCGCCGCTTCTTTTTTGATAAAGGATTCCCATGAAAATGAATCATATTCCCGAGGCAATGAGCCCGGCAGAAGTCGTTCGTGAGCTCGACAGATATATTATTGGGCAAGGACAGGCCAAACGCGCCGTTGCGGTTGCACTGCGCAATCGTTGGCGAAGGCTTCAGGTCGATGGTGAACTGAGCGAAGAAATCTCACCTAAAAATATACTTCTGATTGGTCCAACCGGCGTCGGAAAGACTGAAATTGCCCGCAGACTGGCCAAACTATCGAAAGCACCGTTCTTAAAAGTAGAAGCTTCGAAGTTTACCGAAGTCGGATATGTCGGGCGCGATGTCGAAAGTATGGTGCGCGATCTCATGGAAATGGGCGTCAAACTTGTGCGCGAGGAGTTTACCAAAAATGTTCGGGATCGTGCCCATCGCGATGCCGAAGAAACCGTGGCTGCATGCATTGCGCAAAGCCGTGGCGAGGATTTTGAAACGATGGAACCGGGTGAAAAAAATGAACTGCTCGAACTCTTGAGAAGCGGTGCACTCAATGACAGGTATATCGACATCCAGGTGGATCAAAAGAGTGATGTAACTTTTGATATCTTTTCGGTAAATGGCAATCGCGAGGAAGAAGGCGCTTTTAGCGATTTTATAAAGAAATTGCGACCTCAGCAAAGAGTCACCAAACGTTTGCCGGTTTCGGAAGCATTGCAGCAGCTGCAGAATGATGCCGAAGAACAGCTCATCGACAATGATGCCATCGAACGCGAGGCCGTACAGCGCGTCGAGCAGATGGGGATTATCTTTATCGATGAAATTGATAAAATTGCGGGGTCTGGCCATGGAGGCGGCAATTCCCCGGATGTTTCGCGCGAAGGCGTGCAGCGGGATCTGCTGCCGATCATCGAAGGATCGACCGTTAAAACCAAATGCGGTTTTATTAAAACCGATCATATTCTGTTTATCGCAAGCGGTGCATTTCATGTTGCCAAGCCTTCGGACCTGATTCCCGAATTGCAGGGGAGGTTCCCGATTCGCGTCACGCTCGATAAGCTCACAGAAAATGACTTTGTGCGAATATTAACCGAGCCCCACAATAATCTCATTCGGCAGTATCAGGCACTTCTCGGGACGGAAAAAGTAGAAGTCGAAGTCACAGAGGATGCTATCCGTGCCATGGCCAAATCTGCCTATCGTGCCAACGAAAAAATGCAGAATATAGGAGCACGTCGGCTTCATACCGTGATTGAACGCGTGTTTGATGATATATCATTTGAAGCGAGTGATAATCCCGGCAAAAAGTATGTCATTGATGAAGAATATGTCAAAACTCGCCTGGCTGATCTCGTTGAGGATGTCGATATGCAGAAATATATTTTGTAATTGATAATTGATAATTGATAATTGATAATTGATAATTGATAATTGATAATTGATAATTGATAATTGATAATTGATAATTGATAATTGATAATTGATAATTGATATAGCAAGAATCTAGATAATTGCTTGAAAATCGCCCTGAAGGGGCGAAATGTCACAGCCCGGGGTGAGCCCAAAGGGCGTAACCCCGGGAAAACGATAGTTCATCAATAAAATCACCCTGAAAGGGTGAAACAGAAATAGCGAGAAAAATTAGAATGTATCAGGCCTGACACACGTGGGAATGACAAGCAATATGGAAATTGTAATTATATTACAAAAACTTTTGGACAATCGCATTCTGACTAAAGAAGAATTTGCCTATTTGATTGATCATCGGGATGATTCCATACCCAAATTGGTGAATGGCAAAATTGCGATGGAATCACCGCGCAGCATTCTGCAAAAACGCGCCAATGAGATTCGTCAGTCGGTTTTTGGCAATAAAATATATACGCGAGGGCTGATAGAGTTTACCAATTATTGCAAGAATAATTGTTATTACTGCGGAATTCGTGCGGGCAACCGCAATGCAGAGCGCTATCGTCTGACCGAAGATGAAATTATGGATTGCTGCCAAACGGGGTATGAACTCGGGTTTAGGACGTTTGTGCTGCAGGGAGGGGAAGATCCCTACTTTACGGATGAGCGAATTGCGCAAATCGTAAGAAATATCAAGAGTATTTATTCGGACTGTGCAGTGACGCTATCTGTGGGCGAGCATGAGATTGAGACCTATCGGCTTTGGAAGGAGGCGGGTGCGGATCGGTATTTATTACGCCATGAGACGGCCAATGATGAGCATTATCGCATTCTTCATCCAGAAGAGATGAGCGCATCCCATCGCAGGCAGTGCCTCTGGAATTTGAAATCACTCGGATATCAGACGGGGGCAGGCTTTATGGTGGGCTCCCCAGGCCAGACATCTGCAGAGCTTGCGGAAGATTTGTTGTTTTTGAATAATCTTCGTCCCGAAATGATAGGTATTGGTCCTTTTATTCATCATGACCAGACGCCTTTTGCATCGCGTCCGGATGGTACAAAAGAGCTGACCTTGTTTTTGCTGTCGATTTTGAGGGTGATGTTCCCGAAGGTCTTGCTGCCGTCGACGACGGCTTTGGGAACGATTGCTGCAGATGGCCGTGAACAGGGCATTTTGCATGGTGCCAATGTCGTCATGCCGAATCTTTCACCGGTTGCAGACAGAAAAAAATATTCTCTCTACGAGCACAAGATTTGTACAGGTGAGGAAGCCGCCGAATGCCGTTCATGCCTTGCCAACCGCATGCATTTGATAGGCTGTGAGCTTGCAGTTGATCGCGGCGATTATCAGGCCTCTTAGATTTTGCAGATGGGCGTTGCGGGCGAAGCCCGCAGTGGGGGTAGCGGCGTATTCTTTGTTTTACAAAGAATAGCCGCGCAGGGGGCGTCTGCCCCCTGAACGGATAAAAAATATAAAAATTGATTTTGACAAGTATTTATCAAGAATATAAATTATTCTGGGATGGATTTGGTTTGAAATAGAGGGTAAGATTATGGAAAAAACAACAGAAAAAAAGAAGTCGTCAGAAAACAAATCCACTGACAAAAAAAAGACGGATACGACAAATGCCGCGATGAACGGCCAGGAAGCAGAGGCAGGTCAGACATCGATTCTCGAAACGATTGCTACTCAGCTGGGATGTGAAGCAAACAAGAAGACCATTGCAGGTGATTCAAAGCTGATGGGGCGTGTGATGTCGGAACTGTCGGGACAAACGCTGAATGAAGCATTGGATTTCCTTTATGATGAAGTGATAGATGTCGATATTTTGATGAACATGATTGAGTCACGTTTTGGAGTGCCAGTCGTTGATAATCGCAAATCGACATGGAAAAAGCTCGATTCAGCTACCTATCAATTTGTAAGCAATACGAAGGATCACGGGCAGCCGATTGCCTGGTCGTCGGCCGCATTGAGGGAAGTCTACAAGGTTTACATTCTTCTGCCTCAAGGAGACCTGGATCAGATAAAATGCCTGATGCACCTGGACGACACGGAATATGGCGGGGCCGCATGGGGCAATAAGAACACGACGATTGGTGTTTATTACGTCAACTATAAGAAGGGGAAAGAAACCAAGAAGGAAACGATTTTTGCCCCGTCCCATACGGACAATTTTTTCGACAGGCGCAACAATACGATTATGCTCGACATGACGACGGCACACGAACTCGGGCATGTGGTTGATGGAGCCGCCGGGTGGAAGTATTCCAGAAAAGGCAGTGCGATGCGCGATGTTTCCAAATGGAAGGAGACGGCAAATGATCCTTCTACGGTCGTTTCTGCGATGGAAAAAAGCATCAACGGAACGATATACGGCGGCAAGCTTTCTGACAATGAACTCGAACTGGCCAGGAAAGTTGGTGTCCGCTACCTCAAACGCGATCAGGATTCTTTTGCAGGCAAATGGTCAACTGCAGCTGCGACGATGATTTCCGATTTGAAAGCAGAAATCAAATCCAGCAAGGCGAAAGTGAGCGATGCCGATAAGCTTGGCAAGAGTATCACGTCCAAAAATGGTTCAAGCCTTCTCTATCATCTGTGGCGAGGCCAGGCAGCCAATTCGTCATGGTATAACCACTCGGATGCCATGAAGGGTATGAAACGCCCGTACCATCAGGGATATAAAGACCAGGAATGGTATACCTTTGACAAATCCTGCTGGAACGACAAGATTAGCTGCTATCAATTTCGCAATCCCAAAGAGGAATTTGCTGAGACGTATGCCTCGTACCATGCAGCCCCGACCATGGGTAAGAAAAAGGGCGAGAATACCCCAAAAGGCTTGCTCGACTGGTTTATTTCCGAAGGACTGGGAGATGCCATCCCTGAAGGCGGCAATGCAGGTGTCGAAGAATCTTCCGAACGCAAATAATATATAAATAGAATATATATAAGATATAAATAGAATATATATATAAGGAGTTAGCTCATGGCCGAAAAAGAGACTGCTTCTGCAAAAAAAACGGAAAAGACAGAGGATAAAAGTCAAACTCAGAAAAAGGATGCCGGAACGACGAATGCTTCCATGCCGGAACAGGCCACAGAGGAGACTGGCGAGAAGTCAATTCTTGATCGCGTCGCGGAAACACTTGGCTGTGATGCCGATAAGAAGAAAATTGCTGGTAATGCCGGTCTGATGGCAAAAGTCATGAGCTCGTTTAAAGGGGATGAACTCAAGGAGGCACTCGACTTCCTGTACGATAGCGTGACCGACACGGATACGATGATGGAAATGATTTGGGTGCGTTTTGGAGTGCCCGTTATCGATAATCGTGCGTCGACCTGGAAAAAGCTGGATTCAAAGACTCAGCAAATCCTGAATAAAAACAGCAAAAAACTGACGCCGGAAAAATGGACGGCCAAAGGGCTGATTGAAGTCTACAGCGCCTATATCCATTTGCCCCAGGGGAATCTGGATCTCATTACATGCCTGATGCGCAACAAATCAACGGAAGCCAGCGGCTGCGCTTATGGAACGACTTCGGGCACCACCGGGATTTATGAAATCAATTACAGGAGCGGGACAGAAAAGGACGAGGAGAAGTTCGGTTTTGGCGTCCGACATAATGATTGGGTGACGGATCGCCGGGTAGGGACCAAACTGCTCTCGATGACGGCGGCACATGAACTGGGACATGTCGTCGACGGTGCCGCCGGCTGGAAATATTCCAAAAAGGGAAGCTCCATGTGGAATGTTTCCAAATGGGAAGAAACAAACAATGACGCCACCACCGTCGTCGACAAAATGATCGCGAGCATCAAGGGCGATCCATACGGCAAAAATATGACCGATGATGAGCGGAAGCTCGCTCGGAAAGTCGGTATCCGTTTCCTGAAGCACGACCAGACCACAGACTGGGCCAAGGCAAAAAAGTATATCGAATCGGATTTGACCGCAGAACTGAAGGCAAGTGGCAAAAAATTGAACAGCACCCAGCAGGCCGACCTGCTCAAACGCATGAGCGGCACGGGCAGTTCGAGTCTGCTGCACCACCTCTGGTATGGGCAGGCGGCCAATCAATCCTGGTACCGCCACGATGAAGTCATGAAAGGTATGTCCAAGCCTTTCCATCAGGGGTATGATGGCGATCCTTGGTACACCTATGACAATTCTCGCTGGCATGATAAAATCAGTGCCTATCAGTATCGCAACCCCAAAGAGGAATTTGCCGAGACTTATGCCTCCTACCATGCAGCCCCGACCATCGGCAAAAAGAAGGGCGAAAATACCCCGGCAGATTTGCTCGCCTGGTTCCTTGGGGAAGGACTGGGGGATAAAGAAGCCGAAGAAGGCACTTCGAACGAAAAAGAAGTCAAAGAAAATAAATAGTATTTGTTTCATATATATATTAATAGGAGGTCACTATGCCTCAGCAAGCTGCCGTAGAAAGTAAGACCGCTTCAAAAGAAGCTCCTGCAAAAAAATCGAATGACACGACAAATGCATCCATGAAGGGGCAGCAGCCTGAGAGCGGTCAGGCTTCCCAGCCCGATCTTGGAGCCATTTGTGATCAGGTTCGTTCACTGTTGAATGTTTACAGTGATCAGGCTACCCCCGAAGATACCGAACGTGTAAAAGGTATTTTGGGATTTTTGAGCAATCTCTGGTCCTCTGTGAAGTCATTCTTCTCTAAAAAAACGGATAATCCTGAGCCTGCTCCTGCTCCAACACCTGAGCCCGAGGCTGAGCCTCAAATCAACAAATCGGATGTACTCGCCAAACTTGTTGAGATCTTTGAGTGTCCAGATAACAAAACGGATATTGCAACCAATTCTGAACTCATGACGCGCATCATGAATGAGCTCGAAGAGGCTGACCGTAATACAGCCATGGATTATCTCTACGATGCCGTCACGGATCCTAAAATTCTCATGGACATGATTTGGTACCGCTTTGGTGTGCCAGTCGTGGATTCTTCGACGGATGGCCGTGATCGTTTGGAAGAAGCGTTGCGTACTAAAGTTGCCAATGGCGATTACGGTACGCCGATCGATTGGTCTGCTGATGGTCTTGTCGTGGTTTATCGCATCTATTTGCTCCTGCCACAAAGCGATCTCGATTTGATCCGTTGTCTCATGCACTGTGATAACACGACTTATGGCGGTGCTGCTTGGGGCAACCAGTACACAACATGTGGCGTTTACTATGTGGATTATGTTCCCGGCCATGCAGATCTGGAAGAGATTATTACGGGTGACGATGTTGCTGCCGGTAAGGTCGTCGGCCATATCGACAGTGAGGATGATACGCGAAACGGCGTCCGTTATATGGATATGACGACAGCTCACGAGCTCGGCCATATCGTCGACGGTAATAGCGGCTGGACACTTTCCGGTGTGGGGAGTTCCATGCGGGAGGTTTCCAAATGGGAAGAATTTGATTATGCCAGCCCGGAAACGATTGTCAACGAGATGGTCAACAGCATCAATGGTACGCCTTATAATGGTACACTTAACGATGATGAAGTCGCAATTGCCAAAAAAGTGGGTGTGCGTTATTTAAATCGAGAACAGAAAAATTATAAAAATAATTGGGCTGCAGCAACTGTAGCAATAAACGCAGATTTAAAAAAGGAAATTAATGAAAGTGGTGTAAAAGTTGCTGATGTTAAAGATTTGGGTACACGCATGACGAATGAAAATGTGGATACCAATCTTTTGTATCATCTTTGGCGTGGACAAGGCGTCAATATGTCATGCTACAACCATAGTGATGCCATGCGCGGGATGAATCGTCCATTCCATCAAGGATATAGAAATCAGCCTTGGTACACATTCGATAATTCGAGATGGTCCGATAAAATCAGTTGCTACGAATTTCGCAATCCCAAAGAAGAATTTGCCGAGACGTATGCCTCCTACCACGCGGCACCTGCTTTTGGCAAAAAGAAAGGCGAAATCACACCGAAGCCGCTTTTGGACTGGTTTATTTCGGCCGGCCTTGCCGATAAGGAAGTGCCCGGAGGTGGATCTTCGGGACAGGAAGAAGCTGCTGAATATAAATAGTATTTATTTTTCTTATTTGGAAGGGGGGC
>DGWW01000149.1:9659-16544 GCA_002395385.1 Myxococcales bacterium UBA4248
CCCCCCCTCGCCGCTATTGGCAAGCCAATACGCGGCTCCCCCCACAGCGGGGCATCGCCCCGCAATTCTTCACCATTTAGAGTGTATATGACGAAACCTCTTTATATCTTCCTTCTCCTTGCTTTTTTTATGGCTTTCATCGGATGTCATAAAACTACCGATAATAAAACACCACAAAGTGAAACGGAACAGGTTCAGAAAGAACAAGCACCTGACTCTGATGTTAAAACTCCAGAGGAAACGAATACTACAGCAAAAACTGATGGAAATCTTATGAACAGCGATCTCGAAAAAACAACTGAATTTGTCATGTTACTTTCTGAAGAAGAAAACATTGCGGACTATAAAAAAGCTGCCCAACTTGTCGAAAAAAAAGCTCATGTTAAAGGCGAAATTGCCGAGGTCTCTATGCATTTTGCCAATTGGTACATGATTGAATTGATTCCTGCTGAGAATGATGATGATATGGTGATTCTGGATGGGGATGGTCCGGAGAGACCTGCTTTTCTCGTTGATATCAATCAACAGAAAGTAATTGATAAAATGGATTTTAAATCCGCGAAACCCTTGTTCGATAGATTGGCTGTTCTTGCTTTTAGTAAAGAGATCGATGATCCCGAAGGCTTTGTCGATTTTACTTCCGGATTCGTTTCGACCGTTGCTTTTGGAAATTCCAGCTATGTCGGGCATTCGGGCAGCACAGTGATTCCTTTCCCCGAATTTAAAAAATCAGGCAATACCGTTACCTTAAATTATCACGTAAAGGCTTCGGGGGATTCTATGGGTACACGCCAATGTACTTTGAACATCTCCGATTCTGATATTCAGTTTAAAGTGAGTGAACCTCAATAATTTCGAGCGTTTCGGTGTTTAAGCGTTCAAATCACGATATCAATCCAAGTCCCTGTATTCATCAATGGTGATGGGGACGAGTTCCGCTTAGTCAGGTTCAAAATGCCCGAAACTACAGACAATGCGCGCGAGAATTCATTGGATAGTCAGCAGCAGGAAGCATCGCCTCATGCTGAAGATGAGAAACAGCTGGAGTCTTTTTCCGAAGAGGAACTGGCGTTTCGTTCATCGCGCGAGCGTTTTCAGGTTTTATGTAATCTGATTAAAGGACTGGTCATTCGCTACATCCGTTTGCACAGCCCGCGTTTGTTGAATGATTCCGGGATGGTACAGGCTGCGCGTATCAGTGCGCATGAAGTTTTGCATGTCTCTGGTATTGAGTATGATGCTTCCGGTGAAGAGTGGTTAAATCGCAGGAAATTCCCCACACTGAGCAATACCAATGCTCAATTGGCCAGATTTCGTTCGGTCATTGAGAGGCGTATTGAGGCAACGTATGCACTCAATCAGATGGAAGTGATGATTCCTGAAACCATTCAGGCACAGTTTCAGTTATCTGCAAACGAATTGCTTTTGCTTTGTGTGGTGGCTGCTCCCCAGCTGGATGAAAATATAACGCGGCTTTATCAGTTTGCAACTGGACTTGATACGACGATCTTTCCTGGTTGGTTTTATGCAGATTTGCTGGCCGATGGTGATTTAGAGCCCATTGATATTTTGCAGATGCTCGATCCGGATTCTCCTCTTCGTATGTATTCTCTCGTCGAAGTCGGACGTCAATCGGATTGGGGAAATCTCACTCCTATTCTTCAGGCTCCCCTGAGTGTGCCCAATCGGATTACTTCTTTTCTGGTCGGTGGTGAGCCGGATAATTCTGTTGAATATGCTGAAATCTATCAGCCGGAAGGGCAGGAGAGTGAACTATTCTTTAGCGAAGGGTTCAAAAAACAAGTTCTTAGGCACTTCAGACGCGTAAAACCGAGAATTGCCTTGTTTGGTACGCGTGGATTTGGACGCAGAAGTCTCATTCGGGAATATGCAGCTTCACAGAATTTAAAAACAATCGAGATAGATTTTTCTCTTTTGACTGCCGATGAGAGTGTCACACATTTGATTTCACTCGAGGGACTATGGTTTCGTGAAGCCAGATTATGCAACGCAATTATGGTTTTTCGATGCGATGCAATACAGACCACTGAAATTGAAAATATGCTGATGCAAACGAGCGGCCATTTTAAGCACATGCTTGATTTGCATCCAGGTGCCGTATGTATTATTGCAGAATCGAATCATGGTTTTATTAAAAAATTATTTGGTGATTATACAGAAATAATATGTTGTACACCTTCTCGGGCCGAACAATATGATCTTTGGACAAAAGCTCTCGAAGTGTATTTATCAGGCCAACAACTCGAAGAAACGGTAAACTATATTTCTTCGAGCTACTGTCTGACGATGGGGGAGATTAAAAATGCCATTCAGTCCTGTCGTGCCCGCATTGGTTCGGATCTTATAACAGGGGCTGAACTCGCCGAAACTCTGCGTACAACTCGTGGGCAGGCTCTCGAAGGTCTTGCAGATCTTAAATCGACACATCTTGGGTTGAGCGATATCGTGCTGAGCGATGAAGCCCGAAGTGTAATCGATGAAATACTCAATTTTGCCCGTTATTCAGAGTTTGTTTCTAATGACTGGGGGTTCTCGCGCGTTTCGTCCGCATCGGGGTTGAGCGTGCTGTTCTCAGGGCCTCCGGGAACCGGAAAAACGCTGACTGCAGGCGTACTTGCGCATGAGTTAAAGCGTGCTTTATATGTCGTTGATATATCCAGGGTTGTCGATAAATATATTGGTGAAACAGAAAAGAGACTTGCAAAAATATTCGATCATGCACAGGCGAGTCAGGCAATTCTGCTGTTTGACGAAGCTGATTCGCTTTTTGCCAAACGTACTAATGTGAAATCTTCGAATGACCGGTATGCCAATCTGGAAGTCAATTATCTTTTGCAGCGTTTGGAAGCATATCATGGTGTATGTATATTGACGACGAATCTGGCCGATTCTCTCGATGAAGCACTGGCGCGAAGAATTCAGTTTAAAGTGGCATTCCCCATGCCGGATCGTTTTGAACGCGCAAAGCTGTGGGCTTTTTTACTCCCACAAAAAGCTCATAAAAACAATATCGATTTTCAGCGGTTGGCTGAAGGGTTCGAAATGAGCGGCGGACATATTAAGAATGCCGTGTTTAGGGCATGCATACAGGCGGCATCCCAAAATACTTTGGTCACGATCGATATGCTCTGGGATGCCGGCATTCACGAATATCGGGAAATGGGCCACGTCATCCGCGAATATCAGGATGAGGACGAATTGTATTAAAATGATGGGCAACGCCCTATGGCGAATCCGATTCCCCAAAGATACCAGGATACATCATCGTTTTTGAATCCACGGGCAATTTTCCCATGAGTTCTACGATCTCTTTTTTGAGAGCTTCGATTTCTTTGTTCGATAAAAACGGGTGATCCCTATAGGGCGTATTGCAACCGTGTTTTCGACATTTCCAGAATTTTGCACTTCTGCCTGGACGCCCAATGGCGAATGATGTCACCCCCACGAAGCGATGTTCATCATAGCGATATCCAAAACTAAATGTACCATACCATGCCGTGGATAGGACTTTTTTATCTTTTGAACTGAACAGCTCGATAATATCACCCGTGACGTCTATATTAAATTTAACTTTGGATAACTTATTGGCAATACATTTTTTAATAGAAACGACATCCTCTTCATTCAATTCTGGGCTCCCGGCCAGACTTCCGACGCCATTTTTAACGATATAACCAAATCCAATCTTAAAGATATTGCCTTTGGCATCGTAATATAAATCCACGCCCAAAGTGGACAGTCCGGCATTGCCGCATGATTCCATGATGGGCGGTATATTTTCCTGAATTTCCAGCCAAACGCGATCTGCGCTTGCATCAAATCCCTTGGGCAAAGAAGCGTTTTCAACGCCAGTGGCGGGGTTCGACGCAGTCTCCTGAGATTTCTGCTCTGCTTTGGACAAAGGATTGTCCGTTTTTAAAGGCGCAGCATGTTGAGCGGCGGCTGTTGCGGCCACGTCTAACGGTGCAGCGGTCTCGTGTTGCGCGGGGTCGGCAAATGCGCTTTTTGGCAATGTACATAAGAAAACCATCAACGCAACGACAACCATATCAATTGATTTCGTCATTGAAGTCCCCCAAAACGCCTGGAAATCAGAGTCTTGCTAAAACTCGGCAATGCTCAGAGCGATGAGATATTGCGCCAGATAGTAGGTAACATGAACGCCGATGATGTAAGCCGGAGTTGATTTGGACTGATTTTTATCGAAATAAATTCCCGAAAGCAGGGCATCCGAGAGCATAAAGAGCAGACCTGCCGCACACAGGCCTATATTGAGGCACGTCGGGGCGTGATAGCACCGCAGAGCGGTCGCCGCGCCCATCGTGGACAGCAGGGAGGCATAGAAAAAAATAAAGGGCTTGAGTTTTCCGTATGAGAGATTGAGTCTAGGGGCTATAAAAATCATGACTGCTCCGATGGCCGCACCAATCGCAATGCTTATCCAGGCATTGGACAGATTGGCCATGAGCGCGATTAGATAGAAGATGTGTCCGATGCCAAACGAAACCATTCCCGCGCCAATACAATGGTATTTATATTGGGCTTTAAACTTGCGGGCAGCCAGAATGGCATCGCCAATGAAGCCAAAACAAAGACCTAAAAAGAGATGGAGCGCCAGTGGATTCGTCGTGTTTGCCATTAGATTGATGGCACCTATGGCGATAAAAAAGGCGCTGGCAATGCATTTGGAGATCAACGTCGAAACGAGTTGTTTTCTGATCGCACAGACATGAAAGATGACGACTGCGATGACGAATAATACAGTGAGAATGAGGATGGATGTTGGCATTTTAATTCGGAAATCGGAATGTAGAATTGTTATTCATTTCGCAATGTGCAATTGAATTTGCAGAACACAAATGTTGCTTAAAAACCGAAAGGTTCTATATCTCTAGAGATAACCTTGAGAATGCTCCGGTAATGACGAATTACGAATTACAAAATCGGATTGCGAATTCATAAAAAAATTTCGTACGTATGCGACGCAGTCGTATAGTACGAAAAAAAGCCGCGTATCGCAAGGCGATAGCGGCTTCATTCCAAAAGAAAAATGACGTATCAGAGACCGGCTTTAATTTTCCATGCCTCATCTTCCCAAACGAGTGTGATGCGGTTGGTGTCATTTTTCGACTGCCAGTAGGATTGTCCGGCGACTTCGTAGCGGAAATTCCAGATGTACTGGTAATCGACGTGGTATTCGACACCTTCCTGCGTGAGTTGTTTCACTTGAATGACGTATCGAATATCGCGAACAGACTGGTTGAGGTAATCATTGAGGATTTCTTCGATGCGTTCGTTTCCGTAATCGTCGTTCAGATCGTCCGTTGTCGATGCATTCTCGTAATATTCTTTAGAGATCATGGAACGGAGCGTGCCGATATCCTTGTTGGCGACAGCATCGCGATATTTCTGAACGGTTTTGAGAATTTCGAAATTCTCGTCTGTATTTTTGATTTCAGACTCTTCGTCCAACGCAAAGGCATAGGGCTGATCGAAATCTTTTGTCTGCAGAAATCCGGAGGCACATGCGGAAAGCATGCATGAAATCACAATAAGTAACAGCAGTATAGGAGATTTAGCCGACATTGAACATCCACGAGTGTGGGGCAGGAAGTTGCCCTAAAGACGTGTGTAATATTGGTAAATGGGGGATAAAAGCAAGTTTTTTAGGGTGATAAAAAAGCCCTTCGTTTTGAAGGGCTTGAATCTTATTAGGCACCGAGTTTTTCGACCATGATTTCAGCCTGGTGTAGCATCATGTCGTCATCGACATCCTGCCATGTAAGTTCGCCGATATCCTGGACGTGCATGCGCCCGGTTTTCATGAGTGCAGCAATGCCTTCCGAGAGGGAGCAGTCCTGTTTGGGTGAGGCGTCGGCTGCCTGCTGAAGTGCGCTGAAGAGCGTCGGGGTGCAGATAAAGAGCCCCGTGTCGACGGCATTATAATCGGTGATTTGTTTGCCGATTGAGGTGACCTTTCCGTCGCGGACGCGGACTTTTGTCGCATCATCCATATCGAAGACCTGGTCGAGTTTGTAATCGACACAGAGGAGGGCACCATTTTTAGGCGGAATGATGGCTGCAGCTTTTCGGATCATCTCAGGTTCGAAAATATGGTCGGCCATGGTGAGGATGAAATTTCCATGGATGGATTCATTGGCGCACAGCACGCTGATGCCGTTGGATTTTCGGAATTCCGGATTAAAGACAAATGTCAGTTTGACGGGGATATTCCGGCAGTCGTGTCGAAGCGTGGCTTCGAGAACATCGGCATGATAACCCGTAATGATGATAACTTCTTCGATTCCGGCATTGGCGAGTAGTTGGATATTTCGCTGGATAAGGCTCATGCCGCCGACGAGTTTGAGGGGTTTGACGTCGTCGGAAGTTTTAGCCAAGCGGCTGCCGAGACCGGCTGCGAGTATGACGGCCTGTTTGGGCGTTTTCATGGCTTTATTGATTGTTTTGCGAGCAGTTCTTGTGAGTTCGAGCATGGTATTACCTCATCTGACGAAATAGGGCCTGTAGGACCATGTGGTACAAGGATGCACCACATGGCGTCAAAGTGGATAACGGTTTATCCAAAGATAATTACTTATCCTCTTCGGCGTAGTAATCGAGGCCGAGGTGAGTGATGAGATCTTCGCCCATCATGTAGCGAAGGGTATTTTTGTATTTGGTTTTCTGGATAAAGAGGTCATGTTCAGGATAGAGGCCTTCGCGAACCTGCGGGCTCTTAAAGAAGAAGGACATCCATTCCTGAATGCCGTAGAAACCGGCGCGCTGTGCGAGATCGATGGAGAGTGCGATATCGAGGGCAACAGGAGCGGCGAGGATGGAATCGCGGCAGAGGAAGTTGATCTT
>DGWW01000149.1:16611-24102 GCA_002395385.1 Myxococcales bacterium UBA4248
GTTGATCTTGATCTGCATGGGATAGCCGAGCCAGCCGAAAATATCGATGTTATCCCAGCCTTCTTTGGCGTCGCCGCGGGGCGGGTAATATTCGATGCGGACTTTGTGATAATAGTTGCCATAAAGTTCGGGGAAGGTTTTGCCATCGAGGATATGTTCGATAACGGAAAGTTTGGAGACTTCCTTGGTTTTGAACGAACCGGGGTCATTGAGGACTTCGCCGTCGCGGTTTCCGAGAATATTAGTCGAGAACCAGCCGCTGAGGCCGAGGCTGCGTGCGCGCAGGCCGGGGGCGACGATGGTTTTCATCAGGGTCTGGCCCGTCTTGAAATCCTTGCCCATAATGGCAACTTTATTTTTCTTGGCAAGTTCTACGAGTGCAGGGGTGTCGACGGTGAGGTTGGGGGCACCGTTGGCATAGGGATAACCCGATTTGAGTGCGGCATAGGCGTAAATCATCGACGGGGAGATGTGCGGGTCATTCTCTTTGAGGCCTTTTTCGAAGGCATCGAGCGATTTATGGACATCTGCCATCGGCGTGTAAATTTCGGTTGAACCACACCAAAGAACGACGATGCGATCGCAGTTGTTGGCGGCCTTGAAATTCTTGATGTCTTCCATCACGGCCATTGCCAGATCGTATTTTGTGGCTGCCTTCTTGGCATGCTTTACTTCAATATTATGGCAGTAATCGACGTCAAAAACGGCGTCCATTGGCTTGATGGCTTCGAGCTGTGCACGGACGGGATCGAGGTCTTTGTCCTGAAGAACACCCGAGCGCTTGCAGACTTCGTAAGCATTTTCACCGTGGACATCCCATGCGCCGAAGACGATGTCTTTCATTGCCGTAAGGGGAACAAAATCTTTAATCAGAGGATTGCGGCCTTCTGTACGTTTTCCAAGTCGAATGCGTCCCATCTGGGTGACAGAGCCAATGGGAAGACCATGACCGGCAACAATATCAAACACACCGGCGATGAGTGTCGTAGACACAGCGCCAAGACCAGGAATCAGAATGCCTAATTTACCATTTGCGGGCTTAATGTTAAGACCTTTAGCCATGAGTAAAACCTCTATTTAGTTATGTCCATTTTTTACCATGGACGAGTTCCGCTTTCTAATATTCTGTTCATCCTGAGCAGAATTTGGAAAGACATCCAAATCGCGTGGAGTGTCTAAGCAAAGAGTATGCCAACTTGATGTAGCTGTGTGTAGTTGTATGTTGGGGAGGGGGCGGTGGCCCCCTACGCGGCTATTTGCCTGGCAAATACGCCGCTACCCCCACTGCGGGGTTACACCCCGCAACGCCCCTCAACATTCCAAAGATTCATGCAAGGTTCTCGACAAATCGAGCGCGTCGTTGTAGCTTAAAAAAGGGACTGCTTGTTTCGTTGAACTGTACCGGAGCAAATAATGGAATTTCCTTATAAAACAAAACTTTGTAATACAGAATCTCTACAAATTCTCCATGTTGGACCCCATTCTGAACTGCCTTTTTTTCTCTTCTCGGATGTCCTGGATGAACTGGTCTTCTACGCCAATGACAAAAATGCTTTTGGACTTCTGGTGGGTAACGCATTCCTCGACAATGCCAAACGGGAGGTAACTTCCGGCGCGACAGAGGCTCTTGATCCAACAAAGACATTCGACGTGGATGTGCCTGATTTTGTGGAAATTACTGCATTTAAAGACATTTATCCCGTGAAGGATGCACTCGACTATGCTGGTTATCTGCGCAAAATGCGCAATTTCCGCGATAATGAGACAGAAACGCTTTGTCTTGGTGCCGTGTGTCTAACCCCAAAATCGACAGATTTGACGCTCGAATGCCTTTATCTCATGCGTACCTATTTTGATTTGCCTATTCAGATTTTGCTTTTCGTCTCTGCAGATCGCAAACCTCCTCGGGCCTATCAGCTGAACAAAAAATTGGATATGGTTGAGATCGGTTTAGAGATCGTTACTTTAAAAAATGAAGCATTATCTTTTGATTTGTAAAAACATTTTTGCTTTGGTGAGTGGTTTGTCCATAGAAATAAAATTGGTTAAAGATTACTCCAAAGGCAATTTAACTGCAGGCGAATTGGAGAAAACAATTAAAGGCGTGGTGTATCTTGACCGATTTTGCGGGATTGCGTTTCGGATGAATCGTGATGTGGCTTGCACATTTGGATTGTAAATGATGTGGCTTGCGCATTTAGGTTGTAAATATGGATAGAAAGTTATAGTGGTTTGACTATGTGAACGGCGAATTCTGTAGTTGTGTGCCGTTTGGCGAAACGTTCTGATAGAAGTTGGATAAGAGGGGTTCATGACAGAAATTATCGATGTTTTTGCTCGGGAAATATTGGATTCGCGCGGTAATCCAACTATCGAAGTGGATGTAAAGCTCGCAGATGGTGCCCACGGTCGTGCCAGCGTTCCCTCTGGTGCTTCGACTGGTATCCATGAAGCAGTGGAACTTCGCGATAAGGACATCAAACGTTATGGCGGCAAGGGGGTTCATAAGGCCATCAATAGTATTTGTGATATCATTGCCCCTGAAATCAATGGTTTGGATGCATGTGTGCAGGATCTCATCGATCGCATGATGTGTCATCTGGATGATACCGAAAACAAGGCCATGTTGGGGGCAAACTCCATTCTGGCAGTCTCCCTTGCTGTCGCCAAGGCGGCAGCCAATAGCAGGGAAATGCCACTTTACCGCTATCTTGGCGGTGTTCAGGCTAACAGCCTTCCTGTTCCCGTGTGTAACATTATTAATGGTGGGGTCCATGTCGATAATGATTTGGATATACAGGAATTTGCAATCGCCCCCGTCGGCCTGTCGACTTTTAGTGAGGCTGTACGCGCTTCGAGCGAAGTTTTCCATGCAATGTGCTCTATCTTGCATGAAAAAGGATTGTCTACGGCTGTCGTCGATGAAGGCGGTTTTGCACCTCAGATCTCTCATGTCCAGGAAGCACTCGACCTGATTATGTATGCCATTACAAAAGTTGGGTACCGTCCTGGTAAGGACTTCTATATCTCGATGGATTGTGCCGCCAGCGAGTTCTATCTTCCCAATGATAAAAAATATGAGCTCCGCGGTGAAGGAAAGACTATCTCCAGCGAGGAACTCATGGAGTACTATGAGAAAAATATCAAAGGATATCCCATCTTTGCCATCGAAGATCCTTTCGACCAGAATGATTGGGATGCCTGGAAGACATTTACTGCTCGCCATCGCGATCTGCATGTAATTGGTGATGATCTCTTTGTCACAAATGCAAAATTACTCGAACGCGGGATCGAAATGAGAGCCGCTAACGGGATTGTGATTAAACCAAACCAGATCGGGACACTGACGGAAACACTGGATGCCGTGAGAACCGCACAGCGCAATGGATTTACAACGATGATCAGCCATCGTTCGGGAGAAACCGAAGATACGTTTATTGCAGATCTCTGTGTGGCTACGAACAGCCGCTTGATTAAATGCGGCGGTATGGCCAGATCAGAACGTATTGCCAAGTACAATCAGCTGCTGCGCATCGAAGAGGAATTGGGCGAAGATGCATGCTATGTCTCTAAATATGTGATCCGACCAAACGAGACTTAAAATGGATAATTCCGAATTTGTGCCATGGCCCTGCTGTGAGTTGTCACCGTATCCACTCGATAGTCATTGGACGGATACTTTCCCGATGTCGAAACTGTCGCGCCTGAGGTATATTCACATACTCAATGCTACGCGCTCTTTCTTCCTGACGCCGGAACTCGCCGATACCTATGCCCAGCTTCGAAATTATGCCTTTCAGCAGGGGCAGTTTTCGAATGCCAATGCCATGGATATGGATTTTTTCTACAGCATGCTGACCCATGATTATCCATTCTTTTTGGGGCATAAACAAAACGAAATTCAGTCTGCGTTCAAAATTGATGAAAAAAAATATCAGGGGATGCCGCTCCTTAAAGCATCCCATTTCGATCTCTTTCGCGTAGAAAAGGCTTTTTTGGGGTTCGCTCAACTGCAAAGTCTGACCAATCCTGGGATGGCAAATGCCTTTATTTCAATGACAGAACGCCCAAAAGTTGGGGATGTCATCTTTGCACGCCTGATGCCGGTTGGACATATACCCAGATCTTTTGCATTCTCCGCTGTCGAACCCTGGGATACTGTCAATCCGGATTATGTCGACAAAATCTTGCCCGTCTTTAGGCGACAGTATGAAGCTTTCTGCGCTAAATATCCCGATACCACGACGCGCGCTTTCATGAAAATTGCTGCCTATCACTTCTATGAACTGATGCAGTTTTTTGAATTGATTCCGCTGCTGGAACAAAAAATATCACATCTGCCTGATACTGTATTTGCACGAACGATTTCATGGATTTTTACGGATCCTGCCAAAATGCCCAAACTGACGGATATTCCCGGGGCAGAACTGATTAAACAGGCTGATGGAAAAGCCTCAAATCTGGCTACCGTCCCAATCTGTGAAGATAAACGTGTGCCACAGACCTTGAGGGAAGCTATTGTTTCAAAAGAACACAAAACACTTGAGGTCACTCTCTTTATGAAGGATGCCGGCGATTCTTTCGTCGAGTCCGTCTTAAAACCCTGCTTTAAAAAAGCCAAAAACATCGAAAAAATACACAAACTCGATGAGAATGAAACTTATCGGGCGTTGAGGCATCTGTCACTTTAAAGTATGAGGCAACACCATGAAAAAAGCTATTTACCTGACATTATTGGGCATTTTACTCGAAACTGGCTGCTCTGAGAGCGTTCAGTTTAAACCGGATGAGCTATGTGAAGGATGCTTGGATGGTTTGGTGTCTTGTAATAATGGCGTTTTGGATGCTGGTGAAGTCTGTGATGGAAATCTGTTCCTGCCAGGTTATGGTGTCTGTCCCGTTGGAACCATGGGGGCACCTCAATGTATGAATTGTCAGGTCGTCACAGCAGGATATTGTGCTCCTGTCGCTTCTCCGCAAAATAGTTGTGGGAATGGCATTCTTGAATCCGGGGAACAGTGCGATGGAGCTGTTTTTGCTACCGGTATGAGCCATTGCCCCGAAGGTACAAGCGGTATGCCCGCATGTATCAATTGCATGGTCGTTACCGAAGGTTATTGCAAGCTTGCCGAGAGCCAATGCAATAACGGTGTGCTCGAAGCTGGGGAACAGTGCGATGGAGAACTCTTTGCCTTAGGTTACGAAAATTGTCCCGAGGGAAAAGAAGGAAAACCAACGTGCATCAATTGCCAGGTCTCGACAGACGCCTGCACAGATGTCGAACCCAAGGGGTGCAATAATAACGGTGTATTGGATCCCGGTGAGTTGTGTGACGGGGATGAATTCGAAGAAGGGATGGACAAATGCCCCGAAGGCACTCAGGGAAAACCCGTGTGCGTAAACTGTCAGATCGTCACAAAAGATGTCTGTAAAGAAAATCCCTGTGAAGAAGGGACAAAATTATGCGAAAATCAAACCGCAAAGGTTTGTAAGAAAGGGCAATGGGAAGTGACCGATTGCCAAAATGATCAGATTTGCTGGGAAGGGGCTTGTTGGCTCGAAGGATTGCAGTGCAATGGCGATACACTCGTTTTGTGTGAAGAAAATGAATGTATCGAAGAAGATTGTACAAAATCCGGAAAAATCTGTGATCCCAAATCAACAAGCTGTATATATGATTATACACAGGCATGCCATGAGAATGTCTTAAGCGTGATAGCTTCAGATGGGGATAAACTCGATGTCAATTGTACAGCCGAAGGTAAGCTGTGCAACGATACAACTGGTGACTGTGATAAACATGATTTTTCATGTGATGGATCTGTCATTAAAATCACAGGTACTTCCTATTCTTTCGATTGTGCCAAAAATGAAGATGATAATAAAGGATGCAATACTTATTCGGGGTGCGACGATGTTTATTGTGATGGCAAGAACCTGATGATGGTGGTAGGTGGCACTGCAGAAAAATATATGGATTGCAGCGTATATCACAAAGGCATTTGTTCTGATGAACTTAAAGATTGTGTCAGTACCGAAGAGGTTGAAGGCTGCTACGTCAATGATAAGAAACAAAATGTCTTCTATTTGTGCGATCAATTGGCCTGTATTGAAGAAATATGCCCAGAGGCATGTGATGAATCCATGGGCTGTTATATCCCCTGCGAAGAAAATCTAAAAACCTGTACTGGCAATCAGGTCATGATTTGCAAGAACGGGCAGTATCAACCCGATAAAAAATGCGAGAATCAAACCTGTTATCACGGGGATTGCTATGATGAAATCGAGTATTGTGATGGCAATACCTATTATCTTTGTATTGATGATGAGTGCCTTTTTGAAGATTGCTCCGAAAGCGGACAAAAATGCGATTCGGAAATTCCCGGCTGTGTAAAAGTTGACCCGGGATGCGGCAACTCTGTCATTGAAAACGATGAGGTCTGTGAGTTTACAGATAAAGAAACGAATGCTTTTTACTGGAATATCAGCCAGCCATCGTGCAATTATTATGATGATTCAAAAGTATTTGTTTCGGGGGCGCCAAAATGTCATGCCGAAAAATGTAAAGTCGATGTCACTTCCTGTGTGGAAGCGAAGGACGCCGATTATACGATGATTAAAGACTGGCAGTTTACGAGCCAGACCGTTATCAATAATCTCACAAAAAACAAAGACGTTGAGATTCATAATATCGATAACAGCGGGTTTAAGACCTCCAAATATGAAAGCGGTGACAATGCATGGCAAATCGGTCCCTGGTACAATGGGGCATCGCCGAACTACGATGCCTATATGTGGTTTAAGGTTGGGGCTACAACAGATACATTGCGCATCACTTTTGATATTAAACGCACGAACGATGGCCCCAAAAATATTCAGTTGCAGTATCTCAATGGTTCGAATGTGCTCGGAACTTCCGATATTTACGATGTAACCACATCTTATACAACGGTGACGGCAATCTATAGACCCGGTAAACCATTGAGTGACTATAGCTTTAAACTGACCGGATTTAATGCCGTCAATGGGAGTACAAAGGCCCTTTACATTAAGAATGTCAAGGTTGATAAGGTTAAGGCACTTTAATCGTTGTTACTACTCAGCCCCTTTGAATTGATGCAAAGACCTAAGCTAAGTCAACCTAGGCATCAGGCAGTAGGCAACAGTAAGTATTCTTTAGGAAAATGGTATGTTTTCTGAATACAGATTAGACAAAGTGTTTGACAAACTCCTGCCTGATGCCTGTTGCATGATGCCTTGGTATTGTTGTGACTTGGGAAAAAAAACTCAGCCCCGGCTGTATAGTAACCCAAACATAGGTAACTATTCACCCCATCCCTTGACCTTCATCTAGGAATATGTATTCAAATGCGTTAAACATATGAAAACGTTAAGGAATCGTTCGGAATGGGGGAGGGGCCCCATTTCGCACAGGTTGAGAAAAAAGTAAAACATTCAAAATATTAAGATTGCGGATTCCAAAGGGGCCGA
>DGWW01000050.1 GCA_002395385.1 Myxococcales bacterium UBA4248
TTTAATGCAATTATCTTGTTTCTTACACTTATCCTCAATGTTAACCATTTTTAGAACTCGACAGCCCTGGACTGTGGCCCTGTTTTCCCCATGTTGAGCGCTTCACGCGCTTTCGGAGGTAGAACTGAATCCTACAAAAAAAAACGCGCATCAAGCGCGTTTTTTGTCCATCTCATTTGATTTAGAATTCCAGCCCCAACCCAATGTGAAAGGTGGCTTTGTCCGTGAGATCAAACGCGCCTTTGGCACCGAAATTATCGATTTGAGCGTACATATATTCAGCAAAGATATAGGAATTATTTATTCCCCATTCGACGTCGAAAGCTCTTTCCATATCAGGTGCGAGCCAGTCAAGAACGAATGCCAAGCCCGCCACGACATGAAATCCAAAGGTTCCGCCGTAGCCTTTGGATCCGTCATCCGCTTTTGCGATGGAATCGGAACCATCGTAAATCCACCAGAAATAATAATCAAATCCGGCTTTGGCATAGATTGTAAAAGGGAAATTGAACCGTGTCCAAAGGTAGTCGAAGCGATAGACGAGCGAAAGCCTTAGCGGCAGCCAATGGAGTTCTGTATTATCGATGGATTTGCCGCCGCCCTCCTCGAGCGCCTTACCGGAGATATTGCCATAAGCGAGATGAAATCCGAGCCCCAGGCTTCCAACCCCGCGCCAGAACTGCCAATCGTATTCGCCTTCGATGATAAAACCGCCTTCATCTCCAAAGTGGGACTTAAATGCATCTCCCAATTCATCCGGCGTATAGGGACCTGCTTTAAATTCGGCCATCATATTGACGGGCGAATCTGCCTGTGCGACTTGAGGTGCTGCCAAAAGTGACGTGCCTGCCAACGCAGCAGCCAACAAGGGTGCTGCTGCGTTGATTGATTTTTTAGAGGCTTTGTTTCGGCGACGGCGATAGATGCCAAAGGCAATGCCAGCCACCATGAGCGTCATCAGGCTGTACAGGACGACAGGCAGCTTTAAAAGCAGATAGGCAAAACCATACAGTGGCCAAAGCGCGGTTCGTGTGATGGTGCGAGCCGTCGGATGTTCGCCGATGTAATGAGCCAGAGGCGGGCTAAGCCGATAATAGGTCGCCACGAAGCTGCGTCCTGCCGAAGACTTCATCAAGACCTGATCTCGGAACTGGCGCAGAATTTTGACATGGGGTTCCTGAGTTGATCCATAAGCTGCCGTGGCAATGAAACAAAAACCGCCATCGCTGTCTTGATTCTGCTCGCGATAGGAATCCCAAAAATCTTTGGAGGAGACCGTGTCAACCGTACTCACTTCGCTGAGCAGACTTTCGTTACCACTGTTATCGATAGATGTCACAGCGATTTGGTAAGTCGTATCGGCCGAAACACTGCTTTTAATGGTGATTGAGTTTGAAGAAGAAGTCGCCGTAGAAGAGGAAACTTCCTCGGGGTTACCGCCCGCAGTCAAAGACCCTTCGGAGGTATAATAAATTTTATAGGACGAGACATCCGGCACAGAATCCCATTTGACCTTGATCGACTCACCCCCAGCAGCAGCCGTCACATTCGACGGTGCACTGGGGCGTGTCGTTCTGAAATCGATGGAATACGTTACCGTATAAATGTTGTCTGTACCACTCGAAGAAGGATCATTGACGATGAGATACAGGTACGTCGTTTCTTTGAGATCTTCGCAGCCGGCAGCATCCGTGGCAGAACTCAGGGTATTAACGGCACGCCTGATTTCGATTGGCGACGTGGATTTGGTCAGTTGCTGATTTTCAGTGATGGTCAGGCAACTGTCATCGGGATTTTCGTACAAATCATCTTTTTTGCACGATTCATTGCCATGCGCCAGTTTAACCGAAAATGCAGCATTTTCCGACAGAGTAGCATCTGCAGCGAGCGTAAAAATGAAGCTCACATCACCACTGCCGATGTCGAACATTTCTTTGCATCGTCCGATATTCATCGCGAGTTTGGATGAGGTATCGTACGAAGATTCTGTCAGGGAACTTGCCATGCTCCAGTCTTCTTCATCGGATGCCAAAGCGTTTGCAGGCAGCACAAAACTGGAGAGAATTGCGAGTGGAAAAAATATGCGAGAAAGCCGATTATTCATTAGTTTATTCCATTTCTTCCATGGTTCCACGCAGCGCAGGCGATCTGAACTGCGTTTAATGCCGCCCCTTTTAACAGGTTATCGCTCACAATCCAAAAGATTAGACCATTCTTTGCAACCGGATCGATTCGGACGCGTCCGACGAGTGTTTCGAAAAGTCCTTCGGCCTGAACAGCGGTGGGATAATTGCCTGGATTTTGCATATCCGTGACACGAAGGCCCGGCATTTCGTCGAGGATAGTCTGTGCCTCTTGTACAGAAACGGGTTTTCGTGTGACGAGACTAACGACTTCACTATGAGAGCGCAAGACTGGCACTCGAACACAGGTAGCAGAGACCCGGAGATCTTCGCGCCTGAGTATTTTTTTTGTCTCGAACATCATTTTTTCTTCTTCCTCGGTGTTACCCGAATCGAGAAGTGGTCCGATCTGCGGAACGACATCAAATGCGATGGTGCGTGCATGTACTTTTGAGGCGGCAGGCCTGCATCCATCGAGAGATGCGCGCGTCTCTTCGAGAAGCGCCTCGATTCCTTTTTGTCCGGCACCGCTGCAGGATTGATAAGTCACGACACGGACATCATCGATCCCTACAGCATCATCCAATGCCTTGAGTGCCAGTACCATCTGGATGGTCGAACAATTCGGATTGGCAATGATGCCCGATTTAAGTTCGATGAGATCGCCATTGACTTCCGGGACGACGAGCGGCCAATCAGGATCGCGTCTGAAAGCCGAAGTATTGTCGATCATGAGTGCCCCTGCGGCCAGAACTTTGGGAGCAAGTTCTAAACTGACCGATTTTCCGGCACTAAAAAGAGCAATATCGACGCCTTTAAAGTCGAATTTGGCGGCATCCTGAATGACTTTGGTGCCCCACGGAGTGTCGAGCGTTTTACCAGCGCTGCGAGATGAGGCGACGAGATCAATTTCGCGGATGGGCAAATGCAGTGCATCGAGACAATGCAAAATTTCGCGCCCCACGGCACCGGTTGCCCCCACGACGGCAACGTGAGCACCTAGGGGATTGTAGGGAATGGGGGTTAATTCGGGCATTTGTTTACCTTTGCAAAGACGTGTCGTGACACGTCCCTACATGGAAAATTGAATTAAATGGAAAATATCAAAAAATGACGCGGGCGTATCGGCACCGCCGATAGCCGGCGTTTTGCAGCGCATTTGTGCGCAGCACAAAAAGCGGCAAAAGTTTGATGCGTATTGCCGCAGGCAATAGCACAAACGCATTCTAACGCAAAACGATTCCATAACGCGAAAATCGATGGTCTGAAAGTGTATTTGAAAGAATGTACTGCGGACGTCCGCAAATTTCGCTGCGATGCACGATCGATCCATAGCTCGTCCGCGTGCGATCGCGATTCGAATCCCGATTGTCCTCGAGGATGTAATAATAATTATTTTCGAGTGTCACGACATTGGTCTGCGAAAAAAGCAGCTGATTGGGTGCCAAAACGGGATACCATTTTTCGGGTTCCAGAATGGGGTCACCAGAAGTTTCGATTCCGTGCGGCAGTTCATACATGACGATGCTGCGATCGATGATATCTTCATCGCGGCGTGCATAGAACTGCTGCAAAGTTTTGCCGTTGACACTGGGATGAAAGCCGTAAAGCTGAACCTCGTCACCGGGAAGTGCAATGATTCTGCCAAAAAAAGCACGTCGACGAAAGACGCCGTTGTCTTCGATTCTTTCCTCAATCAGTACGAGGTCGCCGTAAGTCGGATCCTGACGATGATAAGCCATTTTATCGACGAGAACGATATCCCCCTTCTGCATTCCCGGCATCATGGTGTCGTTGCCCATCCACGTGCGCTGCCAGATACAATTGACACTCAGGTAAAAGCAGATGAACAGGGGAAGCCAAAATGACAAGAATGCAATTCCTGCATGCGCCCATGAATCGAAGATCCGGTGCAGTTTGGGAGGATGACGAACCACATAGACAATGCCATAAAACCAGCAGGCGATGAGCAGCACACAGACCGAAAGAATAATCGGTACCGGAAAAATCCCGGTAAAGAGAGAGAGCAGCGGCATCGTCAGAAATAGCGAGGCAAGCAGGAGATTCAGTCCAATCCCAAGAGGCATGCGATGATGCACGCAAAGAAATGCACCGGGTGCAGCAAAACCGAGGATATAAGCAGAAATCGTAGTTTGATCCTGCTCAAATTCGACCGTCGGTGCTTCGTAAAAAAACGATTCATCCAATGGAGCCTGGCTGGCCTCTGCCGCCTGATGCTCACCGATGTCCCTGTCGTCGATATTAGGGCCGTTTGTCTCTGGCATGCGCTTTCTTAATTGTAATGCGGAATTGGGTTGGCTGAACTAAAGGTGAAGTCTGATTAATGCGGAATTCGGAATTCGGAATTCGGAATTGGGATGCAGAACTAAAGGAGAAGCCTGAAGCTATGGGGGAAGAAAGTTCATAATGCGGAATGCGGAATTGGGATGCAAAACTAAAGGGCAACTCTAAAGCTTAGAGAGAAATGCATTTTAAATTAGCAATGTGCAATGTGAAATGTGCAATTGTTTTTAATTCGTAATGCGTAATTCGTAATTCGTAATTATGAATGCCAAAACATTGGGTGTTGCGGGATTCGTTGAGATGGGATGATTTGGGGGATTGTCCGTTTTTACAAACGGATTTGCTCAGGCCTAACGGCCTTCGCGATTTTAATGAGCAATGAGCAATGAGCAATGTGCAATTGTTTTTAATTCGTAATTCGTAATGCGTAATTATGAATGCAAAAACATTGGGTGTTGCGGGATTCGTTGAGATGGGATGATTTGGGGGATTGTTTGTTTTTACAAACGGATTTGCT
>DGWW01000271.1 GCA_002395385.1 Myxococcales bacterium UBA4248
TCCCTCATCCCTCATCCCTCATTAAATCAATGTTCACTGGAATTATCGAAACAACTGGTACTATCACACATCAAATGCCCATCTCCGAAGGCATACGGCTTTCGATCGCATGCAATATGCACGATTATCAATTGGGCGAAAGCATCGCGGTCAACGGCATTTGCCTCACCGTGGTCAGCTTTAAATCCGGAGAATTTTCGGCTGAAGCTTCCTCCGAGACACTCGCACGCACCAATCTTGGACAACTCAATATCGGAAGTCACGTCAACCTCGAACGCGCTTTGCGCCTCGGAGATCGCCTCGGTGGACACTGGGTTTCGGGACATATCGACGGTACCGGCAAAATTGCACGCATCGATAACCATGGCGCGGCAAAAGCTATCGTCGTCGAGGCCAACGCCGGCTTGCTCAGATACATCGTCGAAAAAGGTTCCGTCACTCTCGACGGCGCTTCGCTCACTGTCAATCGCGTCGATGACAAGGAATTCGAGGTCATGCTCATACCACATACGCAAGCCGTACTCTTCGAAGGGTTCGCACTCGCTGGCAGACTGATGAATATTGAAGTCGATATTCTGGGAAAGTACGTCGAAAAACTGCTCACTTGCAACAATGCAGACCAAAGTGATATAAAGCCATCTGCTTCGCTGACGTTTGAAAAACTCAGAGAGGCGGGATTTGCTTAATGTGCAATGAGCAGTTAGCAATTGAATGACAATCTCATTCTATGCCTAAAGAATTGAATTTCTTTGGATTCAGAGTCACATCTGGAGTTTGCATTCGAATTGCGCATTACGCATTGAGAATTGCGAATTGGATACAGTATGCTGACCACAATCGAAGATGCCGTTGAGATTCTCAAACAAGGCAAAATGATCATCCTCGTAGATGACGAACACCGCGAAAATGAAGGCGATCTCTGCATGCTCGCCGAGCATGTCACGCCCGACGACGTAAATTTTATGGCGCGATATGGCCGTGGGTTGATATGCCTCACGATGACCCAGCAGCGACTCAAAGACCTCGATATTCCCCCGATGACCGCGCACAACACGAGCCGCTTTCATACGGCTTTTCACGTGAGTATCGAAGCGGCCGAAGGTGTCACGACGGGAATTAGTGCGGCTGATCGAGCCCACACGATGAAACTTGCGTCATCCGAATCCTGCAGACCCAGTGATTTGGCGCGTCCCGGCCATGTCTTCCCCATCGCGGCACGCCCAGGCGGTGTGCTCGTGCGCATCGGCCAAACCGAAGGCAGCGTCGACCTCGCACGCATCGCAGGCTCAAAAATTCCCGCCGGAATCATCTGCGAAATCATGAAGGATGATGGCACCATGGCACGCATGCCCGATCTCGAAGTTTTCGCACAGATTCACAGCATGCCTATCGTCACCATCGCCGATCTCGTCGAGTACCGCCTGCGCAGCGAGTCACTCGTCACTAAAACTCAGGAACGCATGCTCAATGATGGCATCGCACGAGGTTTTAAAGCCATATCCTTTAAGTGCGAAACTGACGGCACGACACATCTCGCCTTGACTTGGAACCTCGAAAATCGCGCTAAAACACCGCTCGTCCGCGTTCATAGCGGCGCAGTCTGGAACGACCTGCTTGGCCTCAATGACGACGAACACGCCCTCGGACACGCGCTCGATCGCATTCGCGAACACGGCTGCGGCGCACTTCTCTACATCCATCGCGACGACGATGCACTCGAATCTGCCCTCACCGGCACGCGCAAACACGACGAAGATGAGGTCAATCGCGTTGCACCCGACACTAAACTATACGGCATCGGCGCACAATGCCTGCGTGCGCTCGGACTCACCGACATGATTCTGCTCACCGACACGCCAAAAAAATTGGCCGCTATCGAAGGATTTGGCCTGCACATTTCCAATACCATGCCTCTGCTTTAGGCTTTTTGGGCTTTCCCCCGGCTATTGGCCTTCGGCCAATACGCCCTGGGGCGCTTGCCTATTGGCTGCGCCAATACGGCGCGCGATTTTTTTTAATGAATATACCCACCAATGTACAGACGTTCCATGGAACGTCTCTAATATTAAGCCAATACAAAGGGAAAATATGACCACCATTCACGAGGGCATGCTCAACGCCCAAAATCTTAAGATCGCTATTATTGTGGCACGTTTTAACAGTTTCATTACCGAACGGCTCGTCGAAGGCGCACTCGATACCATTAAGCGCCACAACGGCGATCTCGCTAAAGTCGAAGTATTTAAAGTCCCCGGGTGCTTCGAGATCCCACAGATGGCCGACAAACTTGCTGCCAGCAAAAAGTTTGATGCCATTGTTTGCCTGGGCGCACTCATTCGCGGAGCGACACCCCATTTCGATTATATTGCCGCCGAATGCACCAAAGGTATTGCACAACTTGCCCTCAATTATCACATGCCCATCTCTTATGGCGTCATCACTGCCGATACGCTCGATCAGGCTATCGATCGCGCCGGTACAAAGGCCGGTAACAAAGGCGCCGAAGCAACACTCGCTGCCATCGAAATGGCAGATCTGTTCAGAAATCTGTAAAGAATACGTAATGCTTGATTGGGAATGGCCTTTCCGTGCGGAGATGTTTCGTGAAATATCTCAACCATAGGTTTCCGCATTCCGCATTCCGCATTA
>DGWW01000274.1 GCA_002395385.1 Myxococcales bacterium UBA4248
TAGTTGAACTCGAGGAAGCTGAGTCCCTTTTCCATGCGTTGTTTGTAGCATTCGGCACGGAGCATGTTGTTGACCGAAAAACAGGCCCCCACATCGCGCAAAAGCTCAATATAGTTGAGTTTAAGCAACCAGTCGGCATTGTTGACCATGATGGCTTTGTCTTCTCCGAATTCGATAAAACGTTCCATCTGCCTTTTAAAGCAATCACAGTTATGCTGGATGGTCTCGGGCGTCATCATCGAACGCATGTCTGTACGACCGGAGGGATCACCGATGTAACCTGTGCCGCCGCCGACGAGCACGACGGGTTTGTTGCCTGCCATCTGCAGGCGTTTCATCAGGCACAGTGCCATAAAATGGCCGACATGAAGCGAATCGGCTGTCGGATCAAAACCAATATAAAAGCGGGCACCGCCGCGATTAATGAGGTCACGAATCTGTTCTTCGTCTGTTACCTGGGCAATGAGCCCGCGAGCTTTCAATTCCTCGAAAATATTCAACGTTCTGTCTCCAGTGTACTGAATGTCCAGAAATGCCCATGCGCAAGTCAATGCATGGCAAATCAGGCCACTTTGACGGGGCCCGGGCAGAGCCCCGGCTGAGTAGTAACACAAAATTCATTTTTGTACTAAAAAAAGTGCAAAATCCCATGAATTCGCTATTATCCAAATGGGGGTAGTTTGATTGACTAGGATTGGTCTGATGATGAAAAAAGCATTATTCCTCATTATTTTAGTGATATTGCCAGTCTACGCAAATGCGGAAGACTACCCACCATTCCTGAACGTCAATGCTGTGCCCGATGCCGTCAAATTCTTACCCCCTCCCCCGGAACAAAACAGCCCCATGTATTATTGTGATTGGAACATGTACTTATGGGGCAAAACGCTACGCATGTCGACTCGGGGAAACCTGGCGAAACAGGACGCAAAGGCTGACAATGAGGCGATAGCCAATGTATTTTCTGAGCCTTTGGGCATCGAATTGAGCGAACAAAAAACGCCCAAGATCATCGAACTGATGGCCAGAACATCTGATTCAATCATGCTGGCCATCAAGGGGCCCAAAAAATATCATCAGCGCACACGCCCATACGCACAGTTCAATGAGAAATCACTTCTTCCAGAGGAAGAAGCGTCGCACAATCCCAAAGCATCTTATCCTTCCGGACATGCGGCGATTGGTTGGGGAATTGCCCTGCTACTCTCCGAAATCAGTCCCGAAGCACAAAATGAGCTGCTCAAACGCGGTTACGAATATGGACAGAGCCGCATCATTGCCGGATTCCATTTTCAGACAGATGTAGACGCGGGGCGGCTGGTGGCTTCCGCCACCATTGCCAGACTCCATGCTGATGCCGAGTTTATGTCCAAACTCAAATCAGCCAAATCCGAATTTAACAAGCGTAAAAAGGAGCAATCGCAGAAATAATCTCGATGGCGATTTCGAGTTTATCAGCCACCTCGAGCGTACGCATCGTTTGTGGCGTGATAATGGTGACGCCATTGGTATCCCCTGCGAACCCACATCCTGGCTGCGACAGATCATTGGCGACAATCATATCGAGATTTTTTTGTTCGAGCTTTTGTTTTGCTCGCGCAATCAACGCATCTGTCTCCATGCAAAAACCGCAAAGAAACTGAGATGGACGCTTGTTTTCACCCAAACCTTTTAAGATGTCCGTCGTGTGTTTGAGCTCGATTTGAAGTGCAGCATCCGTCTTATGAATTTTTCCCAGTTCTCGCTTTACAGGGGTAAAATCAGAAACGGCGGCTGCCATGATGACAATATCGGCATTTTCAGCCTCTTTAAATACAGCATTTGCCATATCCTGTGCAGAAACGACAGGAAGCACATGCACGCCGGATGGTTCTTTGAGTGATGTTGGGGCCGAAATGAGTGTAACCTCTGCGCCAGCCATGCGTGCAGCTTTTGCACATGCGTAGCCCATTTTTCCTGTCGAAGGGTTCGTGATACAGCGAACATCATCGATAGCCTCGCGCGTCGCGCCTGCAGTAACCAACACACGTTTACCCAATAAAACTTTATCCATTGCCAGTTTTTGAAGAACAATTTCGAGCAAATCCTCGGGTTCAGGCATGCGTCCTTTGCCTGCAAAACCACAGGCAAGATGGCCACTCTCCGGTTCGATCACTTCCATACCGCGCGCACGCAGTATCGCAATGTTCGCCTGAGTTGCGGCATTTTCATACATCAATACGTTCATCGCGGGCGCAATAATCACTGGACACTGAACTGCAAGCATCGTTGTCGAAAGCTTGTCATCGGCAATGCCATGGGCAATTTTGGCGAGCATATTGGCACTACAGGGGGCAACAATCGCCAAATCAGCCTTAGAGCCAAGAGTGACATGACTTTGCTCCCAATCCCATGGACATTCAAAACAGCCTGTATGGCATTTGCGGTGCGTAACCCCCTCAAAAGCAGCAGCACCAATGAGCTTTGAACCATTTTGTGTCAAAATGACATCCACCAATGCCCCCTGCTGGGTAAGACGACTTGCCAAAGTCGCTGCTTTATAAGCGGATATACTGCCTGTCACACCCAATAAAATTCTTTTGCCTGTCAATAACGGTTTCATGGTGTTGCCTTGTTTCATCATTATCTTTGTTGTATAAGCGCATAGCGCACTGCGCCAATGATATGTCATGGAGTAAAAAATGACAAAGTGTGGTTTGAAACTTTTAGTCATTCTTTGCCTGTTTTTGTGCAACTGCACGAAAGAGGAACAACCCATTGAATTGCATAGCCAAATCACCGCAAAAAATCCGATTGAATTCCCATTGATACCCAGTTTTCATTCAGCCATTGAAAAAACCAAACCCACAAAAGACAATATCTATACGACATGGGCAGCTATTTTTAATCAGAACACTCTGATGGATTCAAAAGTGAGAATTCAAGGCAATATTATTGATATTTCAGCCGATTGCCCCGAAATTACCCGACCCGTCATCTCAAAAAAGAAAGGCAAAGCTAAAAAAGCGGCTCATCCTGTTCCAAATTCGAGAAAATGCCGCAATTTGACCATAACGATCAACTCCCCGGAAGACATGCATGCCCCCATCATTCTGACGGGCTATCATCCCTACTACCACCCCCATTTTAAGATTGGCATGCCAATCGATGTTTCCGGAAAATATGTTTATTTCTCTAATGGACTCGTTTCCTCACAAAATGGCCTGATTCAGGTCGATGAATTTCATAATATTGGAGTCAATGCCAACGGCTTTTTTACCGATAACCGGATTGAACTCAATAAAATGATTTCAAAGGGGGAATGCCTTTAAAAATGAGTAATGAACAATTAACAATTTACAATTAGGTACTAAATACCTGGAAGATTCCCAAAAACTACGAAGAAACAGCAATGATAGTCATAACGGGTCACAATTCAGCCGGGGCGTTGTCCATCAGGAACCTGATTCGTGATTCACGATTACGAATTCAATTCTGGCAGTTTCGATAACAAGCACTTACCCATTGGAAATTAGGAAATATGGCAAATCTTCTCGATGCATTGAAAAACGCCGGTCTGGCAGATGCTAAAAAAATTAAAAAAGCCGAACAGGCCAAGAAACAACAAGTCCACAAAGAACTCAAAAGTAGCGCCCCCAAAGCTGTACAGCCCACATCAGAGCCAGTCGTAGCAAAAGAGCAGGCCATTCAGAATGTTGAGCTTCAAGTCAGGGAAAGACTGGCTGCCGTTTATCGGGGGGCCGCAGTTCCGGATACCGGCGGACGTAAGAAATTTTATTTTCAAACGCCGGATCAGTTCATCGAATGCATGATGCTTTCGGATGTGGCATCTGCATTGCTCGATCGCGGCAAATACGCCATCGTTGCCAATGAGGCTGCTGACGATTATATTGTGGTTCGACGATCAGCAGCTCTGGCAATCGAAGCCATTGATAAAAAGCGTGTCATTGTATTAAGACGGCAGGAATGCTAAAGTGTTTACGCCTTAGCTTGAGGAATTTGTACGGGGCGTTGCGGGGGGCTCAATACGCAAGTTGGAGCGCCGATAGGCGCGGGAAACGCAGCAAATTTCCTATTGCAAATTGCAGCCCCGCTGTGGGGGTAGCGGCGTAGCGAGCTGCCGTGGCGAGGTTTTAGACCTGCCACAAAGCGAGTAAGCCGCGTAGGGGGCTCGGCCCCCTCTTAAAAATCATAACCATTTCATTTGCCATTCCCTTCATTTCATAACCAGGACAAGGAGTCTAGTCGATCATGGAAAGATTTATCATAGAAGGCGGCCACAAACTCAGCGGCACCCTGACGCCGGGTGGCAATAAAAACGAGGTTTTACCGGCACTTGCTGCGAGTCTTTTGACGAACGAAGAAGTTATTTTGCATAATGTTCCGCGCATCAAGGACGTCGAAGTCATGATGGAAATCATCCGTGACTTGGGGGGAGAGGCGGATTTCTTTGATGATAACAGTGTGCGTTTGTGCTGCGATGGCGTCGATAAAACTCAACTGAGCCCGGATTTATGCCGCAAAGTGCGTGCTTCCATTCTGTTTGCCGGGCCCATGCTCGCTAGACATCACGAAGTGCATTTGCCGCCGCCTGGTGGTGACGTCATTGGTCGACGGCGACTCGATACACACTTTCTGGCTTTCCAGGGCCTGGGCAGCGAAATTGAAATCGGCGATGCCTACCATTTAAAGGCCAAACATCTTATCGGAAACGACATTTTCTTCGATGAGCCATCGGTTACCGGCACCGAAAACGCCATCATGGCCGCTGTTCTCGGCAGAGGTGAAACCATTTTCAGAAATGTAGCCTGCGAGCCACACGTCGAAGGTTTGTGCCGAATGCTGACGCGCATGGGCGCCCATATCGAAGGCATTGGTTCCAATACACTCACCATCCATGGCACTGGCGGCCTGCATGGGGTCGAACATACCATTGGATCGGACTATCTCGAAATCGGATCCTATATTGGACTTGCTGCCGCCACCGGGTCTGAAATCCGCATCGAAAATGTCCGCATGACGGACATGCGCATGATTCGAATGGTTTTTGAAAAACTTGGGATTCACATTATTCCCGATGGCACGGGAATTATCGTTCCCGCAGACCAGGAAATGAAAATTCGTTCCGACCTGCACAATGCCATTCCCAAAATCGACGATGCGCCATGGCCCGCATTCCCAACAGACCTGATGAGTATTGCCATTACTATCGCCACACAATGCGAAGGCACCGTCATCTTCTTCGAAAAGATGTTTGAAGGCCGCATGTTCTTTGTCGATTCGCTCGTGGCCATGGGCGCACAAATCATCTTATGCGACCCCCATCGCGTCGTCGTCGTCGGCAAAAGCCGTTTACTTGGGACGCGCCTCGAATCCCCGGATGTCCGTGCCGGTATGGCACTCCTCATTGCTGCTTTGACTGCAGAAGGGCAGTCTGCCATTTACAATGTCCGGCAAATCGACCGCGGCTACGAACGCGTCGATGAAAAATTGCGCTCACTGGGAGCACATATCGAACGCCAGACCATCAATTGATGGGCTCATGACGGGGAAAATGATTCCCCGTCGCTTAGCTTTTATTTGTCTTCTATTGGAAGCGCAGAACACAAAAGCGTCAGCTTATCGCCGACTTTGGGGGAATCGGGCATATTCTCAATGCCCTGAACCACATAGAGACGGCCATCGACAGTAATATGGGCGCCAACTAACCAGTTGAAGTTGTCGCACTCACGGTCGAGTTCCCAAATAAAGGCCCAGCCTTTACCTGGCATCTGGCCCTGTACAGAGGGATTGATCTTGATCGGATTGAGCACAATCAGATTCTCTTTGGATACCGTCGGATTGATTTTGGGACCATACCCCTGCGAAATCAGCTCATTACAAAGCTTCTTAAGTGTATCGGGATTGCTCGTGTCTGCCTGATTTAATAGGCACTGAAGTATTTCATGATTCAGCGAAGATTCGTCGAGTTTCATCCCTGAACGAACCAATTCACGGGCCATCACTGCAATGGACAATGAATCCCCAGGAGTTACATGACGAAGGGCTTCTTTGACGTTGGGTTGTATATCCATTATTGTTCTCCTTAGCTCGATTGAGCACCGGAAACGCGCATGGGCGTTATTATCTACTACATTTGAAGAGACCTTCTGCCATGACAGAGAACATAGCCTCTCCAAACGTTCTAAGTGTAGGTGTAAATCCCACCGTGTCAAGTATTGAATTATTTTTTTTCAGAAAGAGTTACTACTCAGCCGCCAGC
>DGWW01000152.1 GCA_002395385.1 Myxococcales bacterium UBA4248
GCAAAACCCACGACGGCACAGCCTCAGCAAATTAAAATTACAAGTGAATAAACCGTAACTTTGGGGAGAGCCGTTCTCCCTAGGTATTCCAAAGGCTCGCGCTAATCCCGCGAGTTTTTTTTTTACAAACGGATTTGCTCAGGCCTAACGGCCTTCGCGAGTTTGTTTTTTTTTTAACAATCGGATTTGCTCTGGCCTAACGGCCTTCGCAATTATTTATTGTGAGCAGCGTCAGCTGCGAACAAATCCGTTTGTTAAAACCATAATTCACACAATCATTCCTATCTCAACGAATCCCGCACGTCCCCACAAAATTGCATCCATAATTCTCAATTATCAATTATCAATTGATCAATTATCAATTGTACCGCGTCAATTCCCGATGATGCACCGTCCACAGTTCAGTCTTATTGCGTTGATAGATGGCTTCGGCAATGGCGATGCTTCGATGCTGCCCGCCTGTGCAGCCGATGCCGATGGTCAGGTAGCGCTTCCCTTCGCGTTGGTATCTGGGGATCAAAAATTGGATGAGTTCACTCGTTTTGCTGACGAATGTTTCTGCATCCGGATCAGAAAAAACGTAATCCGAAACGCTCTTATCCAATCCAGTCAGTTTCGAAAGTTCGGGCACAAAATAGGGATTTTTTAAAAACCGGACATCGAAGACGAGATCAGCATCCAGCAGGATGCCGTATTTATAGCCAAAACTCACGATGGCGATGTGCATATCCGGTATGTTGCCGCGATAGCGCGTACTGATGAGATCGCGCAATTGGTGCGGCGTCAACACCGAGGTATCGAGCCGCGTCTGAACATAAGGCTGAATGACCTGAAGCATGCGTCTTTCGCGCTCGATGGCACTGTTCAAATCGCCGTCTTTGTCGAGCGGATGAACGCGGCGCGTCTCTTTGTAACGTCGCTTCAGAACCTGAGTTTCGGCATCCAGAAAAAGGATCTCTGGAGTCATCCCCATCTTTTTGATTTCTTCAATGACTTCGGGTGCCTGCTGCAAAAAAAGCGAATCCCGAATGTCAAAACCAATGGCAATGCGCTTGATTTCATTGTGTGCACTCAGCAGCTGCAAAAATTTCGGCAGCAGCACGACGGGCAGATTATCCACACAGTAAAAACCGAGATCTTCGAGTGTATGCAAGGCTGTCGTGCGCCCGGCTCCACCCATTCCAGAAATTAAAACGAGTTGTATTGGATTCATCATCGCTCCTGGGTGTATAAAGAACGCGATTGCGCCCATGCGCAAGATCCATTCTGCACAATTTGAACACTTTCTGCACTATGAAACAACGTATTCTCTTTTTTGCCCTTTTCATTTTTATGCTTGCCGGATGCCAGGACAGCCAAAAGCACTTTTGCGTTCAGGCTTCGACTTCTCTCTGCGATCGCTGCCAGTCCTGCGGCGATTTTAAAGCCTGTGGGCTCACCCGAACGACGAGCAAAGATGAATGTATTTCGATTCTCCAGAATGTCTGCGCTTCTTACGACAGTCTGTACAGCAACGAAGTCGCACGCACTTGCCTGCAGAGCATCAACAGCCTGACATGCGATCAACTCAAAGCCAATGGAAAGCCCGAAGTTTGCACGAGACTTTTCTAGTTCGAAGTTCGCAATTGAATCTGCAGATTCATTCCAGTGAGAAACTCAGGTATGACACATTGGCGTAGCATTTGCGTTCTCATCGTGATTTCATTCGGAATCCTCTCATGTGCCTCGACACCAAAAGGCGAAGCAAACAGCGTCTATTCCGACTACCTCAAAGCATGCAGCCGCGGGGACGAAACGACCGCACAGGATTACCTGCTTCACCCCAACGCACAGGTCGATGCCTGCCCCGATAGCCAGGAAAAGCTCCGCGCACTCAAAACCGCTAAAAAAGCGAACATTGTGATTACCGCACAAAATTCGAGCGCACTTTTTGTGCAGACAAATGGCAGTTTTAAAATCGATCCGGGATCGACATTCACCCCCAACACCCTCAAAAATCAACTCAGAAGCATCAAGTACGCGATCAAAAATGCCGATGTCCAGACGCTTTCCGGGTTGATTCATTCTTCATCGCGCCCATCGGAGGAAATCCTTCAGCAATGGATCGTCTCATCCGCAGCTCAGGATATCTATGCAGCAGCAGCCACTAATCCCAATGCATGGTTCCAGATCCAAGGCACAAAAGCCATGTGCCAAATCTCAGGAATCGTACTCAATTTCGAAGTCGATGACGGCATCTGGCGATGGGTATTTGAATAGGTCATAAACACATGCTCAAATACATCTGGGTTTTACTAACGGCACTGGCCTTCGGCACGATGGAAATCGCGCTCAAAATCGGAGGCAGTGCCTTTACCGCATTACAACTCACTTTTCTGCGTTTTCTCATCGGCGGGCTGTTTCTTTTGCCCTTTGCTATACACGATCTCAAAAAGCGCCAGTACCATCTCACCAAACGTGATGTCGGCTTTATCACGCTATTGGGATTCGTCAATATCGTCATCAGCATGACCCTGTTCCAGCTCAGCGTGATGCATACCAACGCCAACCTCGCTGCGGTGCTCATCTCATTTAACCCGATGTTCACGATGATCTTTGCGCATTTCGTGGCCAACGAACGTTTTACCCGCAAAAAAGGCATTGTGCTGGCAATCTGCATCTTCGGCCTCATCCTCGTGGCAAACCCACTCAACCTGGCCGAAGGCAACGAACCTATGGGGATACTCATGGGGCTGGGCGCATCCATCGCATTTGGACTTTACACGGCTTTGAGCAAGCGCTGCGTCGGTCGCCTCGGCGGCATGACTGTCAACAGCCTTAGCTTCCTCACCGGTGCCATCATGGAGCTCATCGTTCTGCTCGCCATGGGGCAGCCCGTCATCGCCGGCATTACCACACAAACCCTCCCTGTCCTGATCTACGTTTCATTCGTCGTCACAGGATTTGGCTATTTCTGTTTTATGCGCGCCATCGAACGCACCGGCGCCTCGACCGCATCCTACGCCTTTTTCATCAAACCGCTCATCGCCATCGGACTGGCTGCACTCATCCTGTCCGAAGCCATCACCTGGAACATCATCGTCGGCAGCTTGATTATCCTGGGCGGTTGTATCTTTAACGCCTATAAACCCAAAGCCGTAAGCGCCTCTTAATTTCGTGGCCGGGCTATGCGGGCTTTGCCCGCATACGCCCTGGCTTTTTTGCCGCTATCGGCTGCGCCGATACGCAGCAAATTCATTTTTATGGAGAATCCCATGCCCGAATACAAAAATCCCACACCGACCGTCGATATCCTCATCCTCAAAGATGATCACATCGTACTCATCAAAAGAAAAAATCCACCCCATGGTTGGGCCATTCCCGGTGGATTTGTCGATGAAGGCGAATCCGTCGAACATGCCGCCATCCGCGAAGCCAAAGAAGAAACCGGACTCGATGTCCATCTGACATCATTGTTCTATGTCTATTCAGATCCCTCGCGCGATTCGCGCCAGCACACGATGTCTACGGTCTTTACTGCCACGGCAGACGGATTGCCCAATGGCGACGATGATGCCGAAATCGCCCAGTATTTCCCACTTTCAAATCTGCCCTCACCCATGGCATTCGACCATGCGACCATCATTGCCGATTACCTCGAATTTTGCAAAACCGGCAAACAACCAGAACTGCAAAGGGCGCTCAAACGCATGAGAAAAGCATAATGAGCAAATGATTGAATATGCCTGTTTTGTATGCTATGAAATTGCTCGCTTGTCTTTCATAAATCTCGTCCAGTCTTCTTAACCATCCAATTTAATAATAATATGGAGATAATTATGAACAAAAGAGTTGCTGTCTCTATTTTCGCCATGCTTTCCTGCCTCAGTTTAGCATCATGTGACGAACCGACCTCAAATTCGTCCCCAAAACAGGGCTTAATTGAAGCACTTGATGCCACTAAAAGCCCCATCGTTTATGGCACTGTCGATGAAGGCGATCCTGCTGTTGTAGGGCTATTCGAAACCACAAAAGAGGAAAACAATTCTTATTGGGGCAATATTTTTTGTACCGGTACACTCATTCATCCCAGCTGGGTATTGACTGCCGCACATTGCGTATCCACTGCCGGCGAAACGGCAAGCAGCCCTGCTGTTTTGAATGCGAGTAATAGCAAAATGATGATCTTTACCGGTGTCACGAATGGCAAAGGGATTGTCCATCACATCGCTGGCACAGATCAAATCTACATACCAAGTGGCAATGCAAGCTGGATTTATGGCAAAGATATCGCGCTGATCAAACTGAAATCCCCTATGAGTAGTGATAGAGCAACCCCCATTCTTCCACATCCCAAATGGCTGCCATTATCAAACGCCAAATTACCAGTTGATATGAAAATTGTTGGTTTTGGCTATGATGAAAATGGCGTCAGTGAAACCAAACGCACGGTCACACGATCCATCACTAAATACTGTGGTTCCGCAAACCCAGATGACTCACAAGCAGGTTGTGATGTTGGGACAGTACATATTGAAGGATGCCATCCAAATCAATACTACTGTAACCAACAGGGATATTTTAATGGCAATTATTCAGTCACAATCAATTATGGTACCTATTACTTTACTCATCCAAACGGAGGTCCTGGTCAGTGTAACGGTGATTCAGGAGGCCCCTTGCTGTACAAATTGGGCGGAATTGAGTACGTTGCGGGCGTAGATAGTTGGGGAGACAAACCTTGTAGAACCTACAACGTAAACACTGCCGTACAGGATTATTACGACTGGATTATCAGCATCGCTCCCGAAGTCGCAGATCAATACAAAGAAATCTGTGATAATGGCATCGATGACGACGGAAACGGCAAAATTGACTATGGTGATCCTGCCTGTATCTATTGCGGCAATAAGATCGTGAATCTCGGTGAAGAATGTGACGGAACTAGCTTCAGCGGGGATCGCACCACCTGTAAAGCATGGGACAGCACTCGCTATTCCGGCGGTAACGTTACATGTAATAAAGACTGCACCGTCAACTATGACAGTTGCACTCTCGTCGAGTATTGCGGAGATGGCAAACTCAAGGATGGCGAGGAATGCGATGGAACTGAATATATTAATGGCATCAAAACATGTGTTGATTTAGATCAGCACTATACTTCGGGTAACCTCAAATGTACCAGTGATTGCAAAATCGACGAAAGCGCCTGTAAAGCCGAGGCCAAATGCGGCGATGGTGTCGTCAATGGCGAAGAAGTCTGCGATGGCACGAAATTTTATCACAATCGAACGTCGTGCAACACCATCTTCCCGGATCTTTATTCGAGTGGCTCTGTTTCATGCAAATCAGACTGCACCTATAACACCTCATCATGCGTGGCCTGGTGCGGCAATGGCTCTTTAAACAAAAAAGTCGGTGAAGTCTGCGATGGCGAAAAATTCGGCGGTGAAACCTGCGAAACCCTCGTAGGGCCGGGTTCCAAGGGAACGCTCAAATGTGTCAACGGTTGTACCGAAATTGACATTTCCGGCTGTTCAAAACCATCCGAATGCGGTGACGGCATCGTCAATACCGGCGAAGAATGCGATGGTTCAAACATTCCCGGCGGCAAAAACAAATGCTCCGATTATGATGCAAGCTATGTCAAAGGCGATGTTTCGTGTAATGCCAACTGTACGCTCAATTACAACCTATGCGAAACCGGCCCGGTATGCGGCAATAACAAAGTCGATGAAGGCGAACCCTGCGATGGTACTAAATTCGCGGGTAATAAATATGCATGCAAGACATTGTTCCCAGACTTGTACTCGGGCGGCCAGGTCACATGCACCAGCAAATGCGAATACGATACTTCGGCATGCGTTGCCTACTGCGGCAATGGTTCAGTCAATGGCACGCAGGGTGAAGTGTGCGACCATGGCGAGGTTGATAAATTCCCAACAGGAAAGAACACATGCGAAAAAGTTGTTGGCAAAGGCTCAACCGGAACGCTGATTTGCGCCGACGATTGTAAATCCATTATTATAGTGGGCTGTTCAGAACCGGCTTTCTGTGGCGACAATATCGTCAACAATTCGGAACAGTGCGACGGTTCTGTCTTCCTCGAAAACAAAACCACATGCGCAGCATGGGACAATAAGTACGCCTCGGGCAATGTCACATGTACTGAAAATTGTGGAATCGATTTCTCTGCATGCGAACTCGCTCCTGTATGCGGTGACAAAATCGTCAATGGCAGCGAATTATGTGATACAATTTCTTTTAAAGACAATAAGACACTCTGCAGTGCGTGGGACAACAAATATGCTTCGGGGCGCGTCAACTGTACAAAAACTTGTGAATTGGACTACACAGATTGCAAGCAAGATACTATCGTCCCTGATGAAATCTGCGACAACCATATCGATGACAGCGGCAATGGAAAAATCGACTGTGATGACCCTGCCTGTGCCACAGATGAGGTATGTAAACCCAAGGCAGAATGCGGCAATAATATTGTCGATGGTGATGAAGATTGCGACGGTTCCTCCTTCTTATTGGACGAAACTCAATGCAGTGAATGGATAAAAGTCTTTAAATCCGGCACGGTTACCTGCAACGCCGACTGCACCATCAATTATGATACCTGCTCGACAGAAGTTGCCGAAATTTGTGACAATAAAATTGATGACAATGGCAACAACAGAATAGACTGTGACGATTACGAATGCGTCGATTTCGAAGGATGCATTGCAGCCACAGATCCCAATCCGGATATTCCTGAAGATCCTACAAATCCGGAACAGCCCACAAATCCGGAACAGCCCACAAATCCGGAGCAGCCCACAAATCCGGAGCAGCCCACAAATCCGGAGCAGCCCACAAATCCGGAACAGCCCACAAATCCGGAGCAACCCACAAATCCGGAGCAACCCACAAATCCAGAGCAACCCACAAATCCGGAGCAACCGACTAATCCCGAAGAATCGCTATCAGAGAAATCATCGGGATCTGATTGTTCTTCTACGCCGCTTTCACCAGCGACAACTCCACTTGCAATGCTCTTAGGACTGCTTGGCCTGGGTGTTATAGCAAGACGTCGACGCGAGGATTGATGTTTTTTGCTCAGTTCCTTGATAAAACCAATTAGATTATAATTGGACAATTTATGGTTTATACTTATCATTGTCGAACGGTTGCTTCTGGCCATTGGATATAATTTATATATTATACAAGACCTCAATGATTAACCGAAGCCCCGTTCGACAATGCATTACAGTCAAACCGAATCATGAGAAAACTATTCTTTTTAACATTCATAGTCATCGACGTAGCAGCATTTTTTATCATTTTTATGGTGAATGATGGTTATTTTGCCAGAAAATTCTTTACCTATGATACGGAATTATATAATCTCACAAGATCCTACAAAGAAAGGCTAAAAGACAGTTATGTCGCCAAGGCAAAAGTGACTTATCTTCAGGAAAAGCCAGATATAGAAGTCATCATAAAGCGGCATGTCTGCTTAAGCGGAAGAATGCTCCACCAAAAGTATGGTAATGCACAAATGCAGAAGGTTCATAGTATTCAGCCAAAGAAAATTGAACCTCCCAAGCTCATACCGATTAAGCCTCCCCCCTCTCAATCGGCCCCCTCCCAACCTCCATCATCCCAATTGGACATAACTCTGCATCCATCATCCCTATTCAGTCTATTCGAAACGATTGCAGCAAGAGGCGCTAAAGTTGACTGGGATGTATGCGGTGACATTATCATTGCCAAAGAGACATGGGGACTGATCGAATATGAAGATAATACAGGAAAACATAAAGGTGTTCTTTCTTATATGACTGTATCGTGGGAGGGGCTCGACAATTATCCTATCAATCATGTCCACATGAATCCCCCCGAGGTCAATAGTGAGTTTTCTGTACTTGTCAATCCCAATGACAGTGAAAATGTATTGTATGGTGCAGATTATTTTGTCCAGGCTGTCATTAAGGATGTTCCAAATCATGAGAACACACTTCGCTCCGACTCTCTGTTCCAGAATTATAAATATTTGTATGATGCACTCGACGGCTACTGGGGCAATAAATATGTCGCTTATTTGGTGATAGGCATTGTCGTTCTGTTTGTCGGCTTTGTAGGCGTTCTGGTGGCATAATTCATTGATGCCCATTGCAGATTATTCTCTATTAACTATTCACTGTTCACTTTCTTTAAGCTCAGGATAACAATTCTTTAGCCATATCCATGAGGATGCCCCCAATCATTGTGCATTGCGAATTCTGTTAGTGAATACGTAATAGTGAATAATGAATAACTCACTATTTGGACATAGTCCCAGCAGAATAGTTACTTCAGGGAAAGAGCCTCTACCATCACCTTATGAATCCATCCGAATTTCATTCATTTCTAATAAAAACCGGCATTGCAGCCTGTGGCGTCGTCGATGCATCCAGGCCATTGACCTACGATGCCTATTGCAGCCAGATTGCCAAAGGTATTCCACAAAATCTTGGCTATTTGCAAAGGAATGCATTCTGCCGCGAGGGATTCGAAGCGATTATGCCGGGAACCAAAAGTGTCCTGTGTTTTGGTATTGCCATGCCCAAAATGCCAGCCTCTGCGCCTTGTCATTTTGCGCGTTTCTGCGCCATTGGTGACTACCATACCGTTTTGCGTGACCGAATCGGGCAGATTCTCCATTTTTTAAAAGACCATTTTCCCATCGAAAACAGCCGGATATGCGTCGATACCGCGCCAGTACTTGAACGCGAACTCGCCATTCGTGCCGGTTTTGGCAGCATTGGCTACAACCACATGATCATTCACCCCCAATGGGGGTCTTACATCTCTTTGGGAGAATTGCTCGTCGATGTCGATCTCATGCCTTATCGGGAAATGCTGGCCTTCAACACCTCACCTCTATTCGATCCCCAAAATCTGATACCCGGTGCCGTGGGCTGCTGTCCCAAACATTGCAGACAATGCGTTCGTGCATGTCCAACAGGCGCGCTGTCATCCAATGGGTATGATGTAAACCGATGCCTGGCTTATTGGACGATACAACACAGGGGCATCATTCCCAAAGAATTTGCCAAAGCCATGGGAAATGTCATCTGGGGATGTGACCGATGCCAACAGGGATGTCCAAGAATACGTGACAATGATATTCCTGCCCCCGAGGACAATCCGCTCAGCAGAATCACCCTCAAAGAGATTCTGACCCTGAGCGGGCGACAGCTGCGCATTCGGGTTGCCCAAACCGTTATTGCCGATGTTCATCCCTATATGTTACAAAGAAATGCCTGCATTGTGATTGCCAATACAGGCAAACGGGAACTCATTCCCGAGCTTGAAAATGTTGCACAAAATCATGCATGCGAGTGGGTACGTTCGACAGCACAAAGTAGTTTGAATATTTTAACAAACGGATTTGTTCGCATCTAACGATGCTCACTTTTTTTCAATTACGCATTGCGCATTACGAATTACGCATTCAACAATAAACATTCCCACGGATTTCACCTCAATCGTTTAAAGGATCAAAAAGTGAGCATAGAAATTACCGTTTCTCGTGACCTCCCAATGGAACCTCAAGTTTTTTTAGCATCACAGGCTCTGCTCAATGGAGAGTTGGTCATATTTCCGACAGAAACTGTATATGGCATTGGGGCAGATGCGATTAATGATGAGGCCATAGAACACCTCATCACACTCAAAAATCGCCCGGATAACAAGCCATTCCCCGTGATGGTATCTGATCTTGCGATGGCCGAACAATTTGCCGAGCTAGGAGCTGCCCGAGAAATTGCCAATGATTATTGGCCCGGCCCGCTTACCCTGGTTTTACCCTGTAAAAGTTGTCTATCAGATGCATGCGTCTCGAACGACAATATGGTCGGCATCCGATGCCCGCTTAATCCCGTAGCTCAGGCCATTTTAAAACTTACCGGCATACCTTTGGCAGTCCCGAGTGCCAATTACGCCGGCGATCCGCCAGCAACCACGACCACAGAAGCTCGCCGCGTTTTTATGAATCAGGACGTTGCCTTCAGGATTTACCAGCAGGATCCCACCATGGGCAAACCCACGACTGTACTCAAAATCGAAAAGAGTATGTGGACTATTTTACGCAAAGGTCCCGTAAGCGCCGATGCCATCCGGGGATATCTGCCCCAGGGCGTGACGCTGGCCGGCGCGTAGCGCCAAAAGATTGAGCGCGTATTGGCCTGGCAGGCCAATAGCGCGAAAGCCTGGGCGTATTGGCCATAGGCCAATAGCCAGGCCCTGCAATAAACCGCAACATTCCCGGGCCATACGATACAATTCATATATTTCATTCGCCCACCATGTGTGTTACAATGCTACAAAGTTGTACATCGTTTGGATGTACGTTGTTTGCATAACTACAAGCGAGTGAATATGAACGTCATTATTTTGTCGCCACATTTTCCCCCAAACCATGTCAATTATGCCAAAGCGGTCAAAAAATACGGCGACACCGCGCTCGGCATTGGGGACAGTCCGGACATCTCGGATGAGCTTCGCAACACGCTTGACGAATATGTTTATGTCCCGGATATGATGAATTACGATGCGATGATTCGGACAGTTGGTTATTTAACGTCCAAATATGGCAAGATCGATCGCATCGATTCGCAGAATGAATATTGGCTTGGTATCGAAGCACAGCTTCGTGAGGATTTTAACATTTTTGGCCAGAAGCCTGCCCAGACAGACATTAACCGCAGCAAGCTCGAAATGAAACGCATTGCGCGCGGTGCGGGTATTCCCGTTGCCGAGGGTATGGAAGTCGAGAGTCTGGAACAGCTTCGTGCATTTATCAAGAAAGTCGGCTACCCTATCGTCGTAAAACCGGTCGTCGGCGTAGGTGCAGCCGCAACGTATGCGCTGAATAATGATGAGGAACTCGATCACTGTTTTGAATATATTCATGGCCGATATATTTGTGAACAGTTCATTCATGGTGATATTGTTACATTCGATGGTTTTGTCGATCGTGACGGGCGCATCATCTTTAAGACATCGCACGAATACAATTCGGGTGTTATGGAGAGCGTCAACGAAGCCAAATCACTCTACTATTATAATGTTACCGAAATCGATCCAAATCTCGAGGAATTGGGGCGAAAAGCGGTTGCCGCATTTAATGTCCGCGAGCGATTTTTCCATATTGAATGGTTCCGTACACAGAAGAATCCGACCAAGTATTGCTTCCTCGAAATCAACGTTCGTCCGCCTGGGTTGTACACCATCGATATGATGAATTTCTCGGCAGACATCGACTTGTACGAAACATGGGCAGCATCCTTCCATGAATGCTATCCGCATATCAATGCAAAGCTCAAATATTCGATTGGTTTTGCAGGCCGCCGAGTCAATGAACATCATAAGCATTCGCATGATGAGATTATGTCTCAGTTTAGTGACTGCATGGTCATGGCCGAACCCGTTCCAGGTGCTTATGCAGATGCGATGGGCGAGTTCTTTTATCTTGTAAAACACAAAGACACCGACCGAGTTCGGGATATATTAAAATATATTCTTGAACTTGCAGATGAATAATTTATAAAGGCACTTTGATATTCAGAGTGCCTTTATACTTTCAAGGAAGAGCATCATAAATATATGGATAAAGATTCATTTTACTCCCAGGACTATATTACTCCTGCCAAAGCGACCGAAAACATTCAGTATTCGATTCGTGAAGTCACAGTACGTGCGCGTGAACTCGAGCGTGAAGGGCGCGATATATTATATTTAAATATTGGCGATCCGAATGTTTATGATTTCGATTTGGTCGAAGAAGCTCAACAGGCAGCCATTTGGGCAATTACCCACCGCAAAAATGGCTATGCACCTTCGGAGGGGCTGCCCGAAGCACTCGAATCGATCGAACGCGATGCTCGCAATCGCCAGCATATCATCAATATTATAGGCAGCTTTACGGGCAACGGTGCCAGTGAGTGCATCGACCTGGCATTTACAGCGCTCGTCAATCCCGGTGACAACGTTCTTTTGCCCTCTCCGACTTATCCGCTGTATTCGATGATTCTGACGCGTCTCGGCGTCGAAGCGCGTTACTACAAGCTGGATGAAACCAAAGAATGGCAGCCCGACCTCGATCACATGGCAACGCTCATCGATGGCCGTACTCGCGCGATTGTCGTGATTAATCCCAATAATCCGACGGGAGCCATCTATCCCGAAACCTGCCTTCGCCGCATCATCGATTTGGCGAAAAAAAACAATCTTCTCATTTTAAATGATGAGAATTACGAGCGACTCGTGCTCGATCCCGAATGTCACCACATCAGTCTGGCCTCGCTCGATGAGGATGCCTGCGTCCTGACATTCAATGGTCTGAGCAAATCCTATCTCGGGCCTGGTATCCGCATTGGCTGGGGCATTTTGAGCGGCCCCAAAGCGCGCCTGGATTCGTATTACGAGACGATTTGTCGCCTTCTGCGTGCAAGGCTGTGCTCGAGCCATCCCTTCCAATGGACGATTCGCGCATGCCTCGAGGGAAGCCAGTCCCATTTCCCCGAATTTCTGGCCAAACTGTGCAGACGCCGGGACATTTGCATGCAAAAAATCGCACAGATTCCGGGGCTTTCATGTATCATACCCCACGGCAGTTTTTATGCTTTTGTACGCGTCGAGGGCATCAGAGACGATAAAAAATGGTGCCGAGATTTGCTCGACTCGAAGGGAGTCGTCGTTGTGCCAGGGAGTGGATTCAGCTATACTTGTGAAGATGCAGCCTATTTCAGGATCGTCTTTTTGCCCGATGAAAAGACGCTTTCTGAAGCGTTTGAACGCATTGCAGAATTTGTTAAAGAAACCTCCTAAAGCTCATGGCTCGCACACGAATCCAGAATAGACTCATTGCCATTGCCGGCCCCAAGGGCGGCATTGGCCGCTCGACATGTACCACCGTTCTCGCCAAAGCCCTGGTGGCACGTGATCAGTCGGTACTCATCATCGATACGAGCATCTATGGCAACCTTGCACCTTTCGTAGATCTGCCCATTCAGAATTACCCGAGTGGATTTGAAATTCTTTCGACTTCCAAACCACGCCTCGATTATGTCCATCACTCGACGATCGAAACGGCAGAAACGCTTTTGCAGCGCCTGCGGGAATTGCAATATGACAACATCATTCTCGATTTGCGTCCCGAATTGAATGACTGGAACCTCGACTTATTCGTGCGTTCCGATTTGCCCATCCTGATGGCCGCGCCCGAACCAACCCTCATCGATATGGTGACACGATGGATTCGACGCTCTTTTGTGCGTTATATCCGCCAATTCGAAGAAAATAATGAACTCGCCCAAATCCTTGCACCACAACAGGATACCTGGACGTATTCCTCGATTGCCAACAGGCTTCCACCATCCCTGCAAAATCAATGGCTCACAGAATTGGCGTCTTTTCGGTGTGCTTTCATGATCAACTACAGGCGTGAACACAGCGAGTCACTTCAAAGCCGGGCTTTGTGCCATGCCTGGGGAATGCTCCTGGGGCTGGACATACGTTATCTCGGCAGTATGGAGTTTGATGATCGCCGCTGGTTCTTTATACGCCAACTGGCCGATGTATCTATTTTCATGCGTGAAGATCCCCTCGTTCGCGGAATGGACTCGATCGTGCGAGAGCGCCTGCCAAACTTCAGCTTTGAGCCCAGACCGTGTCTGGCCCAGCTCGATGTATCGACCCATGCACGCCAATTTCTGCGAGCTGAAACGCCCGAACAGGCACGCCAGCAATACCGCCTGCTCTGGGAAGGCTATCGCCGCGAAAATGGCCTGGTCGCAAGTGTCTTGTCAAAAGATGCCATTGCTCAAACGATTGCACAGCTCGAAATCGCCTATCGTCGCAGCGAAGAAACCCCGGCACAGGCCGACCCACCTCAGCCCCAGGAACGCACCACGCGCTCTGCAAATGAGACTTTACACAAACCGTTTTTAACGACAAGCCCCTCTTCTGCCGATGCCAACCCCGATGCGGGCGAATGGCTCACTGCAAAACGCGAAGAAGTCGGTATGACCATCGCTCAACTCGCACTCAAATCGCGATTGCCTGCGCGCACCCTCGAAAAGCTCGAACACCAAAGGATATCGGGCATGCCCACTGCCCGTCTGCAAGCCTATCTGTTCGAAATCGCCAATGCTCTCGGCATTGAAGTCCAGGAAATATTGGGAAAATTTGGGCTGAAATAATTCGTAATTCGTAATTATTCCGGCATTCTCGAGGTTTTCTCTAAAGAATTGAAGTTATTGTTTACTTCAGAGTCACATTTGGGGGTTGCAAATTCAATTACGTATTATGCATTATGCATTACGCATTTACAAAATGAGCAGCGTTAGCTGCGAACAAATCCGTTTGTTAAAAACAAAGATAACAAACATCTCATGACACATATGCATTAAGGAAGATTGCCCATGGCAAGAAGCATACATCAGCCTCTGATTTGGATCGACTGTGAAATGACGGGCCTGGATACCAGCGTCGATCGTATCATCGAGATTGCAACCCTCATCACAGACTCCGAATTGAACATCGTAGCCGAAGGGCCCGAGCTGGCCATCCATCGTCCCAAGGAATTGCTCGATCAGATGGATGACTGGAATACCAAACACCATACCCAATCCGGTCTCGTCGAACGCGTACTGAATTCCCAAATTGAAATTGAAGATGCCGACCGCCTGACTTTTGAATTTATCTCGCAGTACGCAGAAAAGCATGCTGCACCGCTTTGCGGCAATTCGGTGTGGCAGGATCGCCGGTTTATCGACCTCGAAATGCCCTTGACGGCCCATTACCTGCACTACCGCAATGTCGATGTATCCTCATTTAAAGAAATGGCGCGCCGTTGGTACCCCAAACTCGATCCCTACAAAAAAGAGAATCATCACCGGGCATTGGATGATATCCGCGAATCCATCGAAGAATTAAAATATTATCGGGAAAAATTGTTCGTGAAATCGCTGGATTAAATTTTTATGAGGCGCGGCTATTCGGCTTTGCCGAATACGCCTGCGCCGCTCGCCTAGGTGCGACATGGGGTCGCACCTACGGCAAGCCCTATTCTTTGACGCGCTCGATGGCCGAATTCTGAACCCAGCCCTGCTGTCCACCCATGGTCTGCACCTGATGCCAATCGGCATTGGAACGCACGATATTGACGGTATGCCCCGGCTCCAACGGAACCGAAGAAACATTGGAGGCACCAACATTATCCGCCGTTTTGAGAAAGACTTCATTCATGACGACGGCTTCATTTTTCTCGGGTTCAACCCAGACGCCCGCCAATACCCAAATCCATACAAACAACGGGAAAATGGCCACATAAGCCATAATTTTTCGATGTTTTACGCTCCAGGGGACAATAAGGAGCATCCCCAAAGCGAACAAAATAGCCGCAATGAGCAGACGTGAATCACGGGACAGACGATCATTGAGGAAAAAAGCCGTCGAAATGATTTTTACATCTGATTTGACTTCCTCATTCTGAACCGAACGAATGTAGGCAAGATTATTCTGAGCCTGCTTTTGTGCCGGATCGAGTTCGAGTGCACGTTTATAGGCCAATGCAGCATGACCATAATCGACTGCGCCGAGCGCAGCATGTCCCGCATCGACATGGAGGGCGACAGAGGATGGATGTTCCTGCGCCAACACACTAAAACCAGTATATGCCTGTTTAAAACCTGCAATGCGGGAGGCATGTTCAGTCTGTGCCATGGCCTTTTGATAAGCTTCGACAGCCTGATGATATTGCTGAATTTCATTCTCAGATTGTGCCTCAGAAATCTGAGGTACAAAAAAGACAGCAATTGCCATAAAGAGTGCAAAAATCGAAGAAACGAGCTTGGCGTAAGCAGGATTGACGTGTTTGGGAATGGCTGCTGAGAATTCATCCAGCAATTCCTTTGGCAATTTTATAGCCTCCGGTCGATAAGCTTCATTATCCATGCGTTCACACAATGACTGGAATGGCGCTTTTGGCGTTTCTGTCGCGGTCAGGAAAGCATTGAGTGCATTCGAAATACAGGAAGCAGCCTCGCGTGGAGACTGCTTGGAAGCCGTTTGAATTGCCTCCTTGAGATTTTTAATAGCCTCGCGCTGAACAGCATTCGAATCCCGGTTTTTCTTTGTTCTTCGGACCAATGCCAATGCAATCCATGCGACAAAAGGCAAAGCATACAACCCAATGCGCAGCGGCAATGTACTGCGTATCTGAGTCGAAGATTTTAAATCATCTTTCGTCGAGTTGAGGCTCAGCTCAAGAGATCCCGTTGTAGGGACTTTATCTGTCTCAGATTCGTCTGCACCGGATTTGTCATGATTGGCAGCGGGTATCTCTTTTTTGGTCGAAAATACATCTGCGGCACTGATCTTATCGACAGACGTGACGCTCAGGGCAATCGGCTGACTGCGTACTGTAGAAAACTCTTCGGTTTTAGGATTAAAGTAGGAAAAAGCCAACGGAGGAATTTCGGTCACGCGCTCGGATTTTATGCGCACAGGAACCGAAAACCGCTTGATATAACGCTGTCCGCCGCCATCGATGTTTTCACCGATGGGCTCGGTATTGGTCACACTAAAGAGTTGTTCATTGAGGCCGGCAGAGGCCAGAGAGGGCAGAATCAAACCATCCATATTGCTGGCCGAAGTAATATCAATCGTCAGAACGATGGGATCACCGACTTTGACGATAGTTCGATCTGCCGAAACCTGAATGGAATAATCCGTGCCCATGGCATTCGAGAACGTCGCAGGCTTTGAATTCTGGGGCAGTTCCTGAATGGTCAGTGTACGGGCCTGATCTTCAACCTGGAACAGCTGATACGTTGAACGTCCAAATCCCCACATATCCTGTGTTCTGCCCGACTCGAGTTCAGCCATGACTTTTGAAGCCGGAAGCACAATCACACCACTCTTGAGTGCAGTAACTTTAATGGGAATGAGGAAACGCGTATATTCAAGCCCCCCCACCATCACGGAATCACGCGTAAAAGGAAATGCCAGTTGCCGACTGCCGACCGTCATTGGAATGGAACGTCCCCGCGGAGCATCATCGGGTTCTGCCACATCAAAGGTATCGGGCATTTCCAATACGGGAATGCTGAAGACCTGGCTTTGAACATCTTTTCGAATGTACCACGCCAGATTCACATCGAAAGTTTCACCCACCCAAATCTTGCGTTCGGGCAATTGAAGCTCAATCCGCATGTCTTTAGTCGACTTGACCGTACTCGCGGTAAACGTCAGCTTTTGCTGCGAAGTTGCCTCTTTCGATCCCTGAGTCGCATGAATGTAGGGAATGGTATAAACCCCTTCGTGTTTTGGGGTAATCTGGTAATTAAAGATGAACGAGACATCTTTTTTCTGGGTCATGCGTCCATTGATAATCGTCGTACTCGACATGATCCTCGGAGAGACGCCCAGCAACTGGATTTCCGCATCATCAATTTCAAATGGGGTAATTTCGGGCTGAGGATCTTCGTCAAAATCGCTGACGGTAATGGCGAGTTGAAACGGCATTCCCGCATAGATTTCGGTGGCCTGAGTTGTAATCTGTACCGACTGTGCCCATGCGACATCGGACATCCCACACATGGGGGCCAAAGCCCCCAAACAAAGCGATGCAACTAATATATAAGGACGAATATTCATTTGAGTCTGCCACATTGAAAGTGGAAAGTATGAAATTAAGAAGAAATACACTCATAATGAGCAATGAGCAATGAGCAATTGGGATGCAAAACCAAGGGACGACCCTTTTAATAATTAATAATTAATAATTGATAATTGATAATTGGAATGCAAAACTAAAGGACAACTCTGAAGCTCAAAATAATCGATTCTTTAGAGATAACCATGGAACTCAGTCATTGCTAACTGCTAATTGCTAATTGCTAACTGCCTATAAAAAAATGCGAAGGCGTATCGGCAGCGCCGATAGCCGAAGCACGCCGGACGTATTCGCCGCAGGCGAATAGTCGGCGCACCATATTACCAGTCTTTTTCAACAGTTGGCATCCCCGATCCGTCACGTTCTTTCGATTTTCTTCGTTCCTGATCGCGGGTTCGAATCTGCTGAATCTTCTTATCCGCTTGTTCCTTGGACATTTTTTGTTCTTTTTTCTGCTCTTGCTGTTCTTGCTGCTGTTGTTGTTGCTGATTCTGCTGCTGAGGCGGCTGCAGGATTTCAAGTGCTTTTTGAATATGCTCGATTGCGATATTTTGCTGTTCGATCGCCTCTGTGAAAAGATGCTTTTCGTTCTGCAAATCCGTCTGTGCCTGCCGCATCGACGTCGACGCGACCTGCAATTCGCTGGCTGCCTGAGCATAAAGCGTCGCTGGATTCTGCTGTCCATTTTGCTGTGGCATCTGGGCCGCCTGCTGTTGAGCTTGTTTTGCCATTTCGGTGAGTGCTTCTGCAAGCTGATCCGAGGTAATCTCATGTATTCGCTGACGATCGATAACCGGCGGTAGTTTTATCTCGAGTTCATCTGTTGTCGACGAAGCGATGTCGGTCGTTTGATCGAGTGTCGAAGTCTGTTGTTTGAGCAATTCCTGTATATGTTCGACGATTGTGAAGAAGAGAATCCTCAATTGTTCGAGAGATTTTTGAGCGATTTCTGCATCACCGGTCAAATCTCCCCACACTGCCTGTTCAATGTTGGATGGTACAACATTTTCGTCCACGCCAGTTTCGGCTGGTTTTGCAACTTTGCTCTGCATGCGCTGAATCGCCTTGAGCGCATCGGATCGCAATTGCTCGGCATATTCAAATTTTTGCTGAATTTGCTGCAGTTGTTCTTCGTTTGGGGCGCCTTGCTGGCCATTTTGCTGCATAGCAGCCTGGTTCATCTTGCCCGATTCTTTGGCGAGCAGGTTGGCCAAACGTTCGAGGCGCTCGGCATTGAGGTTGAGGTTCTTGGTTAAAAAGTCACGCTGCTGAGCTCTGGTCAGCAAATCACCGGCTTCTGCGCCCAAATCGCCTTTGACGAAGGCATCGGCCTGCATCTGTGTCGCATAAGCAATATTGATCAGATGCTTGAGATCAGCAAATCTTTCCATTGCCAGTGCGAGCAGTTCAAGTGCTTTTGAACCATGGTTGACTGCACCTTCATAATCGTTCATTTCGAGGCGTTGCGTGACGGACTGCATCTCGGAAGCAGCATCCTTAATCAAAGGCAAAGCCTCTTTGATCTGCTCGGTTTGTTCCTTAGCGGCTTCGGCCTGTTTAGGATCCTGAGGCTGTTCCTGCTGATCCGCCGATTCAACAACGACATTGAGGAATTCCACAACCCGATTGGTTCGCGTCAGCACATCAACTTGTGTATCGTTGAGCAGATCATTGTTGAGCCATGGTGGTTCAGCAACTTCATTATTCTGTGTCTGAGCCTTGAATTTTTCGAGCAGCTCTGGCGAAGAAAACATGTGCTTTGCACTGGCAATACGCACAAATCCGGTCTCATCTTCGGCAATATGCTGCAGAATAGCGAGTGGATTTTCGAGCTGTTCACGTGCCTGTTTAAGAAGCTGAAATGCGCGGTTTGAGAGCCTCAATGAGTCATCCATGGATAATTCGCGCATCTGACGGCGTGCATTGGCCATCGACTGGCGAGCTGTTTCGAGCAACGGTGATGCGGATTTTAGCTGAAATCCGCGGAATGCCTCTTCCTGCGTGCGTTGATCTTCGGCTTTCGACTCGATAAGCGAAAGTGCATTGGACAGATTCTCGGCAGTCAGGTTGGCTTGTGTTAAAGTTTCGCGCTGAACATTGGATAGAGCTTTGAAATCATCCTGAAATGCGACAGGATCGCGCATGGCATTGGCCTGCAACAGACGTTCAGACAAACCTCTGGCATTCTCGCGAATCGTGCGCTCCATACCGATCACTTCATCGAGTTGTTTTTCGAGCGTATTGTATTTTTGCGCCATCACGTCTTTGGCATTCAGCAAGCGTTTGAGCACAATTTCGAGATTGCCGCGTGCTTCTTTAATACTCGGGCGTTGGTGGACGGCATCCCGCATCCATGCCACACTCATGGTCAAATCGGCAATCACGCCCTGCAGTGCTTCTTCCTGAAGTGTCTGAATGTCGCCGGCGGATTCGGCCTTCTGCGCATAGGCATGGCCAAGGTTATAGGCTGCAGAATAGCGCAATTCATTATCGAATGCGGCTAAATCGCGCGCACGAACGAATCCCTCAATGGCTGTTTCGAAATGACTTTCATCCAACTGGCCTACCGCAAGATTATAAATATCACGAGGCTTGAGCGATGCATCATCATATATACTTTTGGGTGCTTCTTTTGGAGACTCGCTCTCCTGACCTGCGGTCTGCGTAGCCTGTTCATCCTGCTGAGTCTGCACATCCTGAGGTGCTGCCTGGGGATCCGCCGTTTGCGCATACCCAGTCGAGCAATACAGCATCCCTGCCACACCAAGTATTAAACTTCGTTTTAACAAACCATTCCTCATGCTGCTCTCTCCTTTGCCTGACGTTTAAATCCTCTGCCTTCGAGGAGCATGAAACCCAGGAAGAATAAAAGCGCGAAACCAACGAACCACTGGAACAAATCAATTCTGATTTCTTTTGTGCGAACCTGATCGATATCATCGACGAGCGGTAAAATGCGTTTGTGCATGATACTTTCGAGTTCGAGCACATTATTTTCTGCCGGAACATAAACACCGTTTGTTTTTTCGGCGATATCCCTCAGGAGTTTTCCATCCAGTTTTGAAATGACATCGGCTCCCGAAGCATCCGTCACGCGTCTTTTCTGACCGGTTTCCTTATCAAGCACATCAATGGTCGTTCCTTTTTCGGAGCCGAACCCAACAGTCACAATGACGACACCGGCCCTGCGTGCCTCTTCGGCCGCCTCAAGCGGATAAGAATCATGATCTTCACCATCCGTAATCAAAATCATGGCCTTGGGGCCTTCCTGCTCGCTCAAAAGCTTGGTGCCCTTGCGAATCACCTCACCGATATTGGTTCCGCCCAGAGTCACACTCGTATAGGAAGCATTATCGAGAACCAGCCTAAAAAAACCATGATCCATCGTCAGGGGCGAAAGAACTGTCGTTCGTCCAGCAAAAGCCAGCAACCCGACGCGATAGGAAGAAAACGAAGGCAGCATATCGCGAATTTCAGATTTGGCGCGTTCCAGCCTGTCCGGCACGACATCCGTCGCGAGCATGCTCTTCGAGACATCGAGCGCAATAAAAATATTGGCAGAATCTTTTGCAACCGAGACGCGCTCTTCCTGAATAATTTGAGGCCGCATCAGGGCGCAAATAAACAGGATACCGCCAATCGCCAGACATATAATCTGCAGAATCCGGCTGCTAAACGTCGGACGGGTCACCAGACGATCCTGCATTTTTTTACCCACAAAAGCACCCAGATGACCACGGTTGGCCGTCAGCATCCATGTGTAAATGAGTACGACAACGAGCACAAACAACAGCCCAATGGCATATTCAGTATGTTCAAACTGTATCCAGTTCATTTTTTACGTCTCTAGGTATAGCGTTTTTTGGATGCGGGGGAATGTCCCCCGCGCGGCTATTGTGCGTCGCCCAATACGCCGCTCCCCCTGCGCGGCTATGGCTGAACGCCATACACCGCGCGTTACCATCACATCGGTGATCGTCTGTAATACGTCATGCGCAGCAAAGCCCCAAGTGCCGCCAGGATGAGTCCCATGACGATAAAAATGGCGTACTTCTCGTCATAATGAGTCAGCCTGTTTTCGCTGATTTTGGTTTTTTCGAGGGCATCAATCTCTTCATAGATTTTTTCGAGTCCATCGCGATCGGTTGCACGAAAATACCGGCCACCCGTCATATTCGCGATTTCTGTCAACCCTTTTTCATCGAGTTCAACCGGCATGCGCTGCATGACCTGGCGTCCAAACAGATCCCTTGCACGCACTTTGGCAAACCCATTGGTACCAATGCCGACGGTGTATATTTTAATCCCAAATTCAGCGGCCATGCGCGCTGTTTCGAGCGGATCTTCATAACCGGTCGTGTTCACACCATCCGTGAGCAGAATCATGACTTTCGATTTACCCGGTGCATCCCTCAGGCGTTCCGTCGCCAGTCCTATGGCATCGCCCATCGAAGTCCCGGATTCACTGTTGTTGGTCATAATCTGCACATCGTCGATCAATTGCAAAAGAGTGACATGATCGAGCGTCAAAGGACAATCCGAATCGGGATAAGTACCAAAGCTCACCAGACCTATCGAATCATTATAACGTCCCTTGAGCGTGCTGCCATTGCCCTTAATAAAATCATGCAAAACATCTTTAAGTGCTTCGAGTCTATCCTGTTCTTCAATGATATTGCCGTTTTCATCCTCTTTAGACATGTCGAGTGCAACCATCGAACCGGATTTATCGACCACGAGCATGATAGATATGCCTTCCCGATGCTGCTGGATACTGCCTCCAGGAATGCGCGGTCCGGCCAGGGCAACACAAAATGCGATAAAAGCCAGCGAGAGTAAAAGCGGGGGAATAAAAGAAGTCCGGGCCCGGAAACTTTTTACGCGCATCGGCCAGATATTCAGACTCGAAAATTTGATGCACCCGATAGGACGCCGCATCCAAAAGAAAAGCGGTATAGCCAGAATCGCCAATAACAAAAAGAGCGGTTCACGAAACTCAAACATGATTCTCACCCCCCGGAACTTCCCGCGTATCTACGACAAATTTCCTTGCATCTTCCAGCATGGATGCCGATTCACTCTGGGTAGGAACAAAATCGGTAAATTTGACCCGATCCGAATGTTCGAGAAGTTTCTTAATCAAAATCTTGTTATCATTGTTGATGTCTTCACTTTTCTTGGCAATTTCGAAAAATTCTTCCGTCGTCAGACGCGGTGCATGCATCGAAAATCGACCTTCAATATACGTTCTGACAATCGAAGAAAGCTCTACATACCAGGAATCAACCGCTTCGGAGTTCACAGGAATCTCCCGTGCCTTCATATTGTCCAACGCCTGCAGGGCTACGATATCCGGCGGAACATATTCATTGACCCGCTTGTGCTTATCATAATAGACAAATGCCACAACGGCACCACACAGCAGCAAACCAAGCAGAATCCATAGCCAGATGTGGTTATCCTTATCCTCCGGCAAAACGAGCTCCGGCAAAACCTCTGCGGCAGGATACAAGGATTCAGGGACCTCACCTTCTGCAAAAACTGACGCGACCTCGAGATCCATCTCCTCGGTCAGCACTTCCTGAATTTTGCCTTTTTGTTCAGAACCATCCTGGTTATCGATAAATTCAACAAGAAATGAAGGCGTCCTCAATTTACCGGACATCGGCAAATCAAGCGTATACTTTTGACTATACTCCATCCGACCGTCTTCACGCTGTTTTTCAGAAGACTGGTAATCTGCAATGCTGAATTTACCAAGCTGATCACCAAAATCGGGCATCGTGACCGTCACCCCAGTCCTGGCATCCACCGTCAAACTAAGCTCAATCTGTTCACCAAGTGTCGGCTTTGAGTCACTCAGAGAAACAACAACATGAACAGGCCCTAATGTCGTTTCGCGCGCATCCGGATGTTTTTCACTTTTTGCGGTCTGTTCTACCGCATCCGAATCCGCAGTCTGCTCAGCATTTTGAACACTGCATGCGCTCAAAAGCACACAAAGAATAAAGGGTAAAATACGAGAGAATTTCATGAGTATAACTCTGAAGCTATTTTCCAATGAGCAATGCGCAATACGCAATTGAATTTGCAGAACTAAAGAGTACCCCTGAAGCTAAAAAGAATGAATCTTTTATGAATAAACTAGAGAACTCATTCATAGCTAATTGCTAATTGCTAATTGCTAATTACAAATTACCTATAGCGTTTTTGTCGTTGTTTAAAGAACGCCAAAAGTGGATCGATCACAGACTGTGTTGCGTCAATCTCGATCAGGTCACATCCAGAAGCCTGGAACTCATTTCGAAGGCGCTCTGTACGCTGACGCGCCATTCGAGAAGCTCTTTCTCTAAACTCCATGCTGCTCGTATCCACTTCACATATCTCGCCAGTTTCAGCATCCTCAAGTGTGAGCAATCCTTCGTCGACGAGTTCAAATTCACGCGCATCATTGACCAAAACACTGATGAGATCGTGTTTTCGATGCACGCTGCGAGCAACATTCAGGTAGCCTTCATCCAAAAAGTCCGAAATCAGGAAAATGACTGCCCTGCGATGCAGCACCTGATGGCAGAACTCAAGCGCCTGAGCGATATTGGTCTGTCGCGTCTGATGTCTGGAACGCATTTTAAAACGCTCAAACTTTTCGCGCAGATGACAGCCCAGTTTTCGCCAGAAACTCGTTTCACCTGCAGCTTCCTCATGGGGTTTATCCGCGCCCTCTGCGCGGGCCAAAACTTCACGTACAATGCGAAGTGCATGTTTCTGGCCCTTTCGGGGTGGAATAAATTCATCGACGCCATTCTGGAACAGCAGCAATCCAATATTGTCATCATTCTCGATGGCCGAAAACGCAAGCAGTGCACTCAATTCGGTGGCAGCTTCGCGTTTGGACCGCTCAAGGCTTCCGAAATCGAGACTTGGACTAATGTCGACGATGAGCAAAACCGTCAGTTCACGTTCTTCCACAAAACGCTTGATATATGGTGTTCCTGTACGGGCTGTAACATTCCAGTCGATTGTACGGATGTCATCCCCTGGGACGTATGGCCGAACCTCGTCGAATTCCATGCCGACGCCTTTAAATACAGAAAGATAAGCACCCGCAAGAACATCCGAAACCTGACGGCCTGTTCGTATCTGAATTTGCTTAACTTGTTTTATAATTTCCGGACTAAGCATTTTCTAATGAGCAATGTGCAATGAGCAATTGGAATAACTATCCCCAATTTTCATTCTAAAATGAAAAGGCGATTAAAAAACTGAGCAATGTGTCATGAGCAATGTGCAATCGAATTTGTCAAACCATAGATAAAACCTAAAGAATCGAAGTATTTTTCATACTTTAGAGATTATCCAGAGAATGTCCAAATCATTGCCAATTGCTAATTGCTAACTGCAATTCCTAAGGTACCGGCACGGTCTCAAGAATCATATTGATTACATCATCCGCAGTCTTTCCCTGAGCTTCAGCTTCGTAAGAGAGCGAAACACGATGACGTAAAACATCCGGAGCGATAGTCTTGATATCATGCGGACTCAAATAGGTACGGCCATTCAGAATAGCATGGGCCTTTGCAGCTTTTACGAGGTTGATCGACGCACGCGTCGAGGCGCCCATTTCGATAAGAGAGACCAACTGCTGCATACCATACGCTCTTGGATCACGCGTCGCATTGACGAGATCGACGACATAGGCACTAATTTTCTGATCGATAAAGACCGATTCGGCAGCTTTCTTGGCTTCCAATACGGTCTGAATATCCATGACCTGACGAACTTCCGGGATCGGTGCACTCCCAGCCATGCGTTCCACAACCTTCATTTCTTCCTCACGGCTTAAATAACCCACGAGAACTTTAAGCATAAAGCGGTCGAGCTGTGCTTCCGGAAGCGGATAAGTCCCTTCTTGTTCGATCGGATTCTGCGTTGCCATGACGAGAAATGGCTCTGCCATTTTGAAGCTTTCATTTCCGATGGTCACTTGTTTTTCCTGCATTGCTTCGAGTAATGCAGATTGCACTTTGGCTGGAGCACGGTTAATTTCATCGGCAAGAATGAGATTACCAAACACAGGGCCTTTTTTGAGCGAAAAAGTGGCATCCTTAGGATTGAAAATTTCAGTTCCAGTCACATCAGCAGGCAACATATCCGGCGTAAACTGAATACGCGAAAAAGAGGCTGACAAGCACTCCGAAAGCGTACGAATCAAAAGTGTTTTGGCCAATCCCGGGACACCTTCTACCAAAACATGTCCACCAGTAATCAATCCAATCAAAAGACGATGCACAAGCGCATCCTGACCTACAACAACTTTTGCTATCTCAGATTTGACATCCGCAAATTTCTGCTGGTACTGACGAACCTCATTTTCCAAGCTCATCGAAAAACTCCATTCTTTTTGGCTGTATTCCACGGCAAAAACAAATGCAAATATCTCCTTCTTTTACAGATTTGCACTTTTGTATGACGATGCTAAACTGACATCCGCCATCCGGGAACAAAGCATTTTTTTGGGTAAATCTGTCAAACTCAAATGCAGCCTCGAAAATATTTCATCCCGTTAAACTGCAATCCACAAAACGACCGATCAATATGGACACATTCCCTAAAAAGGCAACGAACTTTTTTTCTTGCCCTTCCTCTCCCTTTGGCACCACTTTGGGAATTCAAACTCAAATTCCATTTTAAAGTCACATCCTGTTACTAATCAGCCGCCAGCCTTGTATGTTTT
>DGWW01000151.1 GCA_002395385.1 Myxococcales bacterium UBA4248
CGTGCCAGACGCTCAGCTTCCTCTCTGGCCTTGCGCTCTTCTTCCTCGCGCTCTAAGCGCTCGGCATCTTGGGATTCCCGAATTTCATCGTCATCATCCCAATTGAAACGGCTCACGCGAGAGACACGTTCTCCCGATAATGACGATCGACTCCGAGACGACTGCGAACTCGACAAGGAATCATTCTCATCATCATCCCAGCTATATCGACTCGCGCGAGAGACACGCTCTCCCGATAATGACGATCGACTCTGAGACGACTGCGAACTCGACAAGGATTCATCCTCATCGTCATCCCAGCTATATCGACTCACGCGAGAGACACGCTCTCCCGATAATGACGATCGCACACAGGAAAGCTGGGAACTCGATAAGGATTCACTGATTTTCTTGTCACCATCGTCATCCCAGCTATATCGGCTCACGCGAGAGACGCGCTCTCCCGATAAAGACGGACGACTTATAGAAGAGCGAGTATTCGATAATGCATTATCAACAGACTTATCATCATCGTCATCCCAGCTGTATCGGCTCACACGAGGGACACGCTCGCGCGATAAGGATGGACGCCCTACAGAAAGATGAGACCCCGACAAACTCGCTTTCCCTTGACGATCTGAATCATCGTCCCAATTAAAACGACTACTCCGGGACACACGTTCGCGCGAACCCGACAATGAATGCCCTGTATCGTTTATATTCCCTACAGAATCGGAACCTGATTCATCCTCATCATCCAAAAGATAATGACGTCTTATACGATCTTTTCCATTAGAGCTGGCAGATTCCCTTGAATTCAATCGATTCTCATCTAACTCGGAATCATCCCAATTACTGCGGTTTGAGCGAATAATCTGATCTGAACTTAGAACACTTTCTGTTCCATTATCAGAATCATCCACTTCAATCTCTTCCTCACCGTTATCTCCCCAATCGTACTCACTTTCACGCGATACATGCTCATTCACCTGAGAAGACGAACGGCTGTAATTATCCGAAGATGGCTCAGACTTATCTGCATGGTCATCATCATCCCAGCTGTATCGACTGCTTCGGGATACATGATCGCGATTCACACTCGATGTTCGACTGTAATTATCCGAAGAGGAACGACCATTATTATCCGAAGATGGCTCAGACTTCTCTTCTTTGCCATCATCATCCCAACGATATCGGCTACCCCGCGATACGCGCTCAAGATTCATACCTGAAGTACGACTATAACCGTCCGAAGATGAGCGGCTGTAATTGTCCGAGGGTGACTCCGAGCTTTCCGATTTGCCATCATCATCCCAGCTGTATCGGCTGCCTCGGGATACGCGCTCATGATTTACCCCAGAAATGCGGCTATGACTATCCGAAGACGAACGACCATAATTATCCGAAGATAAAGCATCTTTATCGGATTTTTCTGTTTCTTCGCTCCAGCTGTATCGACTCGTCCGGGATACCCTCTCATACGAAGAAGAACGTGAAGAAGATTGCTCAAACGATTCCGAAAATTCTGAAGAATCTTCATCCGGAATAGAGTCACTCTCCCAATGATATCGCGTTGAATGACGGCTTCGGGGAACACTTTCTGAATGATCAGACTTGTCATCCGATGGGTCTTCCATCGATGTGTCCCAACGGCTCTCCGAACTGCGATAGGACATATCACTCAATGCTTCATGATAGGAAAGCGCTTCATTCTCAATGATATCCGATACTTCATTCGGTACAATTGAAGAAAGACGCACCCAATCCTCTCGTTCCTGATTCCCAAGTGAATAGAGCGTCAATGGCATCCGGTTGCCATTCTTGTCCACACTCACTGCAGCATAATAATGGGTAGAATCACAGCGAGAAATATCATCCACAATGCCATGACAAACTTGCGGAATGACGTAACGTGCACCCAATGCAGGTTCACCTTTGAGCTGAAATTGATGGATATCTTCTAAATCATGAATTGTCCAATTGGGCCTGGTATCAAATCGATAAAGTTCTATCGATTCTATCCCCTTTTCATCGATAATCCCAAACTCTATCGAAAGATGCGTTTTCTTCTGAATCTCTTCAAATTTAAAGCAATGAAGCACCCGATTCTCAAACGTATATCTGGGATTCCCCCACTGAATAACCCCCTGACCATCACCTAGAAAATCGACGGTCGTATCCTTCACATGAGTCAATTCATCAAAACTATCCGATTCCTCATGATAAAGGGCAAACGCATACCACGACTTGTTATGACAATCCGCATCGATCAGCTGAATATAGTCGCTCTGCGTCTTAAAGGCATACACATCGCAATCGTCTGCCTCCAAAACACTCTCCTGCAATGCACGCCTCAATAATTTCGCACATTGCACACCATCGAGCTGATGGGTCGCACGTATCCCCACAATCAAACTGTTTTCTGCAACTTTCGCCCTAAACTGAATCCCAATCATATCGGGCTGTTTCAAATAGGACTCATAAGAAAGATTGGGAGTATGCTGGAAAAACTCAAGATCCACTTTCTCTGCAGCCGATTCCGAATCCTCCGCATCCTTGGCTTCTGCTGGCTCTGAACTCGGAAACATCCCCGAATCCATCTGGGCCTTCCACCGCGCATACGCTGCCATCATGCGATCACGGCCTTCCCCCCACGTCGGACGCGCCTTCAAATACTGAAATGGATGCCCCTTCTCAAAAGGAACCGCTGTATGACGAAGCGGAATTTGAACACGCCCCGATTCCGGAAGACGAACAAGCAAAGCATAATACGCAAACTTGTTTAAAAATGATTCATTGTCGACAACCGAATTGACGAACCGCTCCAGCGAATACGTCACACCGCGCTTGCCCGCCAAAACCGCACGAAATGCCTCGATATCCGTATCCGCACCTGTATGAGGACTGTATGGCACATCGCATACAATCAAATCATAACCTACAAAATCGGGATATTGAACCGGATAATCCCATTCAAAACCACAAAATGTCTCAACACGAACCGTCGCATAATCCAGACGGCAAGGGTCCTTTATCTTCGGCGTATCCCCGTACGGATTCGACCAATAAGTCCAGTTCTCCCCAGGCGCAGCACCACTAAACTGAAAACTCTCGACATCCTCTATCCATACAATGTCGTCATTGTCCAGCCGCGCCAATACCAAATAACGATTCTTATCGTGAATCTCATCATCGACCAGTCGCGTTATCGGCTTGAAAATATCGATACGCTCCACCACATCGTCGTATTGACCATTCAAAAGGTCATCACAACAATCCGATGGAAGGCTCTCACTACTCCTGAAAACAATGTAGAGCGCAACATTACCCTTCGGTGCACTCCACTTCAAAGCACATCCCTGAAAATCCGGTTTCGTATACCAATTCCAGGGGGATGATGATTGTCGGGCAAAATGAAAACGTACCAACTCGGGAATTTCTGGCATATTCAGACCTCCTCAAAACACCCCTACACTATACCACAGATCTTGGAGAGTTTTAAAGGTTATAAGGTTTCACACCCGTTCGCTTCGTCTATGGCGCTTCACGCACCATACGACTCGCTATCCGGCTATCGCTTCGCGATACGCCGTCTTCACTCGCCTATGTGTCTGTCATCGCGAGCGATGACAGACACATACAGCTCGTTTTTTCTTTACAAATCAACACATTAGATAAACAAATCTGCAAAAATTACGCAAATTCAACAACGTCTAAATTCCCCAAATGCATCCAAACTCGCTATCCGGCTATCGCTTCGCGATACGCCGTCTTCACTCGCCTATGTGTCTGTCATCGCGAGCGATGACAGACACATACAGCTCGTTTTTTTTCTTTACAAATCAACACATTAGATAAACAAATCTGCAAAAAATACGCAAATTCAACAACGTCTAAATTCCCCAAATGCATCCAAAGTGGCATATTACGCATTTTAAAAGTGAGCATTGTTAAACGTTTGGAGCGAATTTTCCATTACAATTCAACATGTTACATAAAGAAATATAAAAAATCACAGCTTCAACGAATCCATCAATCACCTGCGCATCTGCATCCATAATTGCGTATTGTGAATTAAAAACAAAAAATCCCTTACGATTTCCATCTCAACGAATCCATCAATCACCTACGCATCTGCATTCATAATTATCAATTATCAATTATCAATTATCAATTAACAATCCGTTTGTAAAAAAACAAAATTCCCCTATACTCCCACGCCGGGAGGCTCAGTCCGGCTTACTTCACTTCGCTCTATACGAAACCTTAGCCTGACAATTTCCTCCCTTTTTTATTGGCTCTATTTAACCACCGTGGATATGCATTTGTCTTCAGATTTCTGTTTTTCATTGCTCGCAGCTTTGAGCTTAGAGTTTTGAGCGGCGCTCCCCTTCTCTAAGCTCTAAGCCAGAATTGAATTTTTCAAAGAACAAAATATCTACACTCATTAAACATAGCCTTTACATTTGGATCATTCCTATAAAACGTGAGCGTCTCGCCCGATACATTTCCGTGAGCATCGTTAGATGCGAACAAATCCGTTTATTAAAAATGTAAATCAATCAATTTTTTACGCCCACACACGAGGAACGCTGCCTTTATCATCCTGGAGCAAAAATGGATCAAACTCAGACGCTGCGCGGTATTTTCCTTCTCAAACGCGGGATATTCTTTGATTTGCCACTCGAAATGGATGCACGTCGAATCGCCGCACTCATTGCCACGCGATACGTCAAAATCCAGGAAAATGAACTCGAAATGCTGGATGTCATTCTGGCAGCTTATGGTTTCGCCATGTCCACAAAAATGAGAAACCATCTCAAAGAATGCCAGCATGAATACCTCCGCGCTTTCGCTGACTGGATCGTCCCTCTGTTTGCCCAATATTACGGTACACCCAATCAGTACTATCCGCTTTATCTCGATTTCCCGCACAATGTCCCCAAAGATATGCATGAACAATGGCTCAAACGCTTTCTCTCCCTCTTCAGAGATAGAAAACAGCCATGCCTCTGGTGCGGAACTGTGGGACAATCCATAGTCTTGGAACCATGCCACCACATCGTGTGCACCCAATGTTTTGACATGTCCAAATTCAGTGCTTGTCCCGTATGCCAGTGTGCCATCAACCGGGAAGAATCCATCCCGGCACGCCTGCCTGCACGCGAAATGACGCCGCTAAAAATCATCGACTGGGGCGGAAATGACTATGATATGCTCGAAAAATCGCAAATGGTTTTCAAAACAATTTGCACCCACGCGCAAGCACCATCGCAGGATGAAGAAGCAATCCTAAAGGCAATTTGCACCGAATTCCCAGAGTATGTCTTTGGATGGATGCCCTCCAAAATCCCATATAAACGCAACCTGGCCAATATTTTAGGAACGCTTCTGCAAAACCAGATGACACCCCAAATCTTGGAAAATGCCAAATTATATATCAAAAGGCCAACCGATATTCTCCGTATGATTGCTGTCTATTCCGGGCAAAATGGGGCGCTCTGTTCAAAACAGAATCGTATCACGATGACCCCGCATGACATTCTGTTTAAGCCGTGCTCTCTCGACAAAATCGCCTCCGATAGTTACGAAAAGTTATATTCTGCAAAAAATAGTATTACACAAGAAATACGCAAAAGAACATCCTCTATTGATCCAAAAATGAGAGAGTCTGCTCAAAAAATCGAAGAAGCGCTTCACAACCATACTAATGTGCCAAAACAACATTTATATGCTTTTGCTGGCATGAATAAGATTCTGTACGAGCAAAAAAGCTACCGATTTGACATGGCTCCAATAAGCCGCCCTATGCGCCGGGCAATTCTCACGATGCTCGAATCCTTCGATGCCGACACGCTCAAAGAAGACATGATGCGACATGCCAATCTCTGGGTCTGGGTCGGCCAGCATCTTCATCCCGGCGAATATGCAAAACAATTCCCTAAAACAGCAGAGGCTTTCGCACTCATAAGGCGAAAGAATAATCTCGGCGAACGCATTGCAAAACCAAAATTTTGGAATTATCAGTTCGTGCTTGCCCTGAGAAATGGCGATTTAAAAAAACTGCTCAACCTGTCCAATCAACGTCCGGGTGAATTCCTACGCCGTTTCGACTGGATGATGCGAGAACTCGAAAGACAGCTCACAACCACGCTCACGCCTGAAAATGAACTCGAAATGCTCCGCACATTGCTGGCCAATCAGTTCACTAAAATTATTCAAAAGATGACCTCCCCTGCCCTTTTGACGTTCTATCAGCACCTGACAACACGAAAAAAAACAATGCCATGCAGGCTGTTTATCCCTTCATCCACCGTTAGGCAGTTTGTATTCCGTGATGACAACCGAAGAACATTGACATCCGAAACGATCAAAATTCTCCAAAATAAAATCGTTCATGAGCTCATTGCGCGCTTTTCTCAATTACCCAAAATCAACCTGACGCTGATAGATGCTGCACTTTCTATACTTCCAATCCCTTTTAATCAAATCGCATCCAATCAGCAGAATGTCGATTTGGCACCTGGCTCCCGCATTCCTCTCCCTGATTCACAGCAAACGACGATGCGTCTCTTCTTGCACTGGTGCCAGAAAGAAGACGGACAACGTGCAGATCTCGATCTTTCTGCTGCCTTTTTCGACAAGGATTGGAATTACTGCGGTGCATGTGCCTATTACGAAAACACCTTCACCCTGCAGGATGATCTCGATATTGCCGTTCACTCCGGTGACCGCCAGGATGCCCCATGGCCCGATGGTGCTACCGAGTTTATCGACATCAATCGAGAACGCGCCAAACGCGCCAATTTGCGATATGTTGTCATGCTCGTACAATGCTACACCGCCACAGAATTCAACGAACTCAGCGAAGCATTTGCGGGTCTCATGTACCGCAATGATGTCGAAGGTAGCTACTTTGACCCCAAAACTGTCAAATATCGATTTACACTCTCGGGTAACCTGGCCAATTACTTTCCATTTGTCATCGACTTGGAGCACAATACCCTCACGATGATCGATCTCTATGTCAAAGGACATACCGCTTTCAACAATGCAGACAACCAGCAGGACACCATTCGCCAGCAATGTAAAAAAACATTCGAATATTTCAGCCAAAATCCCCGGCCTTCGCGTTTTACCCTGGCACTGCTCCATGCCTGCGCACGCTCAAATCAAATAGCAATTCGTTATACCGATGCAATTCACCTGTGGACGAGAAAAGATGCCGAAACGCCAGTGGCTTTTTTCTATCGTATCCTGAATACTCCCGACTCAACCATGCCACGCATTCAAATGAAGGAGGAGAAACCGGATCTGGCTTTTCTACTGCATGGCGACCTCGAATTGCCCGAAGCCTGCACAATCTATGAGGTTTTCAGACAACTGCGCCCAGAACACCACACCTGGACTGAATTGCTATAATGAAACGCCTTCCTGCCGTGTCGATTCTATTGGAGAATTGCGATTCAATTGCACATTGCTCATTGCTAATTAATCAAACTTTTCCCCTTAGTTCTTTCACACCAATTTCGCATTCAGCATTATGCATTCAGCATTATGCATTAAATAAGGAGATCTCCAAATGGCAAACATAGCTGTCTTCTGTTCTGCGAACGATACCATTGCAAACGCATACTTCGAAGCTGCCCAGGAACTTGGACACTATCTCGGATCACACAACCACACACTCGTTTATGGCGGATGTGCACTCGGCCTGATGGAGTGCATTGCCAAATCCACTCACGAAGCAAATGGGAAATCGATAGGCGTCGTTCCCGGCAAAATAGAAGAAAACGGCCAAACAAGCCAATACGTCGACAAACTGATCAATTGTGAAAATCTCACAGACAGAAAGCAGATCATGATGGATCAGGCGGATATTTTCATCGCTCTGCCCGGCGGTTTGGGAACACTCGATGAAATCTTCACTGTCGCAGCCTCGCAAACACTCAACTACCACCAGAAAAAAGTCATATTATATAATGTAGACGGCTTCTGGAACTCATGCATTGCCATGCTCGAAGATCTCCAATCCAAAGGAGTCATGCGCAAGCACTACTCAAATCAAATCCTGGTGGCAAATTCACTCACCGAAATCGACAATCTGATTCGTCAATGATGAATTGCAAATTCAAAACAATTCCGAATTCCGAATTCCACATTCCGAATTAAAAACATCGCCCCTCTGGACTTTTTGGCACAAAATGTGAATAATGACTACGCTACAACTTTGGGCGTTTTAATGCCTGCTTTGTTTTGGAGGATTTTATGAAAAAAATGGCTCGTTTCTTTACAGGTCTCGCTCTCGCGGCTTGCGCTTCTTTTGCATTCGCCGGCAATGCTATGGCTAAACTCCCTGCCGACATGGATGAATACAAAGCCAAATACGAAAAAGAAGCCAAAACGCCCGAAGGTGCAGCTAAACTCTGGCTCGAAGCAGCTTTCCTCTATCAGGATTCCAATACGCGTGCCCTGGGCCGTGATATCCTCATCGCCTTGATGAAAGGCCTTCCTTCCGATTTTGAGAGAAATGCTGCACATTCAACCATGGTCGACAGAATCAAAAATCAACCTCATATCATGCGCTCTTTCTGTGCCGGCACATCCCCTGAAAATGGCTACAAAGCCGACCTCAACAACTGTGAACTCACCGTCACACGTTCCGTCGAGGGGATGGATAATACCTGGAATGTTTGGCTCAAGAGCTCCGGTGCCGATTCTCCTCGTCAAATCACACTCGTAAAAGACGGCGAACATTGGAAAGTTTTCAGCGCTCCCGGCCTTTACATGGGAATCCGTGAACCCGCTAAATAACTTGTTTTTCTCTTGGCAGCGGCGTCTTGTCTCAAGACGCCTTTTTTGTGGCGTATGGAGCTACGCGACATAGCCACAAATGCCAAGGCGTATTGAGCCCCGACAAAAGGGGCGAAATAGCCAGGCAAACAAAATGGATCTTCGCCTCTATTTTACTGAACTTCCTGCAAACGCCGCACTCACTGCTCTCGACAAACGACTCGATCATCTCGCCCAAAAGCAGGAACCTCTTGATGGCGGACGGCGACTTTGGATTACTTACGTCCCGCAAACGAGAAACAGACCTTTCTTACACGCAAAACCGTTCGACATCTTCGTATCACCCCTCAGGTTTTCTACCTCTGAAATTGAAGACTTTCGCGTCGGAATTGGTGTCGTTCCAAAACGTTGCATGATTTGCCGCGCGGCAGACGATGCCGCCGATACAATCGTGGTCCTTTTTGCAATCGCAGTAGAAATTATGTCCAGATGCGGTGCATTGCTGAGAATTGACGACAAACTCGGCAGAAAAATGTTCCATATCGACGAACGCGAATTGGATTTTCCGGTTATCTGTCTTGACGAATTTCCCGGAGCAGTTTACGAAGTTGCACATGAAACGCCCGATGGAGAGCTCGGGCTTGAATGGTTCGTCGATGCACGATGGATATGCGCATGGAACGAAAGACAAAATCAAAACTCAAATAATTCTAAAGAGTTCTCTCGTTTCGCATCGCTCGACTATTCATGATATTCTGATACAAACTCAATCCTTCCCTTTCGACTGGAGGTCAGATTATGCATATAAAACTCGCTTTGAACAAAATTTTTAAAATCCTCGACGAAGACGATCCTGCAAAACATGCAAACAGCCTGAGAATCCTGCTCGAAGGCATGAAAAAAGGACTGCATCGAAGCGAACTCGACGATGAAATCATCGATTTCGTAAGTGAATACATCGATACATGGCTTGTCGAAGAAGCCATCGAAGAAGATATCGACTCATTCATCGAAGAAACAAACGACGTCTATGACAAAGTTAATGATGAAGATGAAGAAGAAGACGACGAGGACGACGAAGACGACGAAGACGACGAAGATGAGGATGACGAATATTAAAACATCCAACATCTACGCAAGTATCTGACTAATCGCCCGGAGGTACTGACATGAAATGGGGATCTCTCATCTTTACCATGCTATGGCTCAATATTTTGACGATTGGGGGATGCCTTGCTCAGGAAAGTCATCCCAAATGGCTCGACCCTAAAGGGATGACCGTCGAATCCAGATTTGTGCCGCCACAGGGATTTTCACGAATCAATTACAACGATCCCTATGTCGATTATATGCGCAAACTCCCAATGCTTCCCGATGGTTCGCCGGTACTCTTATTCAATGGTGAACTAAAACCCGCACAAAATCATCATGTCGGCGTCCTTGATGTCGATGTCGGAGACCGCGATCTGCAGCAATGCTCCGATGCCGCACAAAGACTCAGAACGGATTATTTATTTCAATCCAATCAACACGATAAAATCAGTTATCATTTCGTCAATGGAATGAATTTTTCCTGGAACCAATGGAAACAGGGATACCGAGTAAAAAGAGAAGACAAAAAGACCGTCATGGTCAAATCCGCAAAACCAAACGATAGTCTTGATTCATTTAAGAGCTATCAGAAAATGCTCTTTATGTATGCAGGCGTCAGTTCGGTGATGAAAGAAAGCCCTGTCATTTCTATTGCGGATCTTCGCCCCGGTGATGCCATCGCTGGCGTCGGCCACCTCATCATTGTACTCGATGTCGTCGAAGATGCTCAGGGAAATAAAAAATTCCTGCTCGCACAAAGTTATATCCCTGCACAGCAAATCGAAGTCCTGACAAATCCAAATGCAGCCACCCCCTGGTACGATGCAAGCCTTCTGCAGTCATGTCCCTTCATTACACCCGAATGGGTTTACGATTGCCCAGGTCCGGCAATCTATCGTTTGCTATAACCCCCCAACGAACACCTTCTTCGACGATTTTTTTATGACGCCGGCTTTTGCGGCTGTGCCGCAATACGCCTTGCCGGTGCGTGCTATTGGCGTTGCCAATACGCACGCACAATCGTTCTTTCGGGAAAGGCCTCCCAAATAGTGTCAGACAAACACTGGGCGACCCCATGTGGTCGCCCAAACGCATGCCATTCACATGGGAATACGACTTATCTCCGGCCGATACTCAAAATGCATCGTATCATAATGATACCACCGGCCTCCCCACACAAAACCGTGCCTTTCAAAAATTTCAACGATTTCCATCGGAATTCGGTTCCGATACCCGATGGCATCCGTCTCACTGGCTTTCGAAAAATCCCACCGCCAGTAATTGCTTTGTTTCACTGCAATATCGATGGCAATCCCATAACTATGGGAACTCTGACGGTTAGCACCCCTCACTTTGCGCCAATAATATGTACCGGATGATTTCATATAGGAAATCAATTCAGGATGTTCACTTGCGATATCATCGGCAACTGCTTTTAAATGATCTGCAGCTCCGTTAATCTTGCTGAATTTGACCTTCTCACCAAACCACGAAACCGTGACCAAATTCTTTTTGACAGATTTTGCATCCTGACCATACATCTTCTTAAAGAATGCCTCACTACGGCTCCGCCCGGCATCCTGCAAATACTTAGGATCTCCATCACCTTTGTACGCCATCGAAAACATATCTTCGATATCAGAGTCGTCCAATAGTGAAGCAAAATCCTTTTCCCTGCCATCATCAAAGACAATCACAGTCCCATCCTCAAAAATGATCTGATTGTCACGATATTGTAAATGAAAATCTGGATACGCCCTCAAAAGGCGCTGAGCCTTTTCGGGAATGGTCTGCTGGGATGACCGCACGGCCTCCGCATCGCGCACTTCTGCACTATCCTGCCCGTACACTGCAGGACTCAGTAATAACAGGAATATCAAACATAAAAATGTAACAGTTGAATTCCGCATGATATGTGTATCAAAAAGAACATCACGCATAAAAAGACATTGAGGAAAAATCCAAAACCGCGATGATTATAGCGAAATGAATGCCGTAGGGGAAACAGAATATCACCCAGCCTGGTGCAAATTGAATCCCACAGGATTACACATCCTTATAGGTCGAATCGGTAACTTTAATTCTCTATAATGGTAGCTTGGGTTGCAAGGCGTCATACCATACAACCCAAAATCCTCATTCTACCTCAAATTACATAAGATTTCATTACATACAGAATAGATACATAATATCTATCTCTATACAGATGCCCATGAAAGCAATGGTGAGTATGGACGAAGCGGAGGAGGAGGAGGAGGAGTATGCCGTGCTTTTACGAGAACTGGTCCTTATAACAGCCGCTTTATCTATGCAGGCGGTGGCGGTGCCGGAGGATGTGGCGGCTGGCAGGGACATGCCGGTGGCACAGGCGGAACTGCCATTGGTATGTTTATTACACCTCCCAGACGTACAGATGAATCTTTAGTCATTACGCCGGATGCACCCAAATCCAGCAATCGCTTTGTTTTTGCTACAAGCGGCACAGGCGGCGATGGTCAGGATGGTCAATTGGGTATTGTAGGTGCTGTTGGAGGTGACCGACGTGGTCAGTATGATGCAGGTCATTGCCAGGTCACTGCTGGCGGCGGCTATGGCGGAACCGGTGGTTCGAGCGGCGGAGGCGCTGCAGGGGCACCAGGCGCAGCTTATGCCTTTGTCTTTGCATGCAACCGGAATGGATACTCCGAAAATGAAAAGCCTTTTGCTGTACACAACGATGCAACCGTTAATCCTGATACACCCAACTGCGGTATGACGTTTAAAGGAAGCCTTGGCGAAAGCGAAACTGAGATATCCTATGGCCAAGTTAAAACCGCAGCATTTGGATCGGATGGTACCGATGCAGCCACAACTACCACCGGAAAACCTGGCGCATACGGCGTAAAAGGCACCGCCACCGGATCTGGACGGACCAGTATCACTGAAGGTGATATCATTTACAAACCCAATAGCGGAGTTTACCAATATATCTATATTCAATAACAGTAATTATGTTACTACTCAGCCGGGGCTCTGCCCCGAACCCCGCCAAAGGACTGAGAACTTTCGAATCCACAATCATTTATTGGTTTTTTCATCACTTTTCGTAACCACAGCCAACTTATCTCTTGATGGGCACACTCCCCCATCTCTCTACAGTATTTGTGTTGACTTTAGCCTCAGCCCCCACAAACCTGCCAACATTCGTACTAAAAAAGTGAGCATCGTTAGATGCGAACAAATCCGCTTGTTAAAACATACAAGGCTGGCGGCTGAGTAGTAACGCACAATTGTAGGAAAACAAAAGATTGTTTTCCTTTCTCTATTCCCTCTTCAATGATGCTTTCAGCTCTTCCATAAATAGTGCCGATACAGGCGTAAACTGCTGATGTTTTTTCCATATAATATACATTTTGGTTTCCAGTCTGGGTTCAAGTGGTCTAAAGCACAAATCACTCTCAGCGCCAGTATCTGCCAGTTTATCGAACAACAACATATATCCAAGACCTTCTTTCACAAGTATACTTCCATTATAAAATAGATTAATTGTCGTAAATATATTCAGTTTTTCAACTTTATCTCCACACCAGCGAGGAAAGTCTGTACTAATCGCTTGTATTGAGCAAATCAATGGCAGACCAAGCAAATCTTCGTAACAAATCGTTTGTTTTTGAGCCAACTTGCTATCTTTGCGCATGACAAGTCCCCATACATCGGGCACGGGTATTTCAATAAAATTGTATTTGGACAAATCTGGCGACTCACAAATCAGCGCAAAATCGAGTTGACCTCGATTTAATCGCTCCGCCACCTGTTCTGTGTTACCGCTCGTCAAATGATATCGAACACCTGGATAACGCGCCTGAAACGCCTTCACAGCCCGAGTAATATATCGAATCTGGTACGATTCTCCGCAGCCAATATAAATATCTCCCCCCGTAATATCATCTAGCGATTTAAATTCAGATACCGTTTTGTCGACCATCGCTACGATATCTTCTGCACGCTGGAGTAAAAGCATGCCTTCTTCGGTCAGATTCATGCTTGCACTTCCGCGACGAAACAGCTTTTTGTCGAGTTCTTCCTCAAGTTCCTTCATCTGCTTGGACAAAGCTGGCTGCGAGATATGGAGCCGTTCTGCGGCTCGCGTCATGTTGCCTTCGCGTGCAATCACAATAAAATTCTTTAAAATGCGTATTTCCATAATTCGGCATTTGAACTAAAGAGATTTTAAGTATTTTGGGAAACAAGAGCGTACTCTAAGGCTGAATACTAACGAATAATATTGAGATCTGTTCAACAAGTGTGGATATTGTGACAGTCAATGAATCTCATGCTGGGTTTAAGGTTGGCGCTTATCTGCATCATGCCGCGACTCGTCACGCCATGGCATTCCAGGACCGGGGCCGAAATGGCCTGGCAGTGCAATGCCCGCTTCGACATCGCTGTATTTTTCCCCAGAGATACCGACCTGCTCGGTTGACAGGACATCATGCACCCAACGGTTCACTGGATTGCCAAATGCAGGATTGGTATAGACACGATAGGTCTTTCCCTTCTGCAGTTTGTCCGAAAGTACGAGTATGCTCCCGCCGCCGGTGTATTTTTCGGGGACTTTGAGTGAAACGATCGCATTGCCGTTTTCGGGATCGGTAAGCGTAAGCGTGGCATTGGCGAGTTCTGAGATTTCGCGTTTGCGGTTGGAGGGAGGAGGACCGGGGGGGACATCACGCGGGGCGGACGTTTTTCCTGCGTCATCCGGGGAAGGTATATTTTCTGATTCTCTGGGGTCACCAGGTCTTCTCATGCCCGGGCCTCTGCCCGGGCCACCGCCGGGGAAGCCATGCTTTGATTCGACGAGTGTCACCTGGGCAAACGAGCCCGTGGTATCTTCGCCTTCGGGAGCATTGTTTGCGCCGCCCAAAGCCACGAGCGTTCCGCCGGTATAAGTCACATTGCGGTTCATGTCGGCATCGAGCGCACCGTCGGGGTCTGCAGCACCGAACAGCGCAGTCAGACCGCCAGTAATCATCACATAACCATTGGCATCCAGCGCGTCGTTCGCAATTGACCATACCATGATTTCGCCGCCGCTGATGGTGATGGATTCGCCAGCATTGATACCGTCATCCATCGCTACAACGCGGATTCTCCCGCCGGTAATGGTCAGATTGCGTTTGGCTTCGATACCCTCGGGACTAAGTGTGTTCTCGGAGTTATCATTGCCGGTTTTCTTTTTATCTTTTCGTTTGTTCGGACTTGGGCGACGTTTAAATCCATTATCTGTGCCTTCACTAGCTCTGTCCGGTGGCATTCTGCCGCCGTCGGCCATTCCAGGCGGTGGTCCCATAAATTCAGGCATGATGGGATTGCCGTTTTCATCGAACTTCATCTCGGGGGGCGGGCCCATCTTGCGCCCGCGCGGCTCAGCACTCGTCACAATATCGATCACACCGCCGCTGATGATGACATCGGGATGCGGATCATCCTCTGTCGTCTCGGTTTTGGCATCTTCATCAATATCCCAGCCTGCCGAGAGCGCCTTCGCATCCGAATGAATCGTCAGTTCACCGCCAGAAATTTTTACATAACCCTTGCCGGTGTTGTATTCGTTTTTGTCGCTGCCGTCGACTTTGATACCGCGCGATTCATACCCGGTAATATTATCATTGGCCTCGATGACCAGCTTGCCGCCGCGCATTTCAAAGCCGTTATCCGCTTTAATGCCAAAGCCCTTCTCTTTATAACCATCCTTGCGCGCGGCCTCGGCACGCTCGAGTTTAATGTCGATTGTTCCCGATTCTATCGTAATCACGTCATCCGAAACGATGCCATTCTTATATTTGGCGACCACCGAGAGAGAACCATCGCCCATAAATACAATATTTGGTTTTGCGGATATCACAGATTTGGATTTTTTATCCGCAGCCCCCGCAATTACAGATTTTCCATTAAGGACAACCGTATAGGTATTGCCCTTGTTTTTGTCGTTTGATTCAAGGTCGAGATACCCGAAATGTGCATCGCTTATAATCTGTGCATCTTTCAAACGAAGCTCAACATCGACATTTTTCTGATTGTTCAGAATGACGCCGCCATCAAAAGTCCCGCTCAACTCGATACATGTTTTGTTATCAGAATGAACATAGATCGAAAACTCACCATCAACCTGTTTGATCTGCACCACCGACGATGGACTTTCGGGGGCATTCAGATCGATGGCATAACATTCAGATGCTTGTGCAGATCCTGCTGGCGCAGAATCGGTACTTTCGGCAGGCACCGGCTTATGACATGCAGACAAAGCCCCAATGCATACTAAAGTGGCATAAAAAAGGAATAAACGATGTGAAAGATGCGTCATTTGGATTGTTCTTCAGACAAGGTGATGCGTAAAAAGAAATCCGACCGCGTATTGCGCTTGCGCAATAGCGAGTCGGCAAGCGGCGCGTATCGGCGCAGCCGATAGCGACGCAACCATACCTCATTAAACTATTTTATTAAAATTTAAATTCATAACCAATGCCGAGTAGATGAACTTCATCATCGGGATCGGCGATACCGGCTGTATATCGATAAAAAAGATCTAATACATGATGCTTTTTAAGTGTATATTCGAGCCCAGCCAGGATCCTGATCTTATCGATACTAAAGCTTTCAGCCAGATCGTTATACATTTCGAGACTGAAATATGGCGCAAGCTTGATTGGCTTAATATTGTATTGTGCCTGGACTCGCGATCGCAGGATATGATCATTTTTAGATTTTATAATTTCATCATCCTTAGCGTCGCCATCGCTGTCCCATTTTTTTGCCGAAGTCTCGGAACGATATGTAAACTGATAGCGTTCGCGAAGTGATATTTCAAAATTTTCGATGGGCAGAATCCCCGTAACATCCGCATAAGCACGATGCCGCGGCGACCAGTAATCATCGACAATATTGCCTTTTTTAGTCTCATGTTTGGGTTTGTATTTATCGATAAAATGATATCCAGCACCTACTTTAAAGTAATCAATCGGTTTGTAGCTGATTCCCAGCCCTGCGTCGATGCGTTCCAGCGCCGAACTCATATCCTGTGTACGGAGTTCAAATTCTGCAGAAATATTTAATCCCTTGACGATTTTTTTCTTCACGCCAAGATTGATATCCAGGCCAAAATCCTGTGCCATCGCGCTCAATGGCACCAACAGGATCATGGCGCTCAATATCATTTGTATCATTCTCTTAATCATCGTTGTCCTCATCTGGTTTGGGGAACTTGACCGTTCTGTCGACCGAATTCTCACTGCCGCTGCCGGAGCGATAATGCACTTTTAGCATAGCAGAATCCTTGAGAAAGTCTATATGTCCAATTTCGACATTGACGATATCCAGGCCGGTGCGTAATTTGAGGTCTTCGAGCATTTCGGCGCGTTTTTCTTCCTTGATCAAGTCGATACGATCATACATGACCAGTTTGGTTGCAATCCCCTGGCGACCGCGCACCGCCTCAATGACTGCGATACTTGCGAGCAACAGGACATTAGCCCCAACCGTAATCTGCCACGGCACACCACCAATCACGGCATTGATGACCGAAATCGCAATCACCGCAAACAAATAAGTCATCTCGCGCACAGGCATCGAATCGGTGCGATAACGAATAATGCTGAAGATGGCAAACAACCCTAACGCAAATCCTGTCTTGAACTTGACGTCATTTAAAATGAATATCAGCAAAAATATACTGATGCTCATCAATATGTATGTAAAGAAATAGTCGCGGCGCTGGCTTTTGGGAAAATAGAAACAGCGCACGACGATAAAAACAACGACAAAGTTGAGGCCAAATCCTGCCAAAAACAGCCAAAGACCGCCCGCATTATTGATTAAAAAGTCATACATAGGACACCTCGTTCAATTTAAGAACATGTCGAATCCTTTCTTTAAACAGATTCTGTTTGAGTGTTGGATCTGTAAATGCGCAACCAATACAATATTTGCTGAATCCCATGGTATGAATGTGCTTTCGAATGAGCAGATCATGCATGGGGGACGCCGTTCTGCCGTCGCGTTTGAGTTCAACGACTGCGATTCCCAAAAGCTCCCCATCTCGGTCGTTTGAATAATTATGGAAACAAAGCCCGGTATCTATCGTCAAACGCTCGGTCATACCTCGGTTGACGAGCGTGATTCGATTAAACCGGTTTTCAAGATGCGGCATAAGTTCTTCGGGGGTAAACAAGGCATGTTTGGCCAAAAAAGCCCGCGTCTCTTCGGAATGCATATAATCGCTGTCTGCATCCACTTTAATGCGTTTTTTATCCGTTCTTCCCCGGTTGTTTTTATTTTTAACTTCCAAAAATGAAAGCCCCGAAGATACATACGTTCGCATCCGGATTTTTTCGCGCGTTTTCTTGCCATCCTGATGTGCGATATACATTCGAAAATCATGCGTATCATAATATATCGTATGATAGGCAATGTTCCGTTCGCCATCGACTTCCTGTACATAGTAATCTTCGGCTGAGCATTCCAGCAAATGCTGGATGTCCCCAAGCCTGACGATATATTTCGTATCAATTCGGTTCATCAGGCGAACGCGCTTCATATCTTCGAGCGATACCGAATCATAGCTGCGAATGATACGCTCTATATGCCCATAGATTTGTTGTACTGCATTCAACATTACGTACCTCGGCAGATGAATTGCGACAAACGAATATATATGCCGTTATCATTCGCGCAATCCCCGCCCCAAAATGGGGCGGAACAGGGACAGCGAACAGCCATTTATCATGATGGATACGTTTTAGTGCCCTGGACCTTCGGGGCCTCCGGGGCCTCCGGATCCACTGCTTTTACCAGCCGTCACCGAAGTCGGATTGCTGCCGCTCACCGTAGCGGATCCATCCAGAATGGCATCGTTAAACCACGCGGCTCCACTGCCCAAAGTCACTGTCGGATTGGTGTACAGGTTGTAGCTTGAATTGGCTGTCAAATCACTCTGCATGATCATCAGCTTTGTGCCGCTCGAATAGGAACTTGGGACTTTTATTGCGCCAAGGACATTGGTCGAATTGCTCGCCGTCAGCGCAAACGTCTTGCCCGCCGGGCTGGATACCGATGTCACAATATAGGATCCCTTGGTTGCAGATGGCGTCTCTGAATTTGCTGCCAACCCAAATATCGTGCCACCGCTAAAGTATATCGTGCCGCCTTCAATGACATCCAGGGAATGCTCCGCACCACTTGCACCAAATGCCACAACCAATCCATTCGTAATTTTGAAGGTACCGTTCGAATCGATTGCGTCATTGTTGCTGCTCAATGCATAGATTTTTCCACCGTTTATCTCAAGCTCTGACTTATTTTTCGATGAGGCATTGATGCTGTCATCCGTTGCAGTAATCACAATTTCGCCATCATGGATATAAACACCATGTTTAGCTTCGATACCTTCTGGTGCCAGTGTATTGTCGCTGCCGCAACTGTTGCTGCTGCCTCCCGGGCCACCATGACCACCACCGCCTCCCTGGCTGTCCCTCGGGGTCGCACGAGTCGTCAAGTTCAAAGACCCTCCATTGATCGTCACATCCGGAATCGGATCGTCACTCGTACTCGATGTCACAGCATCCTCACTCACATCCCAGCCTGCAAACAGAGCCTTGGCATCCGAAGAAATCACAATGGTGCCGCCATTGACTTTAATATAACCTTTGCCAGCCCCATATCCCTTGCATTCCGTTGTATTCCATTCATCATAATCTTCATCGGTACTGGCGACCGCATCGTAACCTTCCACCTTCAGGCCGCGCGATTCATAACATGACATGCTGTCATTCGCCGTAATCTTCAGCGTGCCGCCATTCATAATAAAACCGTTCACGATCTTCGCACCAAAGCCATTCTCGCTGTTGCTCGCAGTTCTGGAAACATTCACATTGACCGTGCCGCCGTTCATCGTAAAAACATCATCGACTTTGATGCCGGTTTTGTATTTCGCATTCACCGTCAGATTGCCGCTGCCACTGATGGCCAGATTCGATTCACATTTCAACACATTCTTCGAATCCTCATGAGCTGCACCCGTTATCGTATTCGAGCCAATCAGCTCGACATTGTAGGTATTGCCCTTGCACAACGCACTGCTGTTGAACTTGAGCTGCCCATGATATGAGTCACTCTTGATTGTCACATTGTCCAGCTTGACCTGCAAGTCGATATCATTTGGGTTCTTCAGTTTGACCATCCCGTCAAAAGTCCCCGTCAGACGCGTACAGACATTCTCCTTGACCTTGATCACCAGCTCGCCCGCAGTCGCTGTGTTCACCGTGACATTGCTGCTCGACGAGGAGGGGTTCGACAAATCGATGATTTGACAGCCATCCGAATCGTACGCGTCGATTCGGCCAGTCATATCCGAAGAATTGGACTCATCATCGCCACATCCCCCAAAAACGGCAGCAAGCATCAAACTGATGACGATTCTGAAATCATGATTGTATCGCATAATCCCTCCTTTATTGCTTCGGCTATCGGCCATCGGCCAATACGCCTCGCCTTTCGGGCTATCGGCGATGGTACAGACGCGCGGCCCGCACGTCTGTACCATCGCCGATACGCCCTCTGCGCTCGCCTATGTGCTCGCCCGGTTGAATCTCCATTCCCCACGCGGGGGAGATTTAGAGAGAGCCCGGGCTTGCGCACATACGGCTCGCGATCCTTAAATGCGCACGAACGCTAAGACACAATTTTCAAACTCATGCCCTGCTACATAGGGCATACATGTGAGATAGCCACCTCCAAATGGAAAGTAAAATGCTACTTTTGCAACCATTATGCGCCGGATGCATAAAGAAAATTTAATTCACCATTTTCGGGATGTTTCTGACACCCAATTCAGAATATCAGACAACATCGGCTTATTCTTCTTTAACCAGGCAATCCTCAAATGCGCTGTTGCCACTTCATCGACAATGGGCACACGAACCCATCCATCTAAATCTGCTCTGAATTCTTGTGCCAGTCCAGAAACAAATGTCATCGGTTTTTGGGTAATAATAACGGACAGATATACCATAATATCATCATATTCGATATAATGTGCCCTTTGAATATGATTACGGAGGAGCGGATGCCAGAACCCCGTATTGGTATATTCATATATTTCCTTATCGTTCAGATCGGAAAAATGAATAGATGTTTTGTGGCTTAAACTATCCGAAACAGGAATCAACATAAAAGTCCGTTCATCTATAAAAGGTATCGACTCGATTTGATCCGTATGAATTTCCTGACGAGTAATTGCAATCGAGGCCTTTTCGCTCAAAAGCTGCGATACAATTTCGTTCTCGTCCGGCATGGCAGAAGTAATGTGAATATCCGGAAATTGTTTTGACAATTCGGCAGTCAGTTTCCATAAAGGTGCCGGAGAACATGTTACAACATGCAATGCCTGTATTTGCCTCCTAAAAGCATCAAGTCCGGTCACAAGCGCATCCGCTTCCCTTAGGACAATCCGGGCATGTCTGACAGCGAGCTTCCCCGCCTCATTTAGTTTCATGCTGTTATGACTGCGATCAAATAACTGCATGCCAAGTTCATCTTCCAGCCGTTGAATCGAACGAGTCAGCGCACTCTGCGAAATATGGAGTTTTTTGGCTGCACGAAAAAGCGCATTTTCATCAGCAATAACGACTAATTGCTGTAGCTGGTTAAGTTCCATCACATCTCCCGATCAATCCCAGCGCGTTTCGCATAGCATGTCTATTGCCACACGCACGACGAGCAGTCGGAAACAACTTCCGACAACCCACCCCTTACCATAATTTGCATTGTTCATCTAATGCCTTTTGAATCTATGTGCTTTGACTTCACCTCATGCATGTGCAAATGAGAGCTTTAACCACTTCGAGTTCACATCATGCATATACCTTACCATGCATGACTCTATTTTCATAACTCGCCTTTACATTTTTAGTCGCTCAGCGATTGGCTTTCGCCAATACGCCTCGCCTTTCTGGCTATCGGAGCATCAATAATAGATTCCATAATCCCCTCAACAGTGGAGAGGGTGCCGCAACAGCGGCGAGTGAGGTCAAACGTGCCGATACGCCCTCTTGCGCGCCTATTTCGCTGCAATCACTGCGGACCGCATTATTCCCGATTCAAAACATCCAACAACCGATTTCTCAAATATTCATACCGCAGCCTTTTCTCTTCTTTGGCAAAATGCACTTCCCGAAATTGTTCCGGATTATCCGTATAATCAAGTGTCTCTTTCCCAAATTGCTCGCTCGTCAAATCGAAAATACAATCCCCGACGACATTATAACAATGATAGTTTCCTCCCGGCCTCAATATACCAAGCACTTTCCCGCCATAAATGTCCTGCGCTAGAAATGCCGTAATCGAACACTGTCCAAGCGTCTTATTCTCTCGACACCACTCATGACGCATACGCGGTGCACATGTTTCCGCACACCATATTTCCGACAGCAAATCATAGAGTTGCCGAGGATTGCCAACACCAATAAATGCTTTATCAAACGGCATGATATCCGCTGTTTCCCAGCCATAAAAATGATAAGTCATCACACTCCCTCATGATTCCAATTCTTCTACAAGATGGATTTCACCATTCCATACATCCCAGTCTGACTGAATATAAAGACCATCCCGCAATGCCTGATAAATCAATTCATCTGCGCGACTGAAGTTCTCTCCGGGAAACGATCCAATATATCGAATATAGGGTTCCTGCTTCCCCTTCTTATAATTCCAGACATCAATTTCATATACATTCCAACCACGGATATAACATCGATCCGGAATCTCATCATAATAAAGATATCGAATGGTTCCATCCACGGATTCTTTCATTTTAATATCATATCCCGGTCCCGTAGGTTGTGATTCTTTGACCTCGTATCCCATATTATCTTCCCCTAAAGATTGATGGCTCACAGCTTATTCTTTTTCGCCGCCGGCAGCTCTTCGTACATTGCTTTGATTACACTGGCAGTCAATGTGCGGTCGTCAATATCCGCAAGTATCATTTCTTTTGCACCAGGATAAGGTATCTCGCGCGTTGCATCCGGCATCATCGCGACGACAGATTTTGTCGGTTTGAGTAAAAATCTATCATCGTAAATTCCGCCAATCACCTTACCGCGATAATACATCACGTATTCCCCCATCATGGTTCTGTACGAAATACAGTCCAACTCAGAGAGCTGCTCCAGCACAAAATCTAAATACGCTTTCGATGACGACATCAAAAACGCCTCCGAATATTTGACATCCCTATAGACCCAAATATCACACCACGCACTCGACGATTGTCTTGTCATCGACCTGCACGGTTTTTACGCCAGGCTGTTTATTCTTATTAAAACAG
>DGWW01000288.1 GCA_002395385.1 Myxococcales bacterium UBA4248
AACCAACTCAACTACCGCCCCAAAGGGGATTTAGATTGTTAAAGATCAATGGGCACAGCAGGGTTTGAACCTGCGACCCTCGCCTTGTAAGGGCGATGCTCTCCCGCTGAGCTATATGCCCCCGGCACCTACGCCCTAAAGCGTTCGGCGAGGGCGGCTTATAAGGGAATATCCGAAATGCGTCAAGGATTTTTTTCATCCATTTAAAAAATTTTCCAAATGGGTTTTACATCGTTGTGAAATGACGTAAATAGCACTCGCAGTTAACAGTTAGCAGTTAGCAGTTAGCAGTTAGCAGTTAGCAGTTAGCAGTTAGCAGTTAGCAGTTAGCTAATGAATGAATTCTCGAATTTATTCTAAAAAATTAAGTTTTTTATCTTCAAACTCCCCTTTAGTTTTGCACATTCCGAATTCCGAATTCCGCATTCCGAATTCCGAATTAGAAAGCCATTTCCTCTAAGCTTCAGACTTTCCCTTTAGTTTTGCACATTCATGTCCGACTCTTTCAGCCCTCGTTTCGATGCATTGCAGCGATTTTCGCGAAAGCTGCGCTCAAAACTCAACTTCATTCCTCATTTACCTCAGGCAGTTCTGCTCTACCATGAGGGATACAGCGGCATTGACAAATACATCGCAGACGGTGGTCGTGCCCGAAAAATACTCAATTACCTGCGCTATGAACAATGCATCAGCGACTCTCAAATCATTGAGCCCAAAACCGCAACCATCACACAACTCAATCTGGTTCATGATTTTTCCTATCTTTCACAGCTCTACGAGCCCTCTGTTGGTGAACGCATTTTTGGTCAGGGGCTAAACGAAGACGCACTGCGTACATGCATCGAACAACAGCGCATCATGACTGGAGGAACGGTTCGCGCAGCACGCATGTCGCAATCCAGCATGTACCCGCGAAGAATCATCAACCTAGGAGGCGGATTTCATCATGCCTACCCCGAAGGGGGATATGCATTTTGTGTATTCAATGACATCGCCGTCGCCATCCATCACTTGAGAAAACACGATTATACAGGCAAAATTCTCATCATCGATTTTGACCTGCATCAGGGCGACGGCACAAAAAAAATATTTGCAGATGACGAAAGCGTTGCGACTTATTCGATTCACGCTGAGAATTGGTTTAAGGACAAAGCGAAAGCCTGTTTTGACGTAGCCCTTGGCCCCGGCATCGGTGATGCAGCCTACCTCGATGCAATCCGATCGACGCTTCCCAATATCGTCCATCAGGTCAATCCCGATCTCGTATTCTATTTAGCAGGGGTTGATGTTGCCGAAGATGATGAACTCGGGGATTGGCGCATCTCTCACAATGCCATCTTTGAACGAGATAAATTCGTCGATAAAATCGTCGGGAAACGCCGTATGGTCGTCGTCACTGCAGGTGGCTACGGCTCCAATGCCTGGCGGCATTCTGCTCGGTTTTTCGGTTATCTGCTCTCCCATCTCGAAAAGCCCATCGAATCCGACAATGAACGGCTCATCAGCGCCATCAAGCGAGTTTCCAGAGCAATGCCCATGCACGATCTCACAAATGATGCCGATGATCTCGACATTTTCAGTGACTTCATGCAGCCCATGAAGCGAACGAGGCTCTTCGATTTCTACACCAAATACGGCATCGAATGCTCCCTCGAAAAAACCGGTGTTCTCGAACATTTGCACAAACTCGGATTTCTATCACCCATACTCGAACTGGAACTCGACCATCCCAATGGACAGGCCATTCGCCTCTATGCCGATGAACAAAAAAAGCTGCTTCTCATCGAATGCATCCTGGATGAAAAAAAATTCCTCTCCGGAATGCGTCTGCTATGGATCGAATGGCTGCTTTCCCAAAACCCATTGGCCGAACCCACCGAATCACGACCGCTTCTACCGGGTCAGAAATACCCAGGTCTTGGATGCCTGCCCAAAATTATCGGTTGCATCTTTATGATCTGTGATCGTCTCAAATTCGATGCCGTCGGCTTTAATCCTGCCTTTTACCACGTCTGTTTTCTCGCCAAAGGCCAGGGATGCTTCGAAACCCCCTACGATGAAGCCAGATTCCGCGTGGCACAGGCACTCACTGCAGGATTCAACTTGCAGCAGGCCAGCAAAATGCTTCAAAATGGTCTTGCCGCCGGCGATAACATCTACAAGTGGGTGCCGGCTCGCATGATCATCCCCATGTCAGACGCTGCCAATGCACACTTCCAAAGCAAGGAATATCAATCCGAAGTCGAAAAACTCGCCGCTCAGGAAATGGCTAAATACGGCGTCTATGGACAATCGAGAGGATACCGGCATAAATAGTAATGCATAATGCATAATGATGAACGATCTGACACGCCCCACAGGGGCGGCACCTCCAAAGCCCCGAAGGGGCGACAGAACTTAACCGTGGATAAGCGAAGCGCAACCCACGGATCGAGAACATTACACTTAGGAACAATCTCATCCCCACCAGGAATACTATGTGCGGAATCATCGGATACATCGGAAACAGGGACTGTGTTCAAATCATTCAGGCTGGCCTGAGCAGACTCGCCTATCGCGGATATGACTCTGCCGGCATTGCCGTCTGCCACGAAGGCGACATCGATCTTAGGCGTGCACATGGCAAACTTGAGAACCTCATTTCTCTGATCAGCGTCGATCCCATACGAGGCAATACCGGCATCGGGCACACGCGCTGGGCAACCCATGGCCGCCCAAGTGAATCCAATGCACACCCTCAAAAATACGGCAAATTCGCAATCGTACATAATGGCATCATCGAGAATTACCTCGAACTGCGTCAGGAACTCATCGCACGCGGGCACCAGTTTACCTCCGAGACCGACACCGAAATCGTCGTCCACCTCATCGCCGAAGCCTACGAGGGCGATTTTGCACAGGCCGTGCGCAAAGCCCTAAAAAACGTACGCGGTTCGTATGCCATCGTCGCATTGTGCGCAGACCATCCCGACGAAATCATTGCCGCTCGACAGCAAAGCCCCCTCATCATCGCCAAAGGCGATGCCGAAAACTTTGTCGCAAGCGACGTGGCCGCCGTATTGGCCTATTCCCGACAGTTTATCTTTCTCGATGACGGCGATATTGCCCGCGTTACCGCCAACACCATCGAAATCTTCGATCTCGACAATCGCAAAATCGACCGCCCTGTCAAAGAAATCCAATGGAACCTTGCTGCCGCCGAAAAACAGGGCTATCCCCATTACATGCTCAAAGAAATCTACGAGCAGCCTCAAAAAATTACCGATACCTTCCGCGGCCGCATTCTCGAGGATGAGGGCATCATCAACATCGACGAAGCCATCGATAAACTTGAATTCGAAAAATGCCATCGTCTGCAAATCGTCGCATGCGGTACAAGCTATCATGCGGGTTTGCTTGGAAAATATCTCATCGAAAAACTCGCGCGCATTCCGGTCGATGTCGATGTCGCCAGCGAATACCGATACAGAAACCCCATCATCACGCCGAATGATGGTTTTATCGCCATCAGCCAGAGCGGCGAAACCGCCGATACCTATGCCTGCCTCAAAATCGCACGCGAACACGGCGCCAAAATCCTCTCGATCTGCAATGTCATGGATTCGACCATCCCGCGCGCTTCCGATGCAACCTTCTATACGCGCGCTGACCCCGAAATCGGCGTGGCATCGACCAAAGCTTTCACCACACAATTGGCATCGCTCATTCTATTGGCCATCCATTTTGCCCGCAAACTCGGCATGATCGACGCAGACTACACACGCCATCTGCTCAATGCACTGCGCGCCATCCCCAGCCAAATGGAAGCCATACTCGAATCCTCGGACGACGTACGCCTCGTGGCTCGCAAACTCCTGCGCGCAAACTCTTTCCTCTATCTCGGCCGCAATGTGCACTACCCCATCGCACTCGAAGGCGCACTTAAACTCAAGGAAATCACGTACATTCACGCCGAAGCCTACCCCTCGGGCGAAATGAAACACGGCCCCATCGCCCTCATCGACGACCGCCTGCCCGTCATCGTCATCGCCCCCAAAAACTCAACTTACGAAAAAACACTCTCCAACTTGCAGGAAGTCAAAGCCCGCAACGGACGCATCATCAGCATCGTCACCGAAGGCGACGACATGCTCACACGCGTCTCGGAACACGCCTTCACCATCCCCGAATGCGACGAAATCGTCCAGCCATTCCTCAGCGTGCTCTATTTGCAATTGTTGGCCTATCATATCGCCGATTTATTGGGCAATGATGTCGACCAACCACGCAATCTCGCCAAATCCGTGACGGTTGAATAAATATTGATGATTATTTTTTGGGGCGCGCCTATGCGCTTTGCACATACGGCTCGCCTTTCGGCCTATTGCCTGCGGCAATACGGCCGAATATGCCCAAATACAAACGATAAAATACAAATTACGAATGCAATGAACCAATTCATTATTTTGCATTTTTAAACAGCAAAAATGGTATAGTCATAGCGCCCTTGGTATTCCTGTTAACGATACAGAAAGGAGGAAAACAATGAAATTTTATTTACCAACACTATTAGCATTATTCCTCTTTGCTGCCCCCAATGCGTTTGCCCAGGAGACCCCGCAAAAAGCCTTGGATGGCGGCAACATTGCTCAAGCCGAAACGCTTTTAAAAGAAATGAGCACTCAGGATGATGCCGAAAAAGCTGTTTCCGGCCTTTGTGGACTAGCTCAGCTTGAGACGGCCAAAGGCAACATTGAACAGTCCAATACCTATCTCCAGCAGGCACTCGAAAAATCCGGGAAAATAGACAAAAAAAAGGGATGGGCTGTCGTCATCTCGTGGCTGCAGGCCGATAATGCACGCCGTAAAAACGACATCACTGGCTGTAAAAATGCCCTCAAAGAAATGCGCGAACATTTAGAGAATGCCACCAAAATCAGTCCTGTATGGAAAGGCATTCTCGAATACACGACGAGCCTGATTGAAACAGAAAACGATGATGCCCGCGATGCAGCAGAAGCTGCAATCGAAGCCTATAACAATACAAAATTCAAGTTCGAACGCGGAATGGCCTACCTCAGACTCGGCGATCTCGAATGGGCTCGCGATAAGCAAAGAAGAGCCTTTAATTATTACGACGATGCCATTCACGATTTTAGAACCGATGCTTCAAAAGTTGCTCTGCGAATGGCTGCTCAAACACAACTGATCATCGCAAAGAAGAAACTTGAGACAAATGACTTGAAGGGTGCAAAATCGCGCACGACACTTGCACAAAAGGATATTGAGGTCGCTGGTAATCCAGAGGATCTCGTCAAAGAATTCAAAGCGATCGAATCCAAAATTCAATAATTCAATATGGAGAAAACTATGAAAAAGTTTCTTCTTCCATTTGTGATAATATGTTTTGCATACTCTGGCTGTTCCAGTGACGATATCATCAATACCGCGCCTTCGGAGGACGACACCCCAAGCACCTCGGATGGGACGAGCACATCTTCGGGGAATCCGCCCAAAACCGACGAAGAGAATAATCCCCAAATACCCGAAAACCCGCAGGATCCTTTAGAACAGCCAGATCCGAAGACCTGTGATCCGGACTGTACGGCCCCTCGCGTCTGCATCGAGGGTGCCTGCGTCTTAAAATGCGACGATGGCTTGACCGAATGCGGCGATCAATGCCTCAACCTTGCTGAACTCAATTTGGAATCGTGCGATACATGCTTAGCGGGATTTTGCAACAATGACGATGCTCTAAGCAATGGCTGCGAAGTCAATGCCATGACGGATGATGTCAACAATTGCGGCGGCTGCGGCATCACCTGTAATGAAGACCAGACCTGCCAAAGCGGCAACTGCACCGACCTTTGCCCCGAAGGCGAAACACTCTGCGGTGAAACATGCCTCAACCTTACTAAACTGCATTTGGCTTCGTGCGATGCCTGTGCCGATGCCTACTGCGATGCTGATGGCAATCTGGCCAATGGCTGCGAAATTGATGCACTGGCCGGCGATCTCAATCACTGCGGATCATGCGGTCACACATGTGAAGCGGGCGATACTTGCGAACAAGGACAATGCCTGCATCGTTATTACGTCATGCTCTCCCCCACCCCTGTATCGGACGAGAATGGTAAAAAACTTGGCGAGTTAAAACAATTTACCAAAGTCAAAGTCGCCGAAAAAGGTGACACCAAATATCGCATCGTCCATGAAAATTTTGAAGGACAGTCTGCCTGGATTACCGCCGAAGACCTCATGGATGCAGGTGATCAGTATCCCAATCGCAAAGCCATCGATTTTGCCGAGATCTATCTTTATAGCGACGATGCAAAGCTCTGCACCTTCGATTTTAAAACACACGATCCCATATTGCCTTACCTGGCGAATGTTTATGGGGATTATAACAATCACTGCGCCAACTTTGTGACGTCAGTCCTTCAAAATGTCGGATTGATTTCTAAACATGAAAATGGTGCCAAATCCCTTCAGAACTATTGCAAAAACGGCAATGATGGCTATCGTCAGCTTGAGAATAGAGCAGATGGCAAAGCCGGCGATGTCTGGGGATTGAATGGACATGTCGAACTCGTCATAGGATATCACCAAAAATCAAAAAAACTTCTGCTCATCGGTTCCAACAACGCATCCAAAGGTATCTATTCGATTGCCCACAATACCTATGGATGCAATGGCGGCGAAAATCCCGGCAAAAAGAATGCATGCACAGATGGCAAAAAAGACTGCTCATCCAATCAACGCGTGACTTATTCGTTCACTCATAACGATGGCAATGTCTTTTCGAGCCAGCAATAAGTATTTCGTAACTGTTCAGCCCCGGGCGTAATTACGGTCGCCCGTGACATGGCAAAACCGGGGCAGAAGGCAAGACAGAAAATGTCATTTTGTCGACCACTGATCACGTGAAATCGTTGTCCTTTTGGTAAGATATCCATTTTTGTACAACTGAGCCTTTATCATTCAAACTTTGGCCGGATGGGCGCAATGGAAAAAGGCATCACCTCATCTGCGTAAAGATGCCCTTTCCACACCAAAGGGAAAGGCATACTCCGGACTGTCTCTTGGCGAGTATCATTATTACGCTCGATTGCATACAATATCGGCAGCGGATCACCTACCTTTAAGAAGCCAGTCGGATCGCGGTGCGTCATAAACGTATGAAGTAAATCCTTTTCTTTTGTATCGTCCGGAGGATTAAATGAATAGGTGACCTTAAACGAAGGAACACCATAAACCGTATATTCCGGCTTTGCTATATCGGGACGATAAACAAACACATCCTCAACAGGTTCATATTCAATAGCTATAATCGTTGCCATGTTTTTTCTTGCATGACTTAACCACTTTGACGTGCTGCTGTCTCTTTGTAAATAATTAATGATAGCTTCAGATTTTGCTTTAAACTCTGAGGTGTAATTCATCTTTTTCAAATATATAGTATGATCACCCTTAGTGAGATGAGTATCATATTGAATAGTAATATGTGCAATATGTAAAATATAAATACAGGTACAAACAATCGCCGATACCAAAGCGAATGATGGCAAAAATTCATGAAAGAAGAAACACAACAAAGAAGCAATCCAAAGCAAATTGAAGATACAACTAAATTTATATATCAATTCCCACAAATGCCTATCTCCGTCAACCACCGCATTATCTGTCACATATTGATCTTTTATGATATATGGCCAAACAAATGGAATTAAACTCATTACTATAATAATAATTAAAGCCAAAAAAGTAGTTAAATTCACAACACTATAAAAGGGAAATATAACGACATTATATAAACATATTTTAAAACCATTCCAAATTTTTGATGCAATATTCTTATAGTCGCATGTTTTTTTTAAATCAGCAATGCCCAGTGCATCGAGATTCATCGTTTGATTCACATAATCTTCGATAAAGCTTTCATCAATATTACCTGGCAAAGCTGCCCACAATTCGATATTGCCGTCAGCCCCATAATCCGTTACGGACTGCAGTTTCTTTAAATAGGCATCTTTCGTCCACTTTGTATTTTCTTTGCCTGATTTTGGAATATTCAGATCATTTTGACCTTTGCGAAACTGTTCAAACGCCATTCTGATTTCATGGATATCACTCAGTCGTTCATCGGCCTTCGGCTCGAGCATTTTCCTTAAAACTTCGACAACAGGGTGTGGCAATGACTGAACCACAGGTTCAAATATCAGCCTGAAATCTTTTACCTGCATATCTGCAGGCGATACCCCCGAAAGAACATGCACGACCAATGCCCCCAAAGAATAGATATCACTTGCTGGTACGGGCGCACCCATGAGCTGTTCTGGAGCCATATACCCAAAAGTACCGGCAACTGTCGAACCACCACCCTGCACCTGCGGGTTAGCTACAGCCCCAAAATCGATCAAATACGCCTTATAACCACGCGTTTTGGGTACCAAAATGATATTCGAAGGCTTGATATCCCGATGAATAATGGGCGGAATGTGCTTCTGAAGCTGCTCAAGAATATCCAATATCTGCAATACAACATCGTAAAATTCATAGACAGTAAAATGCCAGTTTTCATTGAGCAGAGCCTGAACTGACTTTCCCGGAATATACTCTTGAACAATATAGGCACAGGGCGGTTCATCCTGAAGGCACTCCATGGCATCATAGAACTCAGCCACCCCATCGATATGCAGCGAAGCTAAAACCTCTCCCTCGCGCTTAAAAAGTGCATATTCTTTCCAGTTTTTGACCGACCCGATGTTGAGCTGCTTGACGACAACTTTTTTATGATCACTTAATCGCTCTGCAAGATAGACACGCCCCTGACTGCCATGACCGATTTCCCGAACAAACTGATATTTTTCCTCAAGCGAACGAGGTGTCGGAAGGGTGTCCTCCAATAGAGGGAGCGCTTCATCCTTGGAATATTGAGTTTCTATTTTTCTATCCATAGAAATACTATTAAAAACGCAATCAATAAAAATCGTGCGCACCGTATTGCCGCAGGCAATAGGCGCGCAGGCGTTCCGTATGCGCAAAGCGCATAGGAACGCCCCATAAACCATTAATCATCCAATTTGGAAAACATATCTTTCGTTGCTCCACAGACGGGGCAAACCCAGTCATCGGGAAGGTCTTCGAACGCCGTTCCCGGGGCAATGCCGCTATCAGGATCGCCGACGGCGGGATCATATTCATAACCACAGGGATCACATACATACTTGCTCATTGGATTCTCCTCAAAGTATTATCCAGTTGCCGGAATACCATATCCCGGTCATTCTTGTTTATAGGATAATGACAGCAAACACCAATGGAAAAGATAAAGGTGCTTACAATTGATCAACTTTGCAAAAAATATGGCGGCAAGCCTGTGCTCAAGCCATTCATGCACACCTTCGAGCCAGGCAAATGGACATTCATCATCGGGCCGAATGGCGCAGGAAAATCGACACTGCTCAGACTACTTGCATGCCTCGAAATGCCGACAAATGGCCAAATTCGGTTGGATGAATGCTCGCTCGCCGAGTTGACCGCGACAGAACGTGCGCGGCTCATTGCCTATGTACCGCAACGACTCGAAGCCGTTCCGGCACTCACGGTTTGGGAATTTGTCTGTCAGGGTGCGTATGCATGGTTAAAACTCGAGCCAGATAAAATGCTTCAAGCGCGCACCACACAAGCACTTGAGGAACTTGGGCTCACATCGTATGCCGACCGCCGCCTCGATACACTTTCGGGCGGTGAGCTGCAACTTTGTGTATTGGCTTCGGCACTCGTTCAAAATGCCAGAGTGTTATTGCTCGATGAACCAACCTCTGCACTCGATTTGAAGCATGCCGAATTGTTTTGTCAGGCCGTTGCACAACTTAAAGCGACAGGTATGACCATCATTTCGACGACGCATGATTTGACACAGGCCGCACGATACGCCGACGATTGTCTATTATTGAAAGCAGGTGAATGCCTGTTCCACGAATCGGGCTTGCCCAATGCGGATTTGCTTGCAACAGCATACGAAATGCCTGCACCAGCATTTGAGCGATTCTGCACGCTTGAACGCGCCAAAATTCAGGAAAAACAATCCTTCCAGGAAACGAAGCAGCCTGCGCCCCCAAAACATTTAAATTGGCTCTGGTTTATCATCGCGTCCATAATTATTCTTATGATATGTCCATTTTTCGGCGCATCCTGGTCTACCCCATTCGACAATAGTGATATCTTTATAAATCTACGCATTCCACGCGTGTTGTGGGGCGCTATTGCGGGAGCAACGCTTTCGATGGTCGGCGGCGTCCTACAATCACTCTTTCAGAATCCCCTTGCTACACCTTATACTTTGGGTATAGCGAGTGGTGCCTCGCTGGGTGCAATGGCAGCCATACAGGTCGGGATCGCAGCACTCTGGAGTTTGCCCATTGCAGCCTGTACCGGCGGTTTACTATGCATGGCCGTCGTTCTGATACTCACTTCGCGCACAGGGCTGCGCCAACCCATCACCTGCCTGATGGCAGGTGTGGCTGTCTCGATGTTTTGCAGCGCAGCAGGACTTATCATACAGGCTTTCGCTACGCCGCTCACTGCGCACCAAATGATGCGCTGGCAGCTCGGCGGCCTCGAAATCGTCGGTTATTCTTCGTTTATTTCAATGCCCTTTATTCTGGCAGCACTCATTGGCATGTATGCGATCAGTAAACCACTCAATCTAATGAGTGTCGACGCCGATTTGGCAGCCACACGCGGCGTCCACGTCCCCAAAACGCGCACACTCGCCATTTTGGCCACAGGCATTGCAACCTCACTGGTCGTTGCGATTTGCGGCCCGATTGGTTTTATCGGCCTCATCATACCAAATGCAATCCGGCATTTATATGGTGCCGATTTGCGTCGTCTGCTGCCACTGTCTGCACTGTTGGGTGCCTCTTTTTTAATACTCGCCGATACCTGTTCGCGCATTTTGGAACGTCTCGCCTGGATTCCCGTCGGCGTCGTGACGGCAATCATTGGCGCACCGATTTTTATTTATGCATTGCTCCGGAGAAAAAGGAATTGATAATTGATATTTGATAATTGATATTTGATATTTGATATTTGATAATGGATAATGGATAATGGATAATTTTTTTCCGAAGAAAGAACTTCTTTTTACGATTTACCAATCAATTGTTAGATATCAATTAGCATTCTCTCCAGAGCATATCGAATCCAACTATTTATCATTCAATTATCAATTGTTAATTATCAATTGCTAATTGACTACAGCCATTTCGATTTTTTGAATATCACAATCAACCCGATGGCAACCACGATCATCACGCTCCAAACCACCGCATATCCATAAGTCCAGTGCAGCTCGGGCATGTTGTCGAAATTCATGCCATATACGCCGACAATGAAGGTCAGAGGATTGAAAATTGTCGCAATTGTCGTCAGTACCTTCATGATTTCGTTCATGCGGTTGCTCGACAAAGACAGATAGGTATCGTGAATGCTGCCCAAAATATTAATATACGAATCGATCATATCGAGTACCTGAATGACATGATCGTAAACATCGCGCAGATACATGCGGGTTTCTTTGGTAATCAGTTCAGAATCTGTCTTTTCGAGCATGGAGACTTCATCTCTGAGCGGCCAGACGCTCTTTCTAAAATCGAGAATTTCACGTTTAAAACCATGAACTTCTTCGAGATTGATCTTTTCTGCATTGACAAAGAGCGCATCTTCGCATTTTTCGATACCAAGACCGAGTTTTTCGAGTGCAATAAAGTAGCCGTCGACGATGGCATCGATGAGTGAATACATGCCCATATCGCTGCCGGATGTACGCAGTTTGCCTTTGTTTTGTCGAAGACGCTCGCGTACCCCATCGAAAACATCGCCTGGCACTTCCTGAAATGAAACGATATACTCCTCACCCATGAGGATGCTTAAATGCTCCAACGCGAGTTCCTGTACTTTTTCATCATATTGAACCATATTGAGTACGCAGAACAGATAGCTCGGATAATCTTCGTATTTGGGACGCTGATCGGTATTGGCAATATCTTCGATGGTCAGTGGATGAATGTCAAAAATGTCACCGACCTGCCGCAAAACCTCGACATCGTGAACACCAACGACATTGACCCAAACGATACCCGGTGCATCACTCAATTGCTTAAGCGTCTCAACATTGACATTTTTATGTTCCTCGAAATGTTCTTCGTTGTAGAGCATCACATCGATCTGTACGCGTTCTGAGCGCTGTTCCCCAACATAGACCGGAGTTCCGGGCTCCAAACCGCTTTTTCCACTTCGTCGCATAACCTATCGTATCCAAATATAATATCATCCAATCCCCCCAAAAATCCCGCTTAAATTCTATCAGTCCCTTGCAATGCACGCAATCTTTTCATGTTTCCGTATCAATCACGCTGAGTTTTTCTGCCTCAATGCGCATCATCATCACCACAAATACATACGGCAAACGAACTGGATACATTTCGAAACCACATCGATTTTGGTTGTATTATCAGAATTATCACGTAAATTAAATTGTGGGGATGTGCTTCTTCTGGGTAACTCAATGATCAAAAAAAATACTCTTAATCGTCTTAGTTCTACTCATACTTGATCTGATTTATCCAGGATGTGCCGTCTGGCGCGAAATCGAACAAACCCCAAAAGGAGAACGGCTCGATCGCATCCGACAATCCCCGCATTTCAATGCCGAAAAAGGAGAATTCGTCAATCTGACGCCGATCGAGAGCGTGATGAACGACTCCGAAGAAGGCTCTGGAATTGCTGACTTTTTGTTTGGCAAACATCCCGATGTCATTCCCGCACATCCGCTTCCGGTTGTCAAAACGGATTTGCGCGCGCTCGACCGAAACGTCGATATCGTCGTATGGCTCGGACATTCGACGGTTTATATACAGCTCGACGGTGTGCGATATCTCTTCGATCCCATTCTGACAAGCGGATTCCCGGTTTCTGTTATGATGAAACCATTCCGCGGAACAAATGTATATTCCCCGGATGATATTCCGGATATTGATTATCTTATCATCACACACGACCACTGGGATCATCTGGATTACAAAACCGTTTCAGCCATCAGGGACCGCGTCAGACATGTGGTCTGTGGCCTCGGCATCGGTCAGCATTTCGAATACTGGGGCTATGATCCAGCCAAAATTCACGAGCTCGACTGGAACGAAGACTGGACGGTCAATCCCACCATGACCATTCACTGCCTGCCATCACAGCATTTTTCGGGCCGCCTCGGCGGCAACAAAACCTTATGGGCATCGTACCTCATCGATGGCAAAAAAAAGATATTCGTCATGGGCGACGGTGGCTATGACGACCGCTTCAGCAAATTCGCCGAAAAATATCCCAATGTCGACCTCGCCATCATGGAAAACGGCCAATACAACGAAGGCTGGAAAGCCATTCATCTTTTGCCGCAGCAACTCTCAAATGCCATTGATGAACTCCATCCGACCCATGTATTGACGTATCATCACGCAAAATTCAAATTATCTGTGCATACATGGTATGAACCGCTCGAAAATATATATAATAATTCACGCGGCAAACCATACCATCTGCTGACACCTCAAATCGGTCAAATCATTGACATTCACGCCCCCATCGCCGATGAGCCCTGGTGGCGCGATGAGATATAATTTTCACACTCTTCTATTTTTTCTGCCCCGCCGCTATCTCGCCCTATGGCTCAATACGCGCCGGCTCGCCGCTATTTCAGCGCTGCGCGCCTCAATACGCGTCTCGATTTCGTGTCGTGAGCATTCGAAAGTATGAATCGAAGCCTATGATTAAAGCTCGACATGCGTATTAAAAGCACTTAAAATTAATCTGTCTGTGGTGATGGAGGTGTACAATGGCTCAATTGATTTTTTCAGGTTTTGAAAAGATTTTACAGAAATCCGGCGCAAGGCATGAAGATACTTCCCATAACTCAAACAGATTAAAATGGTGTGCAATGCTAACATTTGCATTGCTGTCTGCCTGCTCAGACGAGTCGGACGTATTATAATGCAGACTGTTCCCTGAATACGGATGCATGTATGCCGAACGCATCACAAGAATCATGTGGCAACGATAGCCTTGACGAGGGCGAAATATGCGATGGCAGTCAGATCCGCGAAACGGCAGACTGCCCGGAAGGCATGCATCTCCCCGAAGGTAAGGCGTTTGCTTGCCATGCAGATTGCACACTGGATATGAGTGCCTGTGAAACAACAATTGCTGGCACACTCCCACAGGGACGCGTCGTCCCCGACGAAAAGCACTCCGATTTGACAGAAATTCCGCTTCACCGTACGCCGCAGGATACATTCCCAAATGAGGATTTATTTGTAGATCGTGAAAACGAACCATCGCAAATCGTTGCAGCTGTCCCCAAAGACGCGCAAATCGATATCATTGGGTCCGTTGGCGAAAAATGGCTCGTCCGGTATAATGAGGATGAAGGTTATATCGATAGAATGCATGTTCAACGCACGAACGATCTGGAAATTCCCGCATTGGATTATTCGTCGCCTGCCACAGCCAATTATTATCAAAAAAACGAAAACTGGAAGGATACTAAAGTCTGTACTGTCGGAACGGTCGAAAGTGCCGGCGGTGTTCCCGTTTCAGTCGCAAATGCAGTGTCATCCATCAAAAGCACGTCCGTGACTCCCGACGTGGTCGCGAATAAAGTTGATACCTATTTGGGAAACTCCGCCGATTACATATGTCAGCTGGTCCAAAACGAATACCAGCTCGAATGCGAGTATCTGGATAATAAAAAAGGAATGAACGGCGGCAGCAATACGACAAACGATGCCGCTGTCCGCAGCAATGCCAAGGCAAAAATGCAGGAAGCCTTTAAAAATGGCTGGTATGTCGCAGCCGAAGAAGGATGCGGCAAATCATCCTATTGGGGAGCAAAACGCACGATTCTGGTCTATGGCTACGATGAGAAAAATGACAGAGTCTTTGTCGATGATCCCCAAAATCTCCATTACATGGAAGAAAAAGGGATAGAGTCTTTCCTGAACTGCAGCCACAGCATGTCGATAATCCAAAATACGCCATGTACTCCAGATACATGTCAGAAATCGGGAGACAATCAGAAGCCTCCGGTCGTCAGTTGTACATTCAAGGTTCCCAACACATCGGGTACAAAGTACTATGTCAGTGCATCGGGCACTTCGACAAAGGGAACCGATCCCAAGGCTCCCATGGGGATAGAAACCGCCAATTCCAAAAAGTTTAAAGCCGGCGATCAAATCCTGCTCAAATCGGGAGATATTTATTATACTCAACTGAAAATCGAAACGGAACCAGGCATCAAATCGCCCATCTATATCAGTGCATATGGTGATGGCGCTCTACCTGTTGTCACTCCGGCAAAAGTCATCGATTCTGCAAAAGCCTGGGAAAAAACCGATACCCATATATGGCGCGTCAATCTCAAGAATACTGGGTCTTACAGCGGATATAAAGGAACTGACGCAAAAGACTATAACATCGGTTTTATCAAAACGCCTGATGGTCAGATCCATGGCCGTGTTCGAAGCGAACTCGCCCAACTCAAAGATCCTCTCGATTATTTTGGTAAGAACGAATACCTTTATATCTATTCAGACGATAATCCTTACAAATCCTATGGAACACTGATTCTGGCTCCAAACATTATTGCAGTCCAGCTTAACAGCAATACCGATATTTCATGCATACACGTCAGAGATACCGGCAGTCATGGCGTTAGAAACGCCACTTTCCCTCTGACATCCAGCAAAATTCACGATCTCGTCATAACGGATATCGGCGGATCCATACAAAATCCCGCTAATAGTACAACGCGTTATGGCAACGGTATTGAAATCTGGGGCACATCCAGCGCAAAGGACAACAAAAATAATGATATCTATCACAACCTCATCCGAAACGTTTTCGATTCCGGAATAACATTCCAGGGCAATGATGGTTCATATACCGGCAATAAGATTCACGACAATATCATTATTCGAAGCAGTGCATCTTTTGAATTATGGTCACACAATGCAAACGATAACATGAGCATCGAAGTCTATAACAATTATTCGGTATTTGCAGGGAAAGGATGGGGAAATACAGATCGGGGCTCAAACGATTCCTCCAAAACGATGTGGTTCGGCGATTATACTTTCGGGTGGTTCGGCGATTATACTTTCGGAAAATTCGGAGGTGTTAACGCAACGAAACTTTCTCTAAAAAACAATATCTCTGTCAGTGCTTTCCGGGTATTTCGTTTTACCACAGACTTGCCGCAAAATCAGAAAATCACATGGTCGGGCAATACAGGCTATCTCGGCGACCATCTCCACCATATCATCCAGTCGAAACCGGTAACCAGCACCGATATCAATGCTTACCTTGCCACCTATCCGACGATGAATACCTGGACTATGCTGACCATGACCGATGCCGAAAATGAAGAGCTTGACTGTGCAGCCGCCACCATACTGAATTCACTCAGTTATGACGAGATTCTGAACTATCTCAAAACAAATTTTCCCCTTCAATCCAAGTAAATCCCATTTTTCCGACATATGGCTAAACAAACAAAATGCCGAAGTTGCGAACCGTATTGCCGAAGGCAATAGGCGAGCGTGCGTGGCGTATGCCACAGGCATAGCCACGCACACAAAATAGAAACGTTCCGTGGAACTGAACACCAGATGCGACGATGACCGATCCCCCCAAAGTCGCTCGTATTGGTCTGAAGATAATTAATAAATTAATCTCCTCATAGGAATTGTGCGAAATCTATGCTAACATCATAATGTGATTCTTTGGGGCTCACTCAATAACTGGCCATCCTACCTTCATATAATATTTCATTGACGGTATTTATCTTATGAAAAGCAAACTCGCAGTTCTATTCTCATGCATGCTGTTCGTGAATGCATGCGCACATGATTCGACGCATGACTCAGGAGATACACAGCAACCGGGCGAGGCAGGCACACCGCAAAACAGTGAACAACCGGGGAATAACGAACAACCGGGAAATAACGAACAGCCGGGAAATAACGAACAACCAGGCAATAACGAACAGCCGGGAAACAACGAACAGCCAGGCAATAACGAACAGCCAGGCAATAACGAACAACCGGGAAATAATGAGCAACCAGGCAATAACGAACAGCCGGGAAA